>NZ_JAVRFL010000069.1:0-3886 GCF_031845925.1 Micromonospora reichwaldensis | reverse complement strand
CGACAACACCCCACACAACCGACCCCACACACCCCCATCCAACAACCCCGGCAAATCCACCAAACCACCCCACCGCAACGGCACCTCCACACCCACCACCCGACCCAAACCCCACACCGCAGCACCCGCGACATCCGCCAGCTCGTCCGAGCCGCCGACCGACACCGCTCCGCGCGTCAGCCACCACAGCCGGCCCGACCCACCGACGTCGGTCAGCGCCTGCACCACGGCCAGCGCCGTCGACACCTCGGCGGCGGCCGGAACCGGGGACGCCTCCCGCGGCTCGGCCAGCGACAGCAGGGACACCACGTGGGCGTCCCGGTCGTCGGAGCCCATCGCCTCCCGCAGCAGCCGCGCCACCCGGTCACGGTCGGCGCCGGCCGGGACCAGCACCGGGATCGCCCGGTCGGCCCGGGCGGTCAGCGCCGCGGCCACCGGGTGGTCCTCCTGCCCGGGTGCCATCAGCAGCAGCCAGGTCCCCGCCAACGTCGCGGAGTCCGGCACGGCGGCCGTACGCCACGTCGCCCGGTACCGCCAGGAGTCGACGACGGCCCGCTGCTGCGTCGCCCGCCGCCACCGGGCGAGCTTGGGCAGCAGCGCCGTGGACGGCTCGTCCGCGCCCACCGCCAGATCCTCGCCCAGCACGCCGAGGTCCCCGGACTCGACCGCTGCCCAGAACTGCTCGTCGGACGGGGCGTCGGCCCCCTCCGGAGCCGCGCCGGGCTGGGGGTCCTCCAGCCAGTAGCGCTGCCGGTCGAAGGCGTAGGTGGGCAGTTCCACCGCGCGCGGCCGGGCGCCGGTCTGGCCGAGGTACGCCGCCCAGTCGACGGTCACGCCGGCGGCCCAGAGCTGCCCGACGGCATGGGTCAGGGTGGTGACGTCGGGCTGACTGCGGCGCAGCGTGGCGACGTACCGCACGTCGTCGGCCGTGTCCGCCTCGGCTGCCATGGCGGTGAGGACCGCGTCCGGGCCGACCTCCAGGAAGGTGTCCACCCCCTGCGCCCGCAACGCCACCACACCATCGGCGAAGCGCACCGGCTGCCGCACGTGCCGCACCCAGTAGCCGGGATCGGTGATCTCCCCGGCGTCGGCCACCGCGCCGGTCACGTTCGACACGATCGGCACCCGCGGCGACCGCCAGTCCAGCCCCGCCACCACCGACGCGAACTCGCCCAGCATCGGCTCCATCAACCGCGAATGGAACGCGTGACTGACCGCGAGTTCCTTCGTCCGCCAACCCCGCTCACGGCAGGCCGCCACCACTGGAGCCACCTCGTCGCCGGCGCCGGAGACGACCACCGACGCGGGACCGTTGACCGCCGCGATGTCCACGGCCGCACCGCTCACGCTGATCAGCTCGGCGACAGCCTCCTCCGACGCGCCGACGGCCGCCATGACGCCGCCAGCGGGCAACGCCTGCATCAACCTGCCCCGCGCCGCCACCAGCGTGCACGCGTCCGCCAGCGACAACATCCCCGACACGTACGCCGCAGTCACCTCACCGATCGAGTGACCCGCCAGATAGTCCGCCCGCACACCCCACGACGACAACAACTCCCACAACGCCACCTCGACCGCGAACAGGCCCGCCTGCGCGAACACCGTCTGGTCCAGCAACGCGGCCTCGGCCGAACCCGCCTCCGCGAACACCACCTCACGCAGCGCACGCGGCAGCAAGCCGTCGAACCGGGCGCACACCTCGTCGAACGACGCCGCGAAGACCGGGAACGCGTCATACAGTTCGCGGCCCATGCCCACGCGCTGCGAACCCTGACCCGTGAACAACACCGCCCGGCGACCCGCCGACACCACACCCGATACCGCCGGCCCGCCCTCGGCGACAGCCGACAGACCGGCGACCAGCTCGTCCGCGTCGGAGCCCCACACCACCGCCCGGTGCTCCAACGCCGCCCGGGTCGTCGCCAACGACCACGACACATCCGCCGGCGACAGGCCACGATCGCGCACGAACGACGCCAACCGCGCCGCCTGACCCGCCAGGCCCCGCTCGGAGCGCCCCGACACCACCCACGGCACCGGCAACCCCACCGGCGCGACGGGCGCGACGGGTGCGACCGGTGCGACCGGTGTCGGAGCGGACTCCGGCTCCGGCTCCGGCTGCTCGATGATCACGTGCGCGTTCGTGCCGGAGATGCCGAACGACGACACACCCGCCCGCCGGGGACGCTCCACCCCCGGCCACTCACGCGACTCCGTCACCAACTCCACCGCACCCGACGCCCAGTCCACATGCGACGACGGCGCATCCACGTGCAAAGTCGCCGGCACCATCCCGTGCCGCATCGACAAGACCATCTTGATGATCCCGGCCACCCCCGCAGCCGCCTGCGTGTGACCGATGTTCGACTTCACCGAACCCAACAACAACGGCACATCCCGACCCTGCCCATACGTCGCCAACAACGCCTGAGCCTCAATCGGATCACCCAACGACGTACCCGTACCGTGCGCCTCCACCACATCCACATCAGCCGTCGACAGACCCGCACTCGCGAGGGCCTGCCGGATCACCCGCTGCTGCGACGGCCCGTTCGGCGCCGTCAACCCGTTCGACGCACCGTCCTGGTTCACCGCCGTGCCCCGTACGACCGCCAGGATCCGGCGCCCGTCGCGCCGCGCGTCCGACAGCCGCTGCACCAGCAGCACGCCGACGCCCTCGGACCAACCCGTGCCGTCCGCGGCGTCCGAGAACGACTTGCAGCGGCCGTCGGCGGACAGGCCGCCCTGGATCGAGAACTCGGCGAACGTGCCCGGTGAGGCCATCACGGTGACGCCGCCGGCCAGCGCCAGGTCGCACTCGCCCGACCGCAGCGCCTGCGCCGCGAGGTGCAACGCCACCAGCGACGACGAACACGCCGTGTCCACCGTCACCGCCGGCCCCTCGAACCCGAACGAGTACGCCACCCGACCCGACAACACGCTTGTCGCGTTGCCGGTGAGCAGGTGGCCGCCGACCTCCTGGGCCCGACCGACCGACCCGCTGGCGTACCCCTGGAAGCTGGCCCCGGCGAAGACGCCGACCGCGCCGCCCCGCAGGCTGGTCGGGTCGATGCCCGCCGACTCGACGGCCTCCCACGAGGTCTCCAGCAGCAGCCGCTGCTGCGGGTCCATGGCGAGGGCCTCGCGTGGCGAGATGCCGAAGAACTCGGCGTCGAACTCACCGGCGTCATAGACGAAGCCGCCCCTGCGGGCGAAGGACGTGTCGGACAGGCCACTGCTGAGGAAGCTGTCCCAGCCCCGGTCGAGGGGGAACTCGGAGATGCCGTCGCGTCCCGTGGAGAGCAGTTGCCACAGTTCTTCCGGGGACGCGACGCCACCCGGAAGGCGGCAGCCCATCCCGACGATCACGATCGGGTCGTCGTCCACGGTGGCGACCCTGCGGTCGGCCGGCGCGTCACCCGATGCTCCGAGCACGGTCTCCCGGATGAAGGCGACCAGGGCGGCCGGCGTCGGGTGGTCGAAGACCAGGGTGGAGGGCAACGCGAGGCCCGTTTCGGCGGTCAGCCGGTTGCGCAGCTCGACGGCGGTGAGCGAGTCGAAGCCGAGACGCTGGAACGCCCGGTCCGGCCGCACCGCCTCCACGGTGGCGTGGCCGAGCACCGTGGCGACCTGGGAGCGTACGAGGTCCAGGAGGGACGCCTCGACCTCCGGCGGCGTCAGGGCCGCGAGCCGCTCGCGCAGTGCGGAGGCCCGGTCGGTGGGGCCGGTCTCGGCTCGGGCCGCCGCCTCGATCGCCGCCTGTGCCTCGGGGATGTCGGTGAACAAACGCGACGGACGCAACGCCGTGAACGACGGCACAAACCGATCCCACCGCACATCCGCCACCACCACCTGACCCTCACCACCATCCAACACCCGCTGCAAC
>NZ_JAVRFL010000068.1:0-4093 GCF_031845925.1 Micromonospora reichwaldensis | reverse complement strand
GCGGCGGGGGTGGACGCCCTTCGTACGCTGACGACCATGACGAGACGCGCGCTGGTGGCCGTCCTCGGCGGCTCCGCCGCGCTGCTGCTGGTGGTCGTCGTCGGGTGCGTGGGGGCCGCGATCCGAGCCGTCGGCAACGACCCGGGCGACACGTCCGAGTGCCGGGAGTCGGTGCGCGCCGAGGAGGCGAAGGTGCGCACGAAGCGGTGGGATCCGCCCGAGGAACTGCCGGGCCTCGGCGACTACCTGGAGATCCACTGGCAGGTGCGTTCCCTCTCGGGCGAGCCGTGCGGCCGCGCGCCGGGCCCCGTGGACTGGGCGTACCAGGGCGTCGTCCGGCTGCGTCCGGCGGACGCGCGGACGCTGGCGCAGCGGTACGACTTCGTGCCGTACGCGCCCGCCGAGCCAGACCAGGCGCCCCTCACCAGCCCGGCGGACGCGTGGCCCGCTCTCGCGCCGTTCCTGCCGGCCGCGCCCCGGTGGCTGCACAGCCGGGCGTACGACGAGGCGACACCGGCCACGCGGTGGCGGACCGCCTTCCTGGACGTCGAGCACCGGACGCTCTTCTTCACGCTCCAGGACCACTAGCCGCCCGGGCGTGCGTCCTTCGCCCGACCGGCCGGTCACCTGTCCAGCCTCCCGGCCGGGCACCTGTCGCCGAGGCTCAGCGCAGCGCGCGCCAGAGCAGGTAGAGCCCGATCGACGTGCCGAAGACCACGATCAGCACCTTCAGCACCACCGGCGGCAGCCGGCGCACCAGCCGCGCGCCGGCGTACCCGCCGACCAGCGTCGCCGGCGCGACCACCGCGACGGCCGCCCAGTTCACCGGCCCGAACAGCGCGAACACCACGAGCGTGGTCAACCCGACCAGGGCGGAGAGCAGGTTCTTCAGCGCGCTCACCCGCGCCAGCGTCGCGTCCAGCACCAGGGCCAGGCCCGCCACCAGCATCACCCCGAGCGCCGCGCCGAAGTAGCCGCCGTACACCGCGCCGACGGCGACCATGGCCTGCACGGTGACCGTGCGGCGGCGCGGCGCCAGGTCGCGCGGATGCCCGACGAGCCGGCGCAGCGGATCCTGGAACGCCAGCACCGCCGTCGCCCCGAGCACCAGGAAGGGCACCACCAGCTCGAACGCCCGGGCCGGGGTGGCCAGCAGCAGCAGGGCGCCGGCGATCGTGCCGACGATCGTGGTGGGCGCCAGCGTGGCCAGCATCCGCCGGGGCGGCAGGTCCTGCCGGCTGCCCGCCACGCTCGCCACGTACCCCGGAAAGACCGCGACCGAATTGCTCACGTTGGCCGGCACCGGCGGCAGGCCCACCGCGATCATCGCCGGGAAGGTGATGAGCGAGCCCCCGCCGGCCACCGCGTTGACCGTGCCCGCGGCGAGACCGGCGGCGAGCAGCAGCGCGGCGTCGGAGACATCCATGGTCACCAGAGGCTAGTACCCGGCCTCGGCAGGACGGGTGCCGGTCGGCCCCGGGGTGGCAATGGACGCGGCCGTGGCGTCGTTAGGATGGGTGAGCGACGGACGAGTCGACCGGGCGGTCGCGTCGGCGGGCTCCGGCCCGCCGCCGAGGAACGTCCGGACTCCACAGGGCAGGGTGGTTGCTAACGGCAACCCGGGGCGACCCGCGGGACAGTGCCACAGAAAACAGACCGCCGACCCCATCGGGGACGGTAAGGGTGAAACGGTGGGGTAAGAGCCCACCAGCACCCCGGGTGACCGGGGTGGCTCGGTAAACCCCACCCGGAGCAAGGCCAAGCAAGGGCCGTCACCAGAGATGATGACGACCCGGCGCAGACGCTTGAGGGCTGCCCGCCCGATGTCTGCGGGTAGGCCGCTCGAGCCTGCCGGCGACGGCAGGCCTAGATGGATGGCCGCCGCCGACGCGAGCCCCTCGGGGCGCGCGCCGGTCACAGAATCCGGCGTACAGGTCGACTCGTCCGTCGCCCACCAGCTCAGAGCTCCGATCAAGGCTCTGAGCTGGTTCTTTGTCTGGTGCCGTTGGTTGGCCTTGGTCATCGTTGGGTGGCGTTTGACGGCCTGGGACGGCCTGTAGACGGCCTGAGCGGGGGATCAGTTGACCGCCTGGTCTTGGCGCGTGCTGTCCCGTCGCGGGGGCTTCCGGGGCGGCTGGGCGGGCCTCCTGTGCGTTGCCGACGGCGGTAGACGGGGCCAGCCACGTCCTGGCGGTGGAGCTGCTACCGCGACTCGGTGACACGGTGGCAAGCCAGTCCCGGGTTTGGACTGGCGCGGCAGCCGGAAGCCCCGACCACGCGACCAGGTCGGAGCCGCTGGCTTCCGTCACGGCCCCTCTGAGGTTGGTTCCTGCGAGGGGGCGGTGTCCCGGCGGCTGTCGGTGGCTCACCGCCCCGGCGCCGTAGGCGGCCGGGGCGGCTTGCCGCCGGCCGGGCTTGCCGCCCCGCCCCGCCCCGCCCCGCACCGCGCGGAGCGCGGTGCCTTGATCCTAATGAGATCGTTTCGGCAGTGCTGACGGATCACATGCGGATCACATGCGGATCACATGACGGATCACATGGCGCTCTCGGGTTAGCAAACTGGCTTTGGTCCGTCGTACCTCGTCCCGCCGAGGGTCGCCCCATAGAAGCTCGCCTTGCCGCTGAACGTCACATCGCCGAACCCGGCGGCCCCGTTGAACGTCGCTTTGTCGAACCTGGCGGCGCCGTTGAACGTCGCTTTGCCGAACCTGGCGTCGCCGCTGAACGTTGCCTCGTCGAACCCGGCGTCGCCGCTGAACGTCGTGCCGACAAACCTCACGTCACGTTTGAACGTTGCCTCGTCGAACCAGGCGTCGCGGCTGAACGTCGTGCCGACAAACCTGGCGTCACGTTTGAACGTTGCCTCGTCGAACCAGGCGTCGCCGCTGAACGTCGCCTTGTCGAATCTGGCGTTGCCGCTGAACGTCGCCTTGTCGAACCAGGCGTCGTCGCTGAACGTCGCTTTGCTGAACCTGGCGTCGCGGCTGAACGTCGCGCCGGCAAACTTGGCGTCACCGCTGAACGTCGCCTCGCCGAACCAGGCGTCGCTGCTGAACGTCGCGTTGTCGAACTTGGCGTCGCCGCTGAACGTCGCCTTGACGAACGTGGGGCTGCCGGTGAAGTGGCTCTTCATGAAGGTGGCGTTGTGGAGGTAGCAGCCGGTGAGGTCGAGGTCGATAAGGACGGCTTCGGTGAGGTCGAGCGTCATCTTTGGGCCCCAGTGCAAGGGGTGGGGTTCTCCTTCTGGGGTTGTCGGTCGCAGGTGGCGGGCGAGGATGCGTTGGGCGGCGAGGCGGACCTGACGTTCTTCCCTGGGGTCCACGGCTGGTTTGCAGGTCTCACCGGTGGCAGCCGTTGGTGCGGCTGGAGCGGAGTCGTCTGAAGGTGGTTGGACTGCGGGCGTGGGGGTGGGCTGGTCGTCGGGAGGGGCGTAGGGCATGCGCAGGTAGGCGCAGATCACCTCGACGATGCTCTGCCGATGGGCGGGGTTGTCTTGGGCGAGGCGTTCCAGGGCGTATAGGCCCGCGAGCCGGACCGGGGCCTTGTCCGAGCCGAGCTGGTCGGCAGCCTTGACGTACAACTCGGTAACGCGCTTCTCCCCGGCGTCGTACTCGGTGGCCTGCTGGGTGCGCTCGGCTAACTGCTGACGGCGAAACGCCAGTAGCAGCGCGAACGCGGCAGTCACCGCCGCGCCGATGGTCAAGCCTGTGCGGATGGACTCCACCCGCAACTGCGCCCGCTGCACTCCGTCACCCACCGCCGGCACCGAGCCTTGCAGCCAGGCCGCCGCAGCCCAGGTGACCGTTCCTACCAGGACCACCCCGAGGGGGATCACCCACGACCGTAGGGGCCGCACCTGCCGATCCGGCGGCATCGGCGCGGCAGACACCTCATGCTTCTCGCCATCCCGCCGCCACAGCAGCACCCCCGCGGCCAGTACCGCCAGGCCCCCCGTCACCGGCACCATGAGTTCCCCCCGCTTTGATGGAGCGGTGGTTACCTGCTGCCGGCTGGCGCAGGGGTGACGATAGTTGGTTCGGCTGGTTGCGTCTGGCGGCTGTGCCAGGCGGTCTCGTACTCGTTCGGGCTGAGG
>NZ_JAVRFL010000067.1:0-8216 GCF_031845925.1 Micromonospora reichwaldensis | reverse complement strand
GGCTCGGGGCAGTCCGTCGCGGCCGGTTCCGCCGCTGGACTCCCCTGGCCGTCCGCGAGGCCGACCCGGCGTGACCGGGCTCACGTCCGCCGGTGTCACGCCGTGCCTGCGCGCACCGTCGGGTGGGTGTCAACACCGACCGGACCGAGGAGGGCCGTCATGCAACGGATCAATGTGGCCGAGGTGGCACCGCAGGCGTACCAGGCCGTGCTGGGGCTGGAGAAGTACGTCCGGGCGAACGTCGAACACACCGTGCTGGAGCTGGTGAAGCTGCGGGCGTCGATGCTGAACGGCTGCGCGTTCTGCGTCGACATGCACAGCCGGGACGCGCTGGCGTCGGGCGAGTCGGACCGGCGGCTCTTCGCCGTCGCCGCCTGGCGGGAGGCGCCCTTCTTCGACGAGCGGGAGCGGACCGCGCTGGCGCTCACCGACGCGGTGACCCGGCTCGGCGAGCACGGCGTGCCCGACGACGTCTGGGACGCGGCGGCGAAGGTGTGGTCCGAGAAGGAACTCGCCGACCTGCTGATGGCGATCGCCACCATCAACGTGTGGAACCGGATCGCCGTGACCTGCCGCACCGACCTCCCCACGGAGGTGTGACGGTCCGCGACGCGACGCAGGCGGCCGGTGCGCGCGACGCGCACCGGCCCCGCGACGGCGGGTGCGTCAGACCAGCTCGGGGAACCAGAGCGCGATCTCGCGCTTCGCGCTGTCCGGCGAGTCGGAGGCGTGCACCAGGTTCTCGCGGTTGGACAGGGAGAGGTCGCCGCGGATCGTGCCGGCCGCCGCCCGCCGCCCGTCGGTCGCGCCGACGAGCCCGCGCACCACGTCGATGACCTGGTCGCCGGAGAGCACCAGCGCCACCAGCGGGCCGCCGGTCATGAAGTCCTTCAGCGGCGGGTAGAACGGCTTGTCGACGTGCTCGGCGTAGTGCTCGTCGGCCAGCGCGGCGTCCATCGTCCGGGACACCATCGCGTCGATCCGCAGCCCCTTGCGCTCGAAGCGGGAGATCACCTCGCCGACCAGCCCGCGGCGGACCGCGTCGGGCTTGATCAGTACGAGGGTGCGCTCATCGGGGCTGCTGCTGGACACGCTGGGTTCCTCCTGTGCGCGGAAGACGGTCGGGCTGGGTACGGTCAGCCTAGCGACCCGGTCCCGGCACCGGCGCGGCGGCCGGTCCTTCCTCCGGCGGCCGATCCGGCCTAGCCTGGCCCTTGACCCTCGGGAGGTCCACTGTGGCGAATGGCGGGAACCGGCCCATCGCACCGGTACGCAAGCTGATCGCCGCGGTGCTGGGCACCGTGGCCACCTTCGTCGTCCTCTTCGGCCTCGGCATGACGAGCTGGGCGATCGTGGCGCTCGGCGTCGCCCTGCTGGTGCTGGCCATCGCGCTGGCCACGGTGCGCGGGGGCGGTCGCACCTGGGTGATCGGCGAAGGGCACGTGCACAGCGCCTCCGAGCCGCCCACCCAGTACGCCTTCGGCCGCTGCGAACTCCAGCTGGTGATCGACGCCCCGGGGCTGCCGCCCCGGTCCAAGAAGATCATCGAGCCGCGGGTGCCGGTGGCGAAGTGGCCGTCGCTGGGCCAGACGCTGCCGATCCGGGTGGCCCTGGACGACCAGCGCCACGTCCGGGTGCTCTGGGACGACGTGCCCACCCACGCGGAGACCGCCGCCGCCGTCGCGGCCGACCTGCCGCCCGAGTACGCGGGCACCGAGCCGCTGGACGACGTGCTGATCCAGCAGGAGGCCCCGCCGTGGGCGGACCGGGCGCCGGACGACGACTTCCGGGACGACTACCGGGACGACTTCCGGGCGCCGGTGGGCGATCCGCTGGGCGACCCCGTCGGGGATCCGCTGGGCGATCCGCTCGGTGGGGACCGGGTCGGGCGACCCGAGGAGCGCGAGCCCGTCGTGATGCACCAGCGTCCGGGTGGGCCGGTCGTGCTGGAGGGCACGCTCGTCGAGCAGCCCACCACCGGCACCCTGCCGCGCCGGGCCACCCCGACGCCCCGCCCGCCCGCCGAGGAGCGGTTCGACGCGCCCGGCGAGCGCCTCGACCCGTCCGCGCCGGCGGATCCGCTCGACCTGCCCCTGGACGATCCCGCCCCGCCGCGCGACCGGGTCCGGGACGAGCGGGTCCGCGACGAGCGGGTCCGCGACGAGCGGGTCCGCGACGAGCGGGTCCGCGACGACCGGATCAGCCCGGAGGAACTGGACGAGGCAATCTTCGGCCCGGGCCCGGGCCCGGCGACCGACGCCGACGACGAGGCCGGGGAGACCGCGGCGGCCGGCGACGAGTTCGGGGCGCCGATCGCCGGCGTGGGGCTGACCCTGCTGGTCACCGACCTGCCCCGCTCGCTGGACTTCTACCGCGACCTGGGCTTCGCCGAGGTCGACCGGGGCTCCGGCAACGCGGTCCTCTCCTCGGGGACGACCCGCCTGGTGCTGCGCGAGGTGACCGAGGCGGCGCCGATCAGCCGCCGGCTGGTGCACGTCAACCTCGAGGTCGACGACATCGGCTCCGCCTACGAGCGGCTGCGCGGCACCGGCGTCCGGTTCACGTACGCCCCCCGGGTGGTCAACCGGGGCACGAAGCTGGAGGTGTGGGCGGCGGCGTTCCGCGACCCGGACGGCCACGGCATCGCCCTCACCCAGTGGCGGGAACGCGCCGAGGCCTGACCCGTCAGCCCAGGATGACCCGGCGCACGTGCAGGGCGTAGCCCCACACCAGGGCGAAGACGATCCCCAGCACCAGCAGCGACCAGTGCAGCAGGCCGGCCAGCATGAGCAGTCCCTGCAGGCCGGTGCCGGCGTGCCAGGCCCACGGCCGGCGCATCATGCCGGCGAGCAGCACCGCCGCCACGGCCAGCGCCACCACGGCCCCGATCGCGGCGCCGCCCAGGTCGCCGCCGACCACCCGGATCGGCTGGATGGCCAGCACCAGCACCAGCGCCTCCAGGCTGAGCGTGCCGGCGCCGAGGCCCCGTACCGCCCGCTCCGGGTTGCGCAGCCCGGAGCGGCGCGGCGGCCGCCCTGCGGGGTTGCCGTCGGCCGTCCGGACCGCGCCGTCGTCAGGGGTGCCGTCCGACATACCGGCGGGGAGGTCGCCGGGGACCCCGTCGGGTGCCCCGGTCGGGCGGTCGTCGCCCGTGGGGGCGCGTTCCGGCCCGGTCATCGCTTCAGCAGCCGACGGGCGTCGGCCACCGTCACCACCGACCCGGTGACCAGCACCCCGACCCCGCTCAGCTCCCCCGGTACGTCCTCCTCGGCCATCGCCACCGCCGCCTCGATCGCGTCCGGCATGTCCTCGGCGACCTCCACCCGCTCGGGCCCGAAGACCTCCGCCGCCAGCGTGGCCAACTCCCGGGCGGGCAGCGCCCGGGGCGAGCTGTTGCGGGTCACCACGACCTGGTCGACCACCGGCTCCAGCAGCTCCAGCAGGCTCGCCGCGTCCTTGTCCGCGAGGACGCCGACCACCGCGACCAGCTTGCTGAAGGCGAACTCCTCCTGGAGGGCGGCCACCGTGGCCGCCATCCCGTGCGGGTTGTGCGCCCCGTCGAGCAGGATGGTGGGCGCGCTGCGTACGCGCTCCAGCCGCCCCGGCGAGCTGGCGGTGGCGAAGCCCTCCCGGACCGCCTCGACGTCGAGCTGCCGCTTCGCCCCGGCGCCGAGGAAGGCCTCCACCGCCGCCAGCGCCACCGCCGCGTTCTGCGCCTGGTGGGCGCCGTGCAGCGGGATGAAGACCTCCTCGTAGACGCCGCCGAGGCCCTGGAGGGTGAGCACCTGCCCGCCGACGGCGACGGCCCGCCGCAGCACCCCGAACTCGGCGCCCTCCCGGGCGATGGTCGCGCCGACCTCGGCGCAGCGCTCCAGGATCGGCCCGGCGGCCTCCTCCTCCTGCGCCGCGGAGATCACCGTCGCGCCCCTGTGGATGATTCCCGCCTTGGCCAGCGCGATGTCCTGGATGGTGTCGCCGAGCCACTCGGTGTGGTCCAGCCCGACCGGGGTGAGCACGCACACCCCGGCCTGGATCACGTTGGTGGCGTCCTCGGCGCCGCCGAGACCCACCTCGACCACCGCCACGTCCACCGGGGCGTCGGCGAAGGTGGCGAAGGCCAGCGCGGTCGTCATGTCGAAGTACGTCAGCGGCTCCGCCGAGCGCTCGTCGACCAGCCGGGCGAGCGGCTCGACCTCCCGGTACATGGCGACGAACCGTCCCTCGTCCACCGGCTCGCCGTCCAGGCTGATCCGCTCCCGGACGCTCTCCAGGTGCGGGCTGGTGTAGCGGCCGGTGTGCAGCCCGAACGCCCGCAGCAACGAGTCGATCATCCGGGCCGTCGAGGTCTTGCCGTTGGTGCCGGTCAGGTGGATCGACGGGTACGCCCGCTGCGGGCTGCCGAGCAGGTCCAGCAGCGACTCGATCTTGTCCAGCTCGAAGGCCATGCGGGTGAACCCGCGGTCGGCCAGCTCGGCCTCGACGGCGGCGAAATCGGTGCGGTCGGTCACGAGGGCAGCGCCTCCAGAGCGGCGTCGATGCGGACGAGGTCGGCCTCGGCGACGGCGAGCCGGTCGCGGATCTTGGCGACCACCGGCTCCGGCGCCTTGTCGACGAACGCCGGGTTGCCGAGCTTCGCCCGGGCCTGCGCGGCCTCCTTCTCGGCGGCGGCCCGGTCCTTGGTCAGCCGGGCCCGCTCGGCGGCCACGTCGATCGTCCCCCGGGTGTCCAGGGCCACGCTGACCTCGCCGGGCATGGCGAGCGTCGCGCTGGCCTGGAAGCCGTCGCCGGCCGCGTCGAGGCGCAC
This sequence comes from Micromonospora reichwaldensis, assembly GCF_031845925.1. Lineage (NCBI taxonomy): Bacteria > Bacillati > Actinomycetota > Actinomycetes > Micromonosporales > Micromonosporaceae > Micromonospora > Micromonospora reichwaldensis. The sequence continues at coordinate 3,412 of NZ_JAVRFL010000067.1, read as the reverse complement.
CAGCGACCGGATCAGCGGCTCGTGCGCGGCGATGCCGGCGGCGGCCAGGCCGTCGAGCCGCGCGGCGACCCGCTGCGTCGGGCGCAGCCCCTGGTCCGAGCGGAACCGCCGGATCTCGGTCACCACCCGCTGGAGGGTGCCGACCTCGACCTCCGCGGCGTCGTCGATTCCGGTACGGTCGGCGACCGGCCAGGCGGCCGTCATCACCGTCTCGCCGCCGGTGAGCGCGGTCCACAGCTCCTCGGTGACGAACGGGATCACCGGGTGCAGCAGCCGCAGCAGCTGGTCCAGCACGTGCCCGAGCACCCGGCGGGTCGCCTCGGCCGCCGGGCCGCCCTCGGCGAGCACCGGCTTGGTCAGCTCCACGTACCAGTCGCAGACGTCGTCCCAGGCGAAGTGGTAGAGCAGGTCGCAGACCTTCGCGAACTCGTACGCCTCGAACTGCTCGTCCACGGCGGCGGTGACGTGCGCCAGCCGGGACAGGATCCACCGGTCGACCGTCGACAGCGTGTCGGCCGCCGGCAGCGGCCCTTCGGTGTGCGCGCCGTTGAGCAGCGCGAAGCGGGTGGCGTTCCACAGCTTGTTGCAGAAGTTGCGGGAGCCCTGGCACCAGTCCTCGCTGACCGGCACGTCCCCGCCCGGGTTGGCGCCCCGGGCGAGGGTGAACCGGGTGGCGTCGGCGCCGTACCGCTCGATCCAGTCCAGCGGGTCGACCACGTTGCCGAAGGACTTCGACATCTTCTTGCCGTGCTGGTCGCGGACCATGCCGTGCAGGGCAACCGTGTGGAACGGCGGCCGGCCGTCCATCGCGTACAGGCCGAACATCATCATCCGGGCGACCCAGAAGAAGAGGATGTCGTAGCCGGTGACCAGCACGCTGGTCGGGTAGAACTTCGCCAGGTCGGGAGTCTGTTCCGGCCAGCCGAGCGTGGAGAACGGCCACAGGCCGCTGGAGAACCAGGTGTCCAGGACGTCCTCGTCCTGGTGCCAGCCCTCGCCGCCCGGCGGCTCCTCGTCCGGGCCGACGCAGACGATCTCGCCGTCCGGGCCGTACCAGACGGGGATGCGGTGGCCCCACCAGAGCTGGCGGGAGATGCACCAGTCGTGCATGTTGTCGACCCAGGCGAAGTACCGCTTGGCCAGCTCCGCCGGCTCGATCTTCACCCGGCCGTCGCGCACGGCGTCGCCGGCGGCCTCGGCCAGCGGGGCGGTGTTGACGAACCACTGGAGCGACAGCCGCGGCTCGACGGTCGTCCGGCACCGGGAGCAGTGCCCGACCGCGTGCACGTACGGCCGCTTCTCGGCGACGATCCGGCCCTGCTCGCGCAGCGCGGCGACGATCGCGGGGCGGGCCTCGTAGCGGTCCAGGCCCTGGAACGGGCCGTGCGCGGTGATGACGCCCCGCTCGTCCATGATCGTCAGCGACGGCAGGTCGTGCCGCTGGCCGATCTCGAAGTCGTTCGGGTCGTGCGCGGGGGTCACCTTGACCATGCCGGTGCCGAAGCTCGGGTCGACGTGCTCGTCGGCCACGATCGGGATCCGCCGGTCGGTCAACGGCACGGCCACCTCGGTGCCGATCAGGTGCCGGTAGCGCTCGTCGTCCGGGTGCACGGCGACCGCGGTGTCACCGAGCATCGTCTCGGCCCGGGTGGTGGCGACCACGACGTCGTCGCTGTACCGGATCGAGATCAGCTCGCCGTCGTCGTCGGTGTGCTCCACCTCGATGTCCGACAGCGCGGTCAGGCACCGCGGACACCAGTTGATGATCCGGTTGGCCCGGTAGATCAGCCCGTCGTCGTAGAGCTTCTTGAACATGGTCTGGACGGCCCGGGACAGGCCCTCGTCCATGGTGAAACGCTCACGGTCCCAGTCGACGGAGTCGCCGAGGCGGCGCATCTGGCCGAGGATCGCGCCACCGGACTCGGCCTTCCACTGCCACACCCGCTCGACGAATTTCTCCCGGCCCAGGTCGTGCCGGGACAGGCCCTGGCCGGCGAGCTGCCGCTCGACCACGTTCTGGGTGGCGATCCCGGCGTGGTCCATGCCCGGCAGCCACAGCGCCTCGTGGCCCTGCATCCTCTTGCGCCGCACCAGCGCGTCCTGGACGGTGTGGTCCAGCGCGTGGCCCATGTGCAGGGAGCCGGTGACGTTGGGCGGTGGGATGACGATGGTGAAGGGGGGCTTGTCGCTGTCCGCCGACGCCCGGAAGTGGCCGGCGGCTACCCACTGCTCGTACCGTCGCTGCTCCACCTCGCCGGGCTGGTACTGGCCGGCAAGGGTCGGGGCGTCGGGGCGTCGGGCATCCAGTCTCTCGGTCACCCTGAAAGTCTACGGAGCGCTTCCCGGGACCCGACGTGCGCCACCTGCCGTTCGCGTACGGTGTCGGCTATGTCCGACGCACATCTCACCGATCGCCCGGTCGCCGACGGGCCCGAACCGATCGACCTGACCGACGAGCCCATCCAGCTCAGCAACCGGGACCCGGAACACGCCCCGGAGCGGCGGACGGCGCGGTCGAGGCGCCGGCGAATGGCGTGGGCCGCGGCGGCGGTGGTCGGGCTCGCGGGGGCCGCGGTGCTCGGCACGGCCGGCTGGCGGGTCGCCCAGCAGAAGGACGCCGACCTGGCCACCCCGGACCGGGTGGCGGGCCTCGTACGCGACGACAGCGACCGGGCCCGCAGCACCTCCGACTACCTGCGCAGCGGCTTCGCCGCCGGCATCGACCTGGACAGCAGCTTCGGCGCCGTCTATCTGGATCCCGCCGCCGACAAGCGCCCAGTGCCGGTCTTCGGCGGGGCGACAATGCTCTGGCAGCCGGAGCGCGACCTGGACAGCCTCTTCGGCCTGCTGAGCGACGAGACCGGCAAGGTGACGGGGCTGCGCAAGGTGCCCGCCGGGCGTTTGGGCGGCGTGATGAAGTGCGGCAACACGAGCGGCGACGGCGGGGACTTCGCCGTCTGCGGCTGGGCCGACCACGGCAGCGTCGTAATGGCGATGTTCCCCGGCCGGTCGATCGACGACGCCGGCAGGCTCTTCCGCGCGATGCGCGAGGAGATGCAGACCCGGGAGTGAGATCCCCGCAGCCCACCCTCGGCATCCGCCCGCCTGGTCGCCTGGTCGCCTGGTCGCCTGGTCGCCTGGTCGCCTGGTCGCCTGGTCGCCTGGTCGCCTGGTCGCCTGGTCGCCTGGTCGCCTGGTCGCCTGGTCGCCTGCGGCATTGTCCTTCCGACGTCGCGGTGCGGCGAGGCGCTCCGGCTCGCGGGGAGGCACACAAAGCCCCTTAACGCAGTTCAGGGCCACCCCGGAAAGGGGTGACCCTGAACTGAACGATTGTCCGGCGGTGTCCTACTCTCCCACACCCTCCCGAGTGCAGTACCATCGGCGCTGGAGGGCTTAGCTTCCGGGTTCGGAA
>NZ_JAVRFL010000066.1:0-10991 GCF_031845925.1 Micromonospora reichwaldensis | reverse complement strand
ACGGATGGCAGGACATGCCCCTGACCAAGGCCGCCCAGACCGTGCAGGTGTCGGCCTACCCCGACCACTACGCCCAGTGGGAGCAGCAGGCCGCCGACCTCGTCACCGAGCACTGGAACAGCTGACAGCAGTAGCCGAATCGCCCGCTGGCCGGCACCCCACCCCGGGGTGCCGGCCAGACGCATGTCGGGCCTCGGCCTCGGTGACGGGTGGCGGAGCCGGGGCGACGGGCGAGCTGCACCGCGACCGCTGGCCCGCCGCGCCGGCCGCATCCGCGGCGGCTCGTCCCGGCCGTCACCGACGGGGATCCCGCGTGAGATGGGCCGGGACCACCCCGCGACAAGCAGACCGTCCCGCGTCAGCGGTCGTCACCGGCGGTGGCCGTAGGCGACGTCGACCAGGGCCGCGACCAGCGCGAGCGCGATCACCCCGGCGGCCAGCAGCAGCGAGTGCCGGAAGGCGAGCGAGAAGTCCCCACCGCTGGCGGCCAGCGAGGAGAAGAAGACCGAGCCGACGGCGGCGATCCCGGCGGCCGAACCGATCCGCTGGCCGGTCTGGAGCATGCCGGCCCCGCTGCCCGCCTGCCGCACCGGCACCTGGGACAGGGTCAGCGTCTGGTTCGGCGCGATCACCAGGCCGCTGCCCAGCCCGGCCACCAGCAGGGGGGCCGCCGTCAGCCACGGCACGGCGGCGCCCCTCGGGGCCAGGTCCAGCACGACGACCACCGCGACGAGTCCCACCACCACGGTGAGCAGCCCGACCGCGACCAGGGGACGCCCGAAGCGGTTGACGATCCGGCCGCCGAGCGCGGACGCCGCGGCCGAGCCCAGCGCGAACGGGGTGATGGCCAGGCCGGCGACCAGCGCGCTGTAGCCGAGGCCGTTCTGCAGGTAGAGCGTGAAGATGAAGAAGATCGCGGTGAACCCGCCGAAGTAGACCAGCGCGATGAGCGATCCCAGGGCGTACGACCGGAAGCCGAACAGCCCCAGGTCGAACAGCGGCTCCTGGCGCCTGCCGTACCACCGTTCCCACGCTGCGAAGCCGGCCAGGGCGAGCAGCCCCGCCGGAACGAGCAGCCACTTCGCCGGGCTCTGCCATTCCTGCTGCACCAGCGGCAACAGCACGGCCAGCACGCCCACGCCGAGCAGCAGCACCCCGACGGGGTCCAGCCGCCGGTGGTCCCGTGGGCCGGCGGGTCGGTCGGGGAGCAGCCGCCAGCCGAGGACCACCGCGAGGACGCCGACCGGCACGTTGACGAAGAACACCCACCGCCAGCCGTGCGCCTCGCCGCCGACGGCGATCAGCAGGCCGCCGAGCAGCGGGCCGATGGCCGTGGAGATGCCGATGGTGGCGCCGAGCAGCCCGAACGGGCGACCCCGCTCCGGCCCCTGGAAGAGCTCCTGGATGAGCCCGGTGACCTGCGGGTTCACCACCCCGGCGGCGGCGCCCTGGAGCAGTCTGGCCGCGATCAGCCACCCGGGCGAGGCGGCCAGCCCGGCCAGCGCGCTGGCCAGGGTGAACAGGGCGATCCCGAAGACGAACGCGCTTCGCCGGCCGCGGGCGTCGCCGAAACGGCCGGCGGAGACCAGCACCAGGCCGAACGTCAGGGCGTACCCGGAGAGCACCCACTGCAGGTCGCTGGGGGAGGCCCCGAGGGCGCGGTCGATGGACGGGACGGCGACGTTGACGATGCTCACGTCGAGCAGCGTCATGAAGGCGGCGACCAGCCCGACCCCGAGGGCCTGCCAGCGGCGCCGGTCGTCCGGCGGCGCGGTCGGGTCGGCCGGGCTCATCGTGCCTCCCGTGGACCGGTGATCGGGCGTCGTCGAGCGCTACCCCGGTCCCCGGGCGGCGAACCATCGCGAGGCGCTCGGCGGCTCACGCCATCTGGCGGGCGCAGAACCGGGGACCGAAGTCCAGCCCGGCCATCGGCGAGTCCTCCCGGTGCAACAGGTTCTTCTCGGTCAGCTGGTGCAGCGGCGCCCGCAACTGCTCCTCGGTGAGACCGGCCTCCTCGGCGATCAGGTCCGGGTACGGCACCTGCCCCCGGGCCTCCAGCGCCGCGACCGCGTCGTACACCCGCTCCTCGACATCCGACAGCTGCACCTGCCGCATGGCCTTTCCTCCTTCGCCTGTCCCGCCTCTGCGCGGGCGGTCACGTCGCGCGATTACCCGGTGGACGGGCGAAGATGCCCACCCGATCGGGCGGTGCCGGTGGCCGCGCTCTGGCCGAAGGCACCCGGCAGGCGCTGGCCAGGCTGCACGTGCTCGCCGCGCCGTCGGTGCCGCGGGCTGCGGCTTGCCCTAGGCTGCACCAGTGATCGTCTGGGATCTCGCCGTCGTCGGCGCCGGCCCCGCCGGGCTCTCCGCCGCCCACGCCGCCGCCCGAGCGGGCGTGCGCACACTGGTGGTGGAGCGCGCCGCGCACCCGCGTTACAAGACCTGCGGGGGCGGTCTGATCGGCACCTCGCTCGCGGCCGTGGCCGACCGGATCGAGGTGCCCGCGCACGACCGGGTCGACCGGGTGACGTTCACCCGGGACGGGCGAAGCCGGTTCACCCGCCGCCATCCGGGCGGGCCGCTGGTGAGCATGGTGCGCCGGGAGGAGTTCGACGACCGGCTGCGGGCCGCCGCGGTCGCCGCCGGTGCCGAGGTGCGCGAGCGCGTCGCGGTCCGCGCGGTCGAGCAGGACCCCGACGTCGTACGCCTCAGGCTGGCCGACGGGGACACGGTCCACGCGCGGGCGGTGGTCGGGGCGGACGGCTCCTCGGGGGTGACCGCCCGGCACGTGGGGGTCACCCACCGGCAGGTGGACCTGGGGCTGGAGCTGGAGCTGCCCGTGCCGCCGGAGGAGCAGGCCCGCTGGCGGGGCCGCCTCCTGCTGGACTGGGGTCCGCTGCCCGGCTCGTACGCCTGGGTCTTCCCGAAGGGCGACCGGCTGACGGTCGGGGTGATCGCCGCCCGGGGCGAGGGGGAGCGGACCAGGGCCTACCTGCGCGGGTTCGTCGACCGGCTGGGCCTGTCCGAAGTGGAGCCGGCGCACGACTCCGGCCACCTGACCCGCTGCCGGGCCGAGGACTCGCCGCTGCGTCAGGGCCGGGTGCTGGTGACGGGCGACGCTGCGGGGCTGCTGGAGCCGTGGAGCCGGGAGGGGATCAGCTACGCGCTGCGTTCCGGCGAACTGGCCGGCGCGGCGGTCGCCGCCGGTGACCTGGCGGGCTACGAGCGCGCGGTCACCCGGGACCTGGTGCCGTCGATGCGCGCCGGGCACCGGCTGCTCGACGTGTTCGCCCGGCGGCCGGGGGTCTTCCACGCGTTGTTGGCGACGCCGCCGGGCTGGCGGATGTTCGTGCGGTTCTGCCAGGGCCGGGCGAGCTTCGACGAGACGTTGCGTCGCGCCCCGGTCCGGGCGGCGCTGGCGCTGCTGGACCGGCCGCCGAGCGGCTGAACCCGGCCGCGGAGGCCCACACGTCCTGGCCGCGCACGTCCTGGCCGCACCTTCTGGCGCGCACGTCCTGGCCGCACGTCGTCCGGCGCGCGCCAGGCCCGCACGTCGATTGGGCGCGCCGGACACGCGCCGGACACGCGCCACCCGGCAACCCGGCCCTCGCCTTTTGCCCAGGATCCTAGGATGCCTTAGCGGTGGTGTCCGACGTCACCACCGCACACAATGATGACGTCGAGGGAGAGAAGTCATGGCAGAAGACCGCTTCGGACCGTCGTTCACGGACGAGGAGTACAGCTTCCTGCGGCACGTGCGCTTCGGCGAGCTGCCGCCCGCGGTCCGCCCGGAGGAGCGGACGGCGCTGACCGAGACCGATCCGCGGCGGGACCAGCCGGATCCGGGCGACGAACGCGACCGGTGGGACCTGCGGCACGGGGCCTGACGCCCTGCCCGGGGGAACGGGGGTGCAGCTCGATCACCGTTCCTGCCGGTTCCTCGTACGGCCCGCCCGGTGGAGCGAAAATCCGGACGAGCGGGTGCGCCCGCGCTGCTAGCCTGGCCGTCATGGCACGAGGTATCTGGTCGCAGAAGGTCCGCTCCGCCCGCTGACGGCGGCGCCTGCTCTCTGCTGAATCCGCGCTCGCCGTCCCGGTTCCCGCCGGGCGGCCGCTTGCTGCTGCCCGGCTCCACCACGAGCTGCGGAGCACCCTTGAACCTCACCCCGACTCCCGAAACCCTGTCCCTGCCCGTCACGGCGGGCGGCGCCGCGCACGTCCGCGCCGACGGCGTCGCCGTCGTCCGCGGCTCCCGACGGGTCCTCGACGACGTGTCGGTGACTGTCTCCGCCCGGTCCCGGATCGCCGTCGTCGGCGAGAACGGCCGCGGCAAGACGACGCTGCTGCACGTTCTCGCCGGCCTGATCGCGCCCGACGAGGGCACCGTGCACCGGGCGGGCACGATCGGCCTGGCCCGGCAGGAGCTGTCCGCGCGTGACGGTGAGACCGTCGGCACCCTGACGTCCGAGGCGCTGGCCGCGTCGTTGGCGGCCCTCGCCGCGCTGGACGAGGCGTCGCTCGCCGTGGCCGCGGGCGATCCCGGCGCCGGGGACCGCTACGCCGTCGCGCTGGAGGCCGCCACCGGGCTCGACGCGTGGGACGCCGAGCGCCGCATCGATGTCGCCCTCGAGGCCCTGGGGGCGTGCACGGACCGCGACCGCGCGTTGTCGGAGCTCTCCGTCGGGCAGCGCTACCGGGTACGGCTGGCGTGCCTGCTCGGCGCGCGGCACGACGTGCTGCTGCTCGACGAGCCGACCAACCACCTCGACGCCGACGGGCTGGACTTCCTGACCCGCAGGCTGCGCGAGCACGACGGCGGCCTCGCCGTCGTCAGCCACGACCGGGCGCTGCTGCGCGACGTCGCGGACCGGTTCCTCGACCTCGACCCGACGCGCGACGGGACGCCGCGCCTGTACGCCGGCGGCTACGACGCCTGGCAGGACGCCCGGCGCCGCGAACGTGAGTCCTGGGAGCAGGACTACGAGGAGCAGCAGGCCGAGCACCAGCGGCTGCAGAACGCGGTGTCCAAGGCCCGCGACCGGCTCTCCACCGGCTGGCGGCCCGACAAGGGGACCGGTAAGCACCAGCGCCAGTCCCGCGCGCCGGGCGTCGTGCAGGCGCTGCACCGGCAGCAGGACGCCCTCCAGGCGCACCGGATCGACGTGCCGGAGCCGCCGCCGACCCTGCGGTGGCCCGACCTGAGCGTCCGGCGGGGTGCGCCACAGTTGCGGGCGTACGGCGTCGCCGTCGACGGGCGCCTGGCCGGTCCGGTCGACCTCACCCTCGACGGCGGCGACCGGCTGCTGGTCACCGGGGCGAACGGTGCCGGGAAGTCCACGCTGCTCGCGGTGCTGGCCGGCGCGCTCCGGCCGACGGACGGACGCGTGTGGACGGCGAAGGAGGCACGGATCGCCCTGATCGACCAGGAGACCGCCGCGCACGATCCCGCCCGCACCGCCCGCGAGGTCCACGCCCGCCACGTGGGGCGGCTGGTGGCCCGCGGGGCGCTCCGCGACGCCGAGGCCGTCCCGCTCGGGGCGCTCGGGCTGCTGGACTCCGATGCGATGCGCACCCCGGTCGGGCGGATGTCACAGGGGCAGCAGCGGCGCCTCGACCTGGCGTTGGCGCTGGCCGGGCGGCCCGGGCTGATCCTGCTCGACGAGCCGACCAACCACCTGTCGTCGGCGCTGGTCGACGAGCTGACCGAGGCGATCCGCGACACGAGCGCCGCCGTCGTGGTCGCCACGCACGACCGGCAGCTGCTGCGGGACCTCGCCGACTGGCCGCGCCTTGAGGTCGGAGGTCGGGTCACCGGCCGCGAACGACGCTGACCCAGCTCGCCGCCACGTCGCGTACGTGACACCGGGCGGGGCCGGTCGCGCTCAGGTGGGCACCGGACGGGCTGCGGGCGAATCGTCCACGGCCCGTCCGGTGGTGCGGGGATCAGAAGACCGGCACGCCCTCGCGCACCAGCCGCCAGTTCGGCTGGTAGAAGTCCGCCGGGTCGATGGTGCCCTTGGCCTGCGCCCAGTCGATCAGCAGCTGCCGGATCTCCTGCTGCTCGTTGTAGACCTGGGTCTTCACGATGCCGGGGAAGTTGCCGCCGCCGCTGCGCCGGTAGTTGTTGACCGCCACCACGAACTGTGCGTTGTCCGCCACCGGCGTGTCGGTGCCAGGCAGCACCAGGCGGGTGACGCGCTGCCCCACCGGCCTGGAGATGTCGATGTCGTAGTCCAGGCCGGAGAAGACGTCGTAGTTGTAGTCCGGCACGGCCGGGTCGCTGATCGTCGCCGGGTCGACCGGGGCACCGGGGGCGAGGGTCCGGAAGTACTTCGCCGAGTACTCCAGGTAGGCGCGCACCTCGGCGCCGCTGAGCACGACCGCCTCGAGGGTGTTGTCGAAGACGTACAGCCCGGCCACGTCGCGGATCTTCACGTCGCCGGCGGGGAAGACCGCCGTCCGGCTGAACGGTGCCGCGATCGACAGCACCGGCAGGTCCGCGTACGACGTGCCGGCCAACGCCTGACCGACGACCTCGGTCTGCACGTGGTTGATGAAGTCCAGGATGGGGGTGTCCCTGTAGCGGCTCTCCGCCGCCGACAGCTCCACGGTGGAGCGGGCCACGACCTGGTTGACGTACGCGACGGTCTTCTGGTGCTGCGCCCGTACGGCGGCGAGGACCTTCGGGTCCTCGACGACGGTGTTGGTGTTCAGCAGGGCGGCGGACTTCTTGGTGATCTTCCAGCGGCCCCGCTCGCGGGTCAGGGTGAAGTCCATCCGGCTCAGCCGCTGGCCCCACTTCGACGGCTCGGTGAGGAGCACCTGCTCGCCGGTCTGCTCGTTGGCCACGAACTTCTCGGCGACCTCGGCGTGGGCGTGGCCGAACAGGATCGCGTCGATACCGGGGACCTGCTGGGCGATCAGCGCCGTCGGGTTCTCGATCGGCAGCTCCGGGCCGTAGCTGGAGGTGCCGCTGTCGCCGCCGTGGGCGGAGATCAGCACGATGTCGGCGCCGCGCGCCCGCATCATCGGCACGTACTTCGCGGCGGTGGCGATCATGTCGTCGAACCGCAGCTTGCCCTCAACGTTGGCCCGGTCCCAGATCGCGCTGCCCGGGTTGGTCAGGCCGAGGATGCCGACGCGCAGCGGCGGTGCGGCGAAGCCGACGGAGACCTTCTTGATGACGTACGGCAGGAAGGCCGGCTTGCCGGTGGCGACGTTGACGGCGTTGGCGGCCAGCGCCGGGAAGCCCAGCTGCGAGATCCACTTCGCCAGCAGCGGCAGGCCGTAGTTGAACTCGTGGTTGCCCAGCGTCACGGCGTCGTAGCCGAGCACGTTCATGGCGTTGGCCATCGGGTGCGTCGCACCGGTGGTGGTGATCGGCTCCTGCTTGGCGTAGAAGGTGGCCAGCGGGGTGCCCTGGATGGTGTCGCCGGCGTCGAGCACCAGCGTCGCCTTGCCGCGCCGCTCGGCGCGGATCTGCGTGACGAGAGCGGCCAGCTTGGCGACGCCCACGTCGTTGTGCTTGCTGTCGTCGTACTCCGCGTCGGAGTAGTAGTCCCAGTTGTAGACGTTGCCGTGGGTGTCCGAGGTGCCGAGGATCGTCAGGTCCCAGGTCCGCGACCGGGCCGGGCCGGCCGCCTGGGCGGGGGTGGCGGCGATCAGCGGGACGCTCGCCGCCGCGGCCGCGGCGGCGAGCACCGTCCGACGCGACGGGCCGGAGGGAGAGGTCATGAGGTGCCTTTCCATGGGGGTTCGGGACGCCCGGTGAGCGCCGAGCGCACCATAAACGAGCGGCGGTCACTCCTGCCACAGCCGCCCGAGGTGTTTCATCACACCGGCGCGCGGGGGCCTGGTCATGTAACACGGCGACGGCCGTTTCCGCTTGCCGCCGCAGGGTAGGGCGTGGGAGACCCCAGACCCGACCGGTGCGCGAGGAGACGTCGGTGAGCGAGGACCAGCACACCCAGCAGGACCCCACGAGCCAGTACGGCCAGCAGGAGGGACAACCGAAGCAGCAGCAGACGCCGCCCGGCTCGACGGCGGAGATGACCCCGAAGCCGGACCACGGCGAGGAGTCGTACCGCGGCAGCGGCAAGCTCGACGGCCGGCGGGCGTTGATCACCGGTGGCGACTCCGGCATCGGCCGCGCGATCGCCATCGCGTACGCCCGGGAGGGCGCCGACGTGCTCATCTCCTACCTCAGCGAGGAGGAGGACGCCGACGCCCGGGAGACCGTCCGGCTGGTCGAGGAGGCCGGCCGCAAGGGCATCGCGGTACGCGGCGACATCACCGACGAGGGGCACTGCCAGGACCTGGTCGAACGGGCCCTGCGCGACCTCGGCGGGATCGACATCCTGGTGAACAACGCGGCCTACCAGATGGCACAGGACAAGGGCATCCTCGGCATCAGCGGCGAGCAGTTCGACCGGGTGCTGAAGACCAACCTGTACGCCATGTTCTGGCTCTGCCGGGCGGCCGTGCCGCACATGTCCGAGGGCTCGGCGATCATCAACACCTCGTCGATCCAGGCGTTCGACCCCTCGCCGCAGCTGCTGGACTACGCCACCACCAAGGCGGGGATCGCCAACTTCACCAAGGCGCTCGCCGCCGACCTGGCCGACCGGGGGATCCGGGTGAACGCGGTGGCGCCGGGCCCGATCTGGACGCCGCTGATCCCGGCGACGATGCCGAACGAGAAGGTCGAGAAGTTCGGCCAGGACACCCCGGAGGGACGCCCCGGCCAGCCGGCCGAGCTGGCCCCGGCGTACGTCTTCTTCGCCTCCCAGGAATCCAGCTACGTCACCGGCGAGATCCTCGGCGTGACGGGCGGCCGCCCCACAAAGTAACCCCGCCCGCCCCGCTGCCGCGCCCTCCCTGCCCCGCGCCCGCTGCCCCGCCCCTGCCCCGCTGCCCTGCCCCCGCCCCTGACCCGGGTCGATCATGCACTTGTGGTGCCCCGCGAAAGGGAAGTATCAGCACTTCCGCCCACCACAAGTGCATGATCGGCGCGAGAGGGTGCGGGGCGCGGGTGCGCGGAGGGACGGGGGGTGGGTGGTCAGCGGGGCCAGGGGGCCAGGCGGGTACGGACCTGGGCGACGGCGGCGGGGTCCAGGCCGTAGCGGGCGAACCGGCGGTCGGGCAGTCGGTCCAGGTAGCGGCCGGCGGCCCGGACGTCCTCGTCGTCCAGGGCCGGGTCGAGTTGGCGGGCCAGTTCCAGCAGCTCCGCCACGTCGTGGTGCTCCAGCGCCGCCGCGACGTCGATGTAGTCCCGGACCTCCCGGCGGTTGACCAGGGCGGCGGTCTTGTTCGCCATCAGATCCCGCACGTCCATCACCGGGCCGAGGTCCATCACCACCGGGCTGCGGTGCCGGTCCAGGCGGGCCAGGCTGAGCCGGATGAGCCGCCCGTCCCGGCTCACCACGAAGTCCCTCAGATCCCGGTCGAAGCCGTCGAACAGCTCGGCCAGTTCGCTGTCGGGGTCGGCGTCGGTCACCTCGAACCCGGCCCGCTCCAGTGCCGTCCGCACCCCGTCCGCAGCCGCGGCGGCGGCCCCCTCCACGTCCGCGAACAGGTCCACGTCCTCCGTCGGGCGGGTCACCAGCCCGTGCGCGGCCCAGGCCACCCCGCCGCCGAGCACGAACCGGTACGGCCCGGCAGCGGACAGGGCCACCCGGGCCACCTCGCGGTAGAACTCGTGCGGGTGGGCGGTGCTCACGCCGTACGCAGCCCCCGGTGGTGGCTCTCCCACGCCTGGCGTACGCCCCGGGGCAGGTTGAGCAGCCGCCACACTCGACGCAGCGTGCGCCCGTTGATGAGCAGCCGGAGATCCTCCGCGCGGGTGGTCTCGCGCAGCACATTTTCGTACATCCAGAGCAGTTCGTCCGGATCGCCCAGGTCGAAGGTGCGGTCGGAGTTCCACATCAGCCGCACCGGCAGCTCCACCACGCCACGGGTGGGGCCGGTCAGCTCGGTGAGGGTGCGGGCCACCACGGCGGGCCGGCCCGGACGGGCCGGATGGGCCGTGCGGGTCGGCGCGGGGGAGAGGGCCTGCATGCTGTCAGGGTAACCCCAGGTCGGGCCGCTGGGGATCGCGGTTTCGCCGGTGTCGCGGCTGGCGGCGCATGGTCGGGCTCGTTTTCGTGCTCCTGGCCGGCGGTGAGCGCGGGTCGCCGGGGCTGGGTTCTGCATTCTCGGCGTGGTGGTTACTGCCGGCGTCGGAATGGCGGTGCGTGGGGTGGGTGCGGTGCGTCGCGGTGGGGGTGTGGCCCGCCGTGCCCGGCTCCGGGCGGTCAGGCTTGATCCCTGCGCCGGGCACGGCGGACCACACCCCGTCAGTGCCCACCCTCGCGCCCGTCCGCCGACCTCCCGCCGACCTCCCGCCGGGCTCCCGCCGACTTCCCGCCGACTTCCCGCCGACCTCCCGCCGGGCTCCCGCCGGGCTCCCGCCGGGCTCTCGCCGACTTCCCGCCGGGCTCTCGCCGGAGATCTTGGCAAGAAACCGCCCCTCCAGGGGCCGTCTTCTACCAAGATCTCCACCGGACCCGGACCAACCCGAACCCGAACCCGAAGGCGGACTCGGACCGGGGACCGGGGGTGACCGGTGGACCGAGTGACTGAAGTGGCGGAGTGACCCGCTCAACCGGCTCACCCGGGTCCACCCTCGGATGCGCCGGATGCGCCGGGTGAGCCCTCGTGAGCCGGGAGCCCGGTGTGCCCTTGGTGAGAGTCGGGTGACCTGGGAAGCGGGTGAGTCGGTAACCCGTGGACCCGGGTGTGACCGGGTGACCGGTTTCGTGGGCGGCTGTCCGGGTGGCTTGAGCCGGTGAGTCGTCAGTGGTTGGCGTGTCGGTGCCGGGTGTGTGGTTTGGGGGTGTGACCGGGGGCATCGTGGGGGCGGAATCGTGGCCGGGGCGGGGTCGTTACACCCTGCGTACGACCGAGCAACACCCACACCGCCGAGGCCACGCCGCCCCGACAGATGGCGGGCC
>NZ_JAVRFL010000065.1:0-11162 GCF_031845925.1 Micromonospora reichwaldensis | reverse complement strand
GGGGGTCAGGTGGGCCAGGGCGCCCGTTTCCAGGGCGGCCCAGACCGTGGCGTCCGGGGCGACCGTGAGGCCGTGGGGTTCGGAGGCCGGGGTGGGAAGGTCGTAGGTGTCGATCGCGCCGCCCGGGGTGACGTGGCCGATGCGGTTGCCGCCCCACTCGGTGTACCAGCAGCCGCCCGCCGGGTCGGCGACGATCGCGTGCGGCCGGGCGGACCGGTCCGGCAGCGGGTACTCGGTGATCCGCCCGTCCGGGGTGATCCGACCGAGCTGACCGGCGCCGATCTCGACGAACCAGAGCGCCCCGTCGACGCCGGCGGTGATGCCGACCGGCGCGGCCCCCTCGGTCGGCAACGCGTGCAGGGTCACGTCGCCGTCCATGCCGATCCGGCCCACCGCGTTCGCCTGGTTGAGCGTGAACCAGACGGCCTCGTCCGGCCCGGCGGCGACCATCGAGGCGAAGCCGCCGCTCACCGGCAGCGGGAACCGCGTCTGCTCCCCGTCGACGGTGACCCGGCCGATCGCGTCGGCGCTCATGGCCGCGTACCAGAGGGCGCCGTCGGGACCGGCGGCGATGCCGCAGGGGCCGGTCCCGGCCGGAAGCGCGACGGCGCTCAGCTCGCCGTCGGTGGTGATCCGGCCGATCCGGTCGTCGCCGGAGCGGGTGAACCAGAGGGCGCCGTCGGGGCCCGGCGTGATGATCAAGGGTCGGCTGTCGGGCGACACCGGCCAGGTGCGCAGCTCACCGCCCGCACCCATCCGGGCGATGCCGCCGGCATGGGCCAGCGTCAGCCAGAGCGCGCCGTCGGGGCCGACCGTGATGCCGTACGGGCCGCCGCCCGCCCCGCCCAGCGGGACTTCCCTGATCTTCGCGGACATCGTCACGAGGGTCACCTTCCGTCACCTGCTCCGCCCCGGCGGGGCCCTGCCGACCGCACACCCTCGCCGCCCCCGCGCGCCGATGCAACCCGTTTGTCCGGTCGACCGGCCCGGATTGCCAGCTCGCTGACAGGGTCGCCACGGCATCCCCTCAGCCCTGCCGGTCACTGTCGGTGCGGTCATCGCACCACCCATCGACGAGCTGGAGGACGACATGTCCCGCACCACGAGGAAGAAGCACCTGCTGGCCGGGCTGGCCGCGGCCGGCGTACTCGGCGTGGGCCTCGCCGCCCCGACGGTCGCGTTCGCCGCGGACGGCGACACCCCGGCGCCGGGCGCCAGCACCAGTGCCGCCGAGGACGGCGACCGCCAGCAGCAGCGGGCCGACCGGCAGGCGGAGTTCGCCGAGAAGCTGGCCGTTGAGCTGGGCGTCGACGCCGACAAGGTGACGGTCGCGCTGGAGAAGCTGCGCGAGGAGCACAAGCCCGCCGACCGGCCCGAGAAGGGCGACCGACCCGAGAAGGGCGGCAAGGGCGACCCCGCCGGCCGGCAGGCCGCGTTGAAGGAGCGCCTGGCGCAGGCCGTCGAGGACGGCAAGCTCACCCAGGAACAGGCTGACGCCGTCACCGCCGCCGCCGAGGCCGGCGTCCTGCCCGGCCCGGGCGGTCGGGGCGGCCACGGCGGTCCGGCCGGCAAGTGACGTACGCCGTCCGCCCCGGCGACCCGGCCGGGGCGGGCGGCGACCGGCCGGTCTTGCTCAGGCCCCCGGTGGCGGGGCGTAGACGCCGAAGTGGTTGCCGACCGGGTCGGCCAGGTGGGCGAAGGTGAGCCCGTTGTCGTTGGACCTCGGCGGCACCAGCACCTTGCCGCCCGCCGCCTCCGCCCGCCGGGCGGCGTCGGTCACGTCGGCCACCTGGACGTAGAAGATGGCGTAGTTCGGGCTCGCCCCGCCGGTGTCCCGGATCGCGCCCTGGATGGAACCCGCTGGCCCCGCCTCCGTCACCCGGTACGACGCCTCCGGCGTCCCCTGCTCGCCGAACGCCCAGCCGAACAGGTCGGTGTAGAAGCGCCCGGTCTCCTCCGGCCGGTCCGTGCCGACCTCGAACCAGTTGACCCCGCTGGTGATCGTGGACATGTGTCGCCTCCCGTTCGCGCGCCGGCCGTTCGGCCGGCGCCGTCAGGAGTCAGCCTCCGCCCCGTCCGCGACACCGTCCTGTCGGTGTTTGCGACCAGACCACTACTCGGACGGGTCGGTGAGCGGAATCAACCGGTCGACCAGGTCGGGGCGGCGCGATCCGTGGCGGGCGCGGAAACTCGCCGCTTCGGCCACCGATACCGGGTACCGCCGCACGCCCGCCTCGTACGTGCGGACGACCAACTCCGCGGTGTCGGTGTCGAGCCAGTCGAGCGGACTGCCGCCAGCGGCGGCGTACCACTGTGCGCCGGCGATCAGGCGGTCGGCCTGCTCAGCCAGCCTGACGTCGGTCTCCCGGTCGCGGCCGAGGAAGGCAAGAACGCAGCGGGCGGCCGACGCCAGCAGGGAGCCGACGAGCGTCACGTCCTGTTGGAGAAGACACAGCACATCGGCGACGAACGCGGCGGACAACCCGTGATCGGTCGAGATCCGATCCAGCACGAACTCCGCCACCGGCAGTTGCGGTGTCTCGTCCGGCTCCTCCACGATGGCCAGCAGGCGTTGGTAGGCCCGCTCCCGCTCCCGAGCCCCCGCGCCGAGGATCGGGAGAAGCGACACGTCGAGCAGGAGCCGGGCTTCCGACCGGTCGCCGTCCCTGAAGGTCCAGAAGCCGTCGAGCGCGTCGAGCGGATGCCCCAGCGGTCCCAGCGCGTGCAGCGCCGTGTCGAGATTCGGATCGCACTCGAAGTGCGCGGTCCGAGCGAACAGGGCGAAGTCTGTCCCGGTCGTCAGGTAGTAACTCGCCGCGTCCTCCACGGGGCTGTCGTCCCTGGAGCCGCTGATGAACCACCTGGGGTCGCCCGCCGGCGGCGGCGACTTGTCCTGACCTTCCTCGATGGAGAGGAGCAGATCCCGTCGCGTTCCCGACCACGCCCGCTCGACCCGCACCGCGCCCAACAGGCCGGCGTACTCGCTGTCGCTGAGCCGGGAACGCCAGAAGAGAGCCAGTCGGTTCCACCCGGACACGACGTCGCCGCTGTCCAAGGGGAGTTCACTTCCCCGCAGTTGCCCGCTCGCGGCGAGCAGCAGCACGAGCAGGTTCACGCCGTACACGGCGTGGCGCTTCGGAACCGACAACTGCCGAGGCTCATACGACTCGAAGTGGCGCGCCGGTCGCCGGCCGGTCGCCGCCCGGAACAGGCGCAGCAGCATGTCGACCACGGCGTCCCGCCGGCTTCCGCCCCACGACGTCAGGATCTCGGTGAGGAAGGTGACGATCGGGGTGCGTCCGGTCAGTGTCGCGAAGGACAGCAGGGCGTGGAGCGGATCGTCGTCCGTCGGCGTGGCCCCCAGCAGGGCGCTCGCCTCCCGGGCCGCCAGGTCGTCCAGCACCAGCGCGGTCGTCCGGGCGATCAGGAACTCACCGAAGGTGGCGTGCAGGAACTCGTAGGTGCTGGCCCGGGTCTGGTCCCGCATCGCCTGTGAGCGGTGCACGAAGAAGAAGCGGCCCAGGACGATCTCGGCAGGTCGCAGCGGGGTACGCAGGTGTCCGTCGGTCGTGACAGCCGCCGGACGGCTGCCCAGGAACGGCAGCGCGGCGAGATCCGACTCGAAGTCGTTCTCGGTGACCCACTGGACGCCCCGGTTGAACATGCCGAACGCCACGATCGACAACCTGCGCAGCTCATCCTCCGTCGCCCGGTCCAGGTCCCGCTCGGACAGGCCCGGCCGGTGCTTCATGACCTCGCGGCGGGCGAAGCTGCGCAACAGGCGTTCGTAGAGCTCGCCCCGGCGCAGCTCGCCGGCCGATCGCAGGTCGTTGCCCTCGGCGTCGTAGAGCGCCAGCATCAGCAGCAACAGCGGCTGTTCGGCCAGCTCACGGTGGGCCAGCACCGTCGCCGGCTCCAGCGGCTGCACGCCGAGCGCGCGGAACGCCCCGTCGTTGACGCGGTTCCAGGTGGCAGTCCAGGCTCGTACCCGCTCGCCGTCGAACGGTTCCAGCCGTACCGCCACCGTGCCGGGCGGCGGCTGCGCCCGGTCGGCGACGCTGGTACGGCTGGTCACCAGCACCGCCACCGGACGCCCCTGGTCGGCCTCGCGCCGTTGGAAGGCCGCCACCCGGCGCAGGTAGTCGGTCTGGCTGACTCCGGTGGCCTGGAGCAGCTCGTCGAAGCCGTCGAGCAGCACGACCGGCAGGGCGTCGCCGGCCGACCTGGACAGGCCGGGCCAGTCCACCCTCTCTCCGGTGTCGTTACGGACCGCCTGCTCGATCTGGTCCTGGAGCTCCCCGGCGGCGTGGACGTCGCGCAGCACCACCCGCACCACCATGAAGTCGGCAGGCGGCAGCTGCGCGGCGAGGACCCGGGTCAGCACGGACTTGCCGGAGCCCGGCTGGCCGAGCACCAGCAGCGGGGCCCGGGTGGCGTTCGGCGAGGTGAGGTGCACGACCAGGGACTGCCACAGGTCGTCACGCAACGGCCGCCCGTCCCACCACGCCTCGTCGCTCGGTCGCGCGTGGGCGGGCAACTCCTCGATCCGGCACAGCGGCGGCACGTACGCCTCGCCGAGCGTCGGCACCGTCAGCCCGGTCGGCACCTCCCCGGACGAGATGATCGGCCGTCCCAACTCCGCGGTGTACGCCACGGCGAGCGCCGCCCGACGGCCGTCGGGTGGGCCTCCCGCGGAGAGGGCGACCAGGGCCTGCCGCATCTCGTCCAGCCCCACCGAGAGGGCACGCACCTGCGTCCGGGTCGCCTCGTGCTCGTGCAGGCCGATCCAGAACGACACCTCGACGTAGTCCACCGCGAGCTGGGTCAGCAGGTCGCGGTGCCGGTCGGCGGCGGTCATGGGCAGCCGGAGCAGCACCTTCTCCGTCGCCTGTCGCCGCCATTCGTCGACGGCCTCCCACACGGCCAGGCCGCGTAGGAGGTGTTGCAGCCGGCCGACGAGCCCGCCGTAGTAGGCGACCAGGGCATGGCGGAACGCGGGGTAGGGCAGTTGCGGACCAGGCAGCGGCGCCGCGGTGGCGAAGAACGCGTCGGTGAGGGCCGCCTCGTGCACCGCTCCTGAGCCGGCCAACGACAACTGCTCGGCCTTGCTGATCCGGGCGCTCGCCACGTCGAAGGGCAGGTCGATCTCGCTCAGCACCTCGAAGAAGGCGGTCACCGCGATGACGGCGTGCGCCGCCTCCAGGCGCTGCGTGCGGTCGTACCGGGACAGCCCGGAGCGCTTCTCGGACATGCCGCGTACCAGCTCGTGGCCGAGCCGGACGAACTCCGCCTTCGCGTCGAAGATCCCCAGCAGCGCCGGCACCGGCACCGAGGCGGCCAGCAGGGCTCCTCCGGTCAGCTTGTCGAACCAGTCGACGACCCTGCTCTTCTCCCCGCCGAGCAGGCGAACGGCGTCGGCGTAGCTGAGCGCGTCGGGCACGTGGTGACCTCCTGCGGGGAACATGCGGAAGAGACAGCATGCCGTGCTCGGGAGAGCCGCGCTGTCCCGGCTCAGACCAGGCTGAGCCGGCGGATCCGCTCCTGGGGGATGTCGATGTCGTCGGCGGAGAGCTCGCGCTCCGGCACCCGCTCGGCGAGGGTCGTGACCGAGGTGATCCGGTCGACGCGGAAGGCGCGGATGCCGGCCCGCAGCCGGCACCAGCCCAGCAGGTACCAGTGTCGGGGATTGCCGAGGTAGCCCAGCGGCTCCACGTCGCGCAGCGAGCCGGCACCCGAGCGGTCGGCGTAGCGCAGGCGCAGCACGCGTCGCGCGCGCACCGCGTCGGCGACGGCGGCCGGGACGGGCGCCACCGGGCCGTCGCCGATCAGGTGCACCCGGGCGGCGAGCCGGTGCGCCTCGGCGGCGTCGGCGGCCGGCATCACGGAGATCAGCTTGCGCAGGGCGGTGCCGGCCGCGGCGGCGAACGGCGTGCCGCGCATCCGGTGCAACGCCACCGCCATGGCGACCGCCTCGACGGGGGTGAGGTTGACCGGCGGCAGGGTGCGGGCCCGGTCGAGCGCGTAGCCGCCGGTGCGGCCCGGCTCGGCCCAGATCGGCACGCCCGACTCCTGGAGGGCGCCGATGTCGCGCTCGATGGTGCGGGTGCTCACCTCGAAGCGGGCGGCGAGCCAGCGGGCGCTGCGCGGCCGTGGCGACACGGCGCGCAGCTCCTCGACCAGGGCGTAGAGGCGGTCCGTCCGGTTCACCCCCGCAACCTACGACGGGGGTGTGACGGGACAGCTCAGGCGATGCAGGCGCAGACGATCAGCGCGGCGCCGAAGTGCGTGGCGGCGCTGACCCGCGCCGCCGGGTGCGGCTCGTCCGAGCAGATGATCTCGCCGAGCTTGCCGGGGGTGAGCAGGTCCAGCACGAAGAACGCCAGCGCCATGATGACCAGCCCGACCAGGCCGAAGACGAGAGTCGAGGCGAGCCCCCTGGCGAAGTCGCTGTAGCTGGTCAGGATCGCGGTGAACACGATCCCGGCGATGCCGAGCTGGTTGGCGGCGAGCAGCAGCGCGGCGTTGCCGTTGCGCCGTACCCAGATCAGCTCCCGCAGCCTGCCCGGGGTGAGCATGTCGACCAACCCGAACCCGGCCACCATCAGGGCCACCCCGACGACCCCGAACACGACGCTCTGCCAGGCTCCGCTGAGCAGGTCTTCCAGCACCGACTGCCTCCCGAACTCTGCGCCCGGCGGGAATGCCGGCGCGGTGACCGAGACGATAGCGGCACCGCGCCAGCAGCGGGAGCCCCGCTCCGGCCCCCGGAGGCGGGCCTACAGCGACAGGTATCGCTGCCGCTCGTAGGGGGTGACCTCGCGGCGGTACTGCTCCCACTCGGCCCGCTTGTTGCGCAGGAAGAAGTCGAAGACGTGCTCGCCGAGCACCTCGGCGACCAGTTCGGAGCCGGCCATCACGTCGATCGCCTCGGACAGGTTCTCCGGCAGCGGCTCGTAGCCCATCGCCCGCCGCTCGGCGCTGGTCAACGACCACACGTCGTCCTCGGCGCCCGGCGGCAGCTCGTAGCCCTCCTCGATGCCCTTCATCCCGGCGCCGAGCAGCACCGCGAAGGCCAGGTAGGGGTTGGCCGCCGAGTCCGGCGAGCGGACCTCCACCCGGGCGGAGTTCGGCTTGCCGTAGGCGGGGACCCGGACCAGCGCGGACCGGTTCAGGTGACCCCAGCAGACGTACGCGGGGCTCTCGGTCACCCGGTCGGGCAACGCCTGCGGGAACAACCGCTTGTAGGAGTTGACCCACTGGTTGGTGACGGCCGTGTACTCCCGGGCGTGCACCAGCAGCCCGGCGATGAACGCCCGGGCCACCTTGGACAGCTTCATCGGGTCGCTGGCGTCGTGGAACGCGTTGCGCTCCCCCTCGAACAGCGACAGGTGGGTGTGCATGCCGCTGCCCGGCTGGTCGGTGAACGGCTTCGGCATGAAGGTGGCCTGCACGCCGGTGGAGAGCGCCACCTCCTTGACCACGTGCCGGAAGGTCATGATGTTGTCGGCCGTGGTGAGCGCGTCGGCGTAGCGCAGGTCGATCTCCTGCTGACCGGGGGCCACCTCGTGGTGGCTGAACTCCACGGAGATGCCGATCCGCTCCAGCGCCAGCACGCCCTGCCGGCGGAAGTCGCGGGCCACCGCGTGGGTGGTGTGCTCGAAGTAGCCGCCGGTGTCGACCGGGATCGGCACCGAGCCGTCCAGCGGGCCGTTCTCCAGCAGGAAGAACTCGATCTCGGGGTGGGTGTAGAAGGTGAACCCCTTCTCGGCGGCCTTGGACAGCGCCCGGCGCAGCACGTGCCGCGGGTCGGCCCAGGACGGGCCGCCGTCGGGCAGCAGGATGTCGCAGAACATCCGGGCGCTCTCGCCGCTGGCCCCACCCTCGAACGGGAAGACCTGGAAGGTCGTCGGGTCGGGCATGGCCACCATGTCGGACTCGAAGACCCGGGCGAAGCCCTCGATCGCCGAGCCGTCGAACCCGATGCCCTCCTCGAAGGCCGCCTCCAGCTCGGCGGGGGCCACCGACACGCTCTTGAGCGTGCCCAGCACGTCGGTGAACCACAGCCGGACGAACCGGATGTCCCGCTCTTCCAGCGTACGGAGGACGAACTCCTGCTGACGGTCCACTTCCACCCCTCGCGACACCGTTGCGCACCTGCGACCGGGGTCGACCCGGCCTGACCGACCAGTCTCCACCCGCCTCGTTACGCCGACGTTACGCGACCGGCCGGCGGGCGTCCCGCCGTGTCCCGCGGCTGTCGTCGTCGCCCCGCCCCGCGTGTCGGGCCCGAACGGCTGGGGCAAGATGAGGACATGCCCACCCTGCGTCTCGCCCTGTGCCAGGTCAACCCGACCGTCGGCGACCTCGCCGGCAACTCCGGCCTGGTCCGTGACTGGACCCGCCGGGCCGCCGACGCCGGCGCCCAGGTCGTCGCGTTCCCGGAGATGATGCTGACCGGCTATCCGGTCGAGGACCTGGTCTTCCGCCGGTCCTTCGTCGCCGCGTCGAAGGCCGCGCTGGAACGCCTCGCCGCCGATCTCGACGCCGACGGGTCGGGCGACCTGCCGGTGCTGGTCGGCTACCTGGACGCCGACGGCCCCCCGCAGGTCAGCGGCGACGCCGAGCCCGGCCGCGGCGCCCGCAACGCGGCGGCCCTGCTGCACCACGGTCGGATCGTCGCCACCTACTTCAAGCACCACCTGCCCAACTACGGGGTCTTCGACGAGGACCGCTACTTCGTCTCCGGCGACGCGCTGAGCGTCGTCCGCGTCGGCGGGGTGGACGTGGCGCTGACCATCTGCGAGGACCTGTGGCAGGCCGGCGGTCCGTTCGCCGCCGCCCGCCAGGCCGGGGTGGGCCTGGTCCTCTGCGTCAACGGCTCGCCGTACGAGCTGAACAAGGACGACGTCCGGCTGCCGCTGGTCCGCCGCCGGGCCGCCGAGGCCGGGGCGACGATCGCGTACGTCAACATGGTCGGCGGGCAGGACGAGCTGGTCTTCGAGGGCGACTCGATGATCGTGGCCGCCGACGGCACGCTGCTCGCCCGGGCCCCGCAGTTCGTCGAGCACCTGCTGGTGCACGACGTGGAGCTGCCCGCCGCCGGCGAGCCGGCCGCCCCGGAGCAGGAGCTGGCGGACGGGATGCGCGTGGTGCGGACGGAGGCCGGGGACGTCCCGCAGGCGCCCGCCGGGCCCGCCGCCACGGGCGGGATCATCGCCCCGGTGGCCGACGAGGCCGAGGTGTGGCAGGCGCTCGTGCTGGGCCTGCGCGACTACGTCAACAAGAACCGGTTCCCCTCGGTGGTGCTGGGCCTCTCCGGCGGCATCGACTCGGCGGTGGTGGCCGCGCTGGCCGTCGACGCGCTCGGGCCCGACCGGGTGGTCGGCGTCTCGCTGCCCAGCCAGCACTCCTCCGAGCACAGCCGGGAGGACGCGGCCGAGCTGGCGAAGCGCACCGGGCTGGAGTACCGGGTCGAGCCGATCCAGCCGATGGTGGACACCTTCCTGGCGAACATGTCGCTCTCCGGGGTCTCCGTGGAGAACCTCCAGGCGCGGGTACGCGGGGTGATCCTGATGGCGCTGTCGAACCAGGAGGGGCACCTGGTGCTGACCACCGGCAACAAGAGCGAGCTGGCGGTCGGCTACTCCACCCTCTACGGCGACTCGGTCGGCGGCTTCAACCCGGTCAAGGACGTCTGGAAGACGCTGGTCTGGCGGCTGGCGAAGTGGCGCAACGCCGACGCCGCCCGCCGGGGCGAGACCCCGCCCATCCCGGAGAACTCCATCGGCAAGCCGCCGAGCGCCGAGCTGAGCCCGGGCCAGCTCGACAGCGACACGCTGCCCGACTACGACGTGCTGGACCCGATCCTGATCGGCTACGTCGACGGCGACCTGGGCCGCGACGGGCTGGTCGCGTCCGGCCACGACCCGGCCGTCGTCGACCGGGTGCTGCGGATGGTGGATACCGCCGAGTACAAGCGCCGCCAGTCCGCGCCGGGCGCGAAGATCTCGATGAAGGCCTTCGGGCGGGACCGGCGGCTGCCGATCACGAACCGGTGGCGCGAGGACGGCTGAGCCGGGTCGCTCCCGGGCCGGCGGCGGCCCGGGAGTGACATCCTCCACTGCGCTCTGCCGCCGGCCGGTCGTCGGGTGCGACGATCGCGGCGGAACCCGGGGACCGCGCACGCGGCCTCGAGGAAGGAGACAGTCATGGTGGAGTCCACCCCGTCCGAGGTGACCGCCCTCTACGGCGGCCCGGCCACCCGGCGGGTACGCACCCGCGACCTGATCGCCGCCAAGGAGCGCGGCGAGCGGTGGCCGATGCTCACCTCGTACGACCAGTACACCGCCTCGATCTTCGACCAGGCCGGCATCCCGGTGCTGCTGGTCGGCGACTCGGCGGCCAACAACGTCTTCGGCTACGAGACGACGGTGCCGGTGACCGCCGAGGAACTGCTCCCGCTGGTCCGCGCGGTGGTCCGGGCGACCCGGCACGCGCTGGTCGTCGGCGACCTGCCGTTCGGCTCCTACGAGGAGGGGCCCACGCAGGCGCTGCGCACCGCCGTCCGGTTCATGAAGGAGGGCGGCTGCCACGCGGTGAAGCTGGAGGGCGGCCGGCGCTGCGCGGCGCAGATCGCCGCCATCACCGGCGCCGGCATCCCCGTGATGGCGCACATCGGCTTCACCCCGCAGAGCGAGCACGCCATCGGCGGCTACCGGGTGCAGGGGCGCGGCGACACGGCCGACGACGTGATCGCCGACGCCCGGGCGGTGGCCGAGGCGGGCGCCTTCGCCGTGGTGCTGGAGATGGTGCCGGGGCAGGTGGCCAAGCGGATCACGGCGGAGCTGCCGATCCCGACCGTGGGCATCGGCGCCGGCGCGGACACCGACGCCCAGGTGCTGGTCTGGCAGGACATGGCCGGCCTGCGTACCGGCAGGGCACCGCGCTTCGTGAAGCGCTACGCCGACCTGGCGGGCGCCCTGACCGACGCGACCCGGCGCTTCGCCGACGAGGTCCGCGGCGGCGACTTCCCCGCCGAGGAACACACCTTCTGAGCCGTCCGGGGGGGGGTGTCGCCCGCGGGGGCGCCCCCCCCCCAGCTCCCGGGCACCCCCCCCCCCCCGACCATCCCCGCCCCGCCGCCCCCCGCGGGGGGGGGGCCC
>NZ_JAVRFL010000064.1:0-11905 GCF_031845925.1 Micromonospora reichwaldensis | reverse complement strand
TGCGCAGCTTCATCTCCTCGGACGACCATCCCGCGTCGGCCAGGGAACCCGCCCAGGGCACCACGTTGAGCGCCAGCGGCGCGGGGAACGGGCCCACGTCGTCGCCGACCGCCTGGCGTACGTCGCCCCGGTGGTGCTGGTCCGGGCCTCCCGGGGGAGTCGGTTGTTGCGCACAGCGCGGGCCCGCGACGCGGGCCCGCGTACCGCCCCTGGTTGCAGCCAGTGTCCGGCGGTACCCGACCATCATCGGGCACGGAACCGGCCCAACTGAAGCGCGTGAACCAAGCTGAAACGCCGGGACAGCCGCCGCCGGACACCGTCGTCGTCAATGCGCGGAACCGGTGCGGAAAACCGTACGTACGTCCTGCGCGAACCCGTGCGGCGGCCGGAATTGTCGATCCGCACCGAAAAACAGAAACCCCCCGCTGCAACGAGGGGTTTCCATTTGCGCTTCTCCCGAAATCCGGCCCGGACCAGCAGGCAGCAACTCGGAGGTTTTCCCGATGGAGAAAACCGGTAGCGCTGATCGGCCGACACTGGCGGCCGAGTCGGCTACAGGTTTCCCGATCGGGCGGGATACCTCAACCCACGGAGCCGGACCTGCAACGGGATGAAACACATCGACGCAAGAACATGAGGCAATGCCACACCCCTTCGGCCCTTCGCCCCATTTAAACCTTTTGAAGGTTGATCCACCAGCTCCGTCCGGAGAAAGTTTCATCCCAGCGTGATCACGCGGCGACCGAGCGTCCGATCGACACTCGACCGCATCGACCCCGATGGCCCGAACAGCCCGAACCGGATCCCCCGAACGTGAGGTTTCACGGGGGGACGGCTCAGGATTATTCGACAGTCAGTTGACGGCCCGGCGGGAGCGTCGACGGCCGGGAGTCAAAAGGACATTACCGGCAGGTAGCTCCACCTCGGGGCAACGGCCGATGCCGAACTGGCGACACCTGGAGCATCTGCAATCGATACCGGCGAATGCCGCTTTCTGAGCGCAAACGGCGGGCCGACCGACGCCCCGGAGGCGTACGGCGGGGCGGGGGCGACCGACGGAACCCATCGACGGCCAACGATCGGTCCCGGCGGCCCGCGCTGGCCGGAGCCGGCGAAAAATCCTCCCGCTCCGGCGTGTCGCCGCTGCAACATCGACTGCCGCAGTGCGCGACATGGCGCGTCCACGCGGCGATTCGGGCAGCAACGCGCGTGACTGTCGACATCACGACGCGGGCGCCGAGCGGCGGGCAGACCGGCCGTGGAAATTCCACGATTGGAAATTGCACACTTCGAGATCACAGTTGCTGGCCGACCATTTTCGGCGCCGCCCGGCGCTCTTTCCAGTCGGGGCACGGCGGCTCCGGACGGGCGTGGGCACACCCACGGCAGAGCATCGTCGCACCGCGCGAGCGGAGCCCTGGAACGCCGCGCGGGCAGAGCGCCGTCGCACCGCGCGGCGGCACCTCGGAGCGCCACGCGGGCAGGCCCTCGGCACGCCGCGCCGGCAGCGCCTCGGAGCGCCGGGCGGGCAGGCCCTCGCCACGCCGGGCGGGCAGAGCGTCGTCGCACCACGCGGCAGGGCCACGGAGCGCCACGCGGGCAAACCCTTGCGGCAGGGCCTCGGCACGCCGCCGTGCGACGTGCCGGGTGGCGTCAGCGGGGGGTGAGTTCCTTGGCCAGGAGTTCGGCTATCTGGGCCGTGTTCAGGGCAGCGCCCTTGCGGAGGTTGTCGCCGGTGACGAAGAAGTCCAGGGCGCGGGGGTCGTCGACGGCGCGGCGGATCCGGCCCACCCAGGAGGGGTCGGTGCCGACCGCGTCGATCGGCATCGGGAACTCGCCCGAAGCCGGGTCGTCGACCAGGATCACCCCGGGCGCGTTCCGCAGCACCTCGCGGGCGCCCTCGGCGTCCACCTCGGTGGCGAAGACCGCGTGCACCGCGACGGAGTGGCCGGTCACCACCGGCACCCGTACGCAGGTGGCGGAGACCTTCAGGTCGGGCAGCCCGAGGATCTTGCGCGACTCGTTGCGCAGCTTCATCTCCTCGGACGACCATCCCGCGTCGGCCAGGGAACCCGCCCAGGGCACCACGTTGAGCGCCAGCGGCGCGGGGAACGGGCCCACGTCGTCGCCGACCGCCTGGCGTACGTCGCCGGGGCGGGAGCCGAGCATCCGGTCCCCCGCGATCTTGGTGAGCTGGGCGTGCAGGGTGTCCACGCCGTTCTGGCCGGCACCGGAGGCCGCCTGGTACGAGGCGAGCACCAGTTCGCGCAGCCCGTACTCGCGGTGCAGCGGGGCGATCGCGATGATCATCGCCAGCGTGGTGCAGTTGGCGTTGGCGATGATCCCCTTCGGCCGGTTGCGTACCTGCTCGGGATTGATCTCCGGCACCACCAGCGGGACGTCGCGGTCCATCCGGAAGGCGCCGGAGTTGTCCACCGCGACGGCCCCGCGGCCGACCGCGATCGGGGCCCACCGCGCGGAGACCTCGTCCGGGACGTCGAACATCGCCACGTCGACGCCGTCGAACGCCTCCGGGGTCAGCGCCTGGACGGTCAGCTCCTCGCCCCGGCACCGCAGCCGCCGCCCGACCGAGCGCTCGGAGGCGAGCAGCCGGATCTCGCCCCAGACGTTCTTGCGGCCGCTGAGCAGCTCGCACATCACCGTGCCGACGGCACCGGTCGCCCCGACCACGGCCAGGGTGGGCAGCGGCGACACGGTGGCTACCGTCCCGTCCCCGCGTAGACGACGGCCTCGGTGTCCCCGCCGAGGTCGAAGGCCTCGTGGATGGCGCGCACGGCGGCGTCCAGGTCGGTGTCGCGGCAGACCACGGAGACCCGGATCTCCGAGGTGGAGATCATCTCGATGTTCACCCCGGCCGCGCCGAGGGCGGCGAAGAAGCCGGCCGCGACGCCGGGGTGCGAGCGCATGCCGGCCCCGATCAGCGAGACCTTGCCGACGTGGTCGTCGTAGAGCAGTCCCTTGAACTTGACCGACTCCTGGATCTTGCTCAGGGCGGCCATGGCCGTCGGGCCGTCGGCCTTGGGCAGCGTGAAGGAGATGTCCGTGCGGCCCGTGCCCTCGGTGGAGACGTTCTGCACGATCATGTCGAGGTTGATCTCGGCGCCGGCCACGGTGTCGAAGATCCGCGCGGCGGCGCCCGGCTCGTCGGGCACCCCCACGATCGTGATCTTGGCTTCGCTGCGGTCGTGCGCGACCCCGGTGATCAGTGCCTGCTCCACGGGAAGGTCCTCCATCGATCCGGTGACCATCGTGCCGGTGTTGGTCGAGTATGACGAACGGACGTGGATCGGCAACCCCGCCCGGCGGGCGTACTCCACGCTGCGCAGGTGCAGGATCTTGGCGCCACAGGCGGCCAGCTCCAGCATCTCCTCGTAGGTGATCTGGGTGATGTGCCGCGCGTTCGGCACGATCCGCGGGTCGGCGGTGAAGACGCCGTCCACGTCGGTGTAGATCTCGCAGACGTCCGCGTGCAGCGCGGCGGCGAGCGCCACGGCGGTGGTGTCGGAGCCGCCCCGGCCCAGCGTCGTGACGTCCTTGGTGTCCTGCGAGACGCCCTGGAAACCGGCGACGATGACCACCGCGCCCTCGTCGAGCGCGCCCTTGAGCCGCCCCGGCGTGACGTCGATGATCCGCGCCCGGCCGTGCACCGAGGTGGTGATCACGCCCGCCTGCGAGCCGGTGAACGAGCGGGCCTCGTACCCCAGGTTGTGGATGGCCATGGCGAGCAGCGCCATGGAGATCCGCTCCCCGGCGGTGAGCAGCATGTCCAGCTCGCGGCCCGGCGGCAACGGGCTGACCTGGTTGGCCAGGTCGAGCAGCTCGTCGGTCGTGTCCCCCATGGCGGAGACGACCACGACGACGTCGTCGCCGGCCTTGCGCGCGGCGACGATGCGCTCGGCCACCCGCTTGATCCGCTCCGCGTTGGCGACGGAGGACCCGCCGTACTTCTGCACCACGAGTGCCACGACGGTGCACTCCCTCCCAGCGACGACCCTGAGCGTGCCGACGCCGCCGGATCAGGGCCGGCGGCGCGTGTCAGACGCACCCAGGGTATCGGTCGGGCGACTCGGCCGGGTCAGGTGATCCCACGATCCGGCCCGGCAGCCCGGGGCGGGGTGGTGCGCGACACGCCGGGGCGCCGCGCGTGGCAGGGCCCCCGCGCGTCGTTTCCGGGCCGCAGAATGGCCCCGTGTACGCCCATCTCCGCCCGGCCGGCCCTCCCGCGAAGCCCGCGCGCCCGCCGGTGCGCCCGGCCCGACGCCTGGCCGGTCCGCTCGCGCTCGCCCTGCCCGCGCTCCTCGTCGCCTGCACCGCCGACGAACCGGCCACCCGGCCCACGCCCACCTCGACACCGGTGCCGGCGGGGGTGGACGCGGCGCGCGACGAGCTGGCGGCGCTGGCGGCCGCCGCGCAGGACCGGCACCTGGTCGCCAGCTACACGCTGCGCGCCCCGGAGTCCCCGGACCGGACGATCCTGGTGACCAGCGCGAACGACGGGAGCTGGCGGGTCGACGTGCCGGGCGGCGCGCTCGGCGGGACCGCCGACGTCTCGTTCGCCGCCACCGCCGACGGGCTGTTCCAGTGCGCCCTGCCGTCCGCCACCCGGCCCGAGCCGGCGACCTGCGTCCGCCTCGGCGACCGGGACGAGGCCGTGCCCCGCCGGCTCGACCCCCGGGTGCAGCACGCATTCACCGACTGGCTGGACGTGCTGACCGACCGCCGGGCCCCGCTCGCCGTATCCCCCGCCGAGCCGCCACCCGGCGTGTCCGGCGCCTGCTACTCGGTCGAGACCACCTCGGCGTCGATCAACGCGCCCCTGGACGTGGGGATCTACTGCTACGACGCCGACGGCACGCCCACGGCGGTGCGCACCGCGTCCGGCACGCTGATCCTCGCCGGGACGCCCGCGCCCGCCCCGGCCACCGTGCAGCTGGCCGGGCCGGTGGTCGACGCCGAGCCGCTCGGCACGGCTGCTCCGGATCCGACCACGGAGGCGACCACGAGCCCGAGCGCGGAAACGCCGTGACCGCCCGCGACGTTACGGGTGCCGTTCGCCACATTCGGACATCCCGCCCTTAACCACTGAATCGCCCTTACGGGACACTTGCCTCATGGCCGACCTCACCCCGCTGCTCGCGTTCCGCTGGAGCCCCCGGTCCTTCGACCCGGTGGCGGAGCTGTCCCGCGAGGACGCGTCCGCGCTGCTGGAGGCGGCCCGCTGGGCGCCCTCGGCCGGCAACGCCCAACCGTGGCGGTTCGCGCTCGGGCACCGCGACGACGAGACGTTCAAGCGGATCCTGGTCAACCTGCCGGAGGCCGACCAGCGGTGGGCGCAGCGCGCCGCCGCCCTGCTGCTCGGCGCGCACCGGACCGGACCGGCCGGGCACGCGTACGACCTGGGCCAGGCCGTCGCCCACCTCACCGTGCAGGCCACCGCGCTCGGCCTGCACGTACGCCAACTGCACGACCTCGACCACACCGGCCTGGCCGCCGACCTCGACCTGCCGGCGGACGTACGACCGCACGTGGTGGCGGCCGTCGGGCAGCTCGGCGACCCGCTCAGCCTCCCCGCCGACCTGCTGCGCTCCGAGACCGGCCTGCGCCGCCGACTCCCCCTGGCCGACCTGCTGCTGACCAGCCAGGCTGCGAAGTGCGTCTCATAGTCCGGACCGACCTTCCCGCACCCCGGCCCGCCACGTAGGGTTACCTGGTCATGTGGCGGGCGTACCTTCTCCTTGGTCGCCGCGACGAGGCCTGAAGGCCGGCACCTCGTCGCGGAGTCGAACCGCGCCGTCCAGCACATCCGAAACTTCCCATCGGCAACCGCCCGGGCACCGTCGCCCGGCACCTGGCCGACACCTTCCGATTGCTGACGCCACATGTTCCAGGGAGCACTCCGTCATGGCTCAACCCATCGCCGACGCTGAGACCGACCCGATCGCCCGGCAGCGCCCCAGCCGGATGCCGTACCGCCGCTACCAGCCGTACCACCAGCAGTTCCGGCTCGACCTGCCCGACCGCACCTGGCCGACGCGGCACGTCGAGGCCGCGCCGCGCTGGTGCGCGGTGGACCTGCGCGACGGCAACCAGGCGCTGATCGACCCGATGTCGCCGGAGCGCAAGCGCCGGATGTTCCAGCTGCTCGTGCAGATGGGCTACAAGGAGATCGAGGTCGGCTTCCCCTCGGCCAGCCAGACGGACTACGACTTCGTACGCCAGCTCATCGAGCAGGACCTGATCCCGGAGGACGTCACGATCCAGGTGCTCACCCAGTGCCGGGAGCACCTGATCGACCGCACCTTCGAGTCGCTGCGCGGCGCGCGGCGGGCCATCGTGCACTTCTACAACTCGACCTCCACGCTCCAGCGGCGGGTGGTCTTCGGGCTGGACCGCGACGGCATCGCCGACATCGCCACCCAGGGCGCGCGGCTCTGCCGCAAGTACGCGGAGATCCACACCCCGGACACGGACATCCACTACGAGTACTCGCCCGAGTCCTACACGGGCACGGAGCTGGAGTACGCGCTGGAGGTCTGCGCCAAGGTCATCGAGGTCATCGACCCGACCCCGGACCGCAAGCTGATCGTCAACCTGCCGGCCACCGTCGAGATGGCCATGCCGAACGTCTACGCCGACTCGATCGAGTGGATGCACCGGCACCTGCCCCGGCGGGACAGCCTGGTGCTGAGCCTGCACCCGCACAACGACCGGGGCACGGGCGTCGCCGCCGCCGAGTTGGGGCTGCTGGCCGGCGCGGACCGGGTCGAGGGCTGCCTGTTCGGCAACGGCGAGCGCACCGGCAACGTCGACCTGGTGACGCTGGGGCTGAACCTCTTCTCCCAGGGCGTCGACCCGATGATCGACTTCTCGAACATCGACGAGGTGCGGCGCGCCGTCGAGTACTGCAACCAGCTCCCGGTGCACGAGCGCCACCCGTACGCGGGCGACCTCGTCTACACCGCCTTCTCCGGCTCCCACCAGGACGCGATCAAGAAGGGCTTCGACGCGCTCGCCAAGGACGCGGCGGCGGCCGGCGTGCCGATCGACCAGCACACCTGGGCGGTGCCCTACCTGCCGGTCGACCCGAAGGACCTGGGCCGCACCTACGAGGCGGTCATCCGGGTCAACTCGCAGTCCGGCAAGGGCGGCGTCGCGTACATCATGAAGAGCGAGCACCAGCTCGACCTGCCGCGCCGGCTCCAGATCGAGTTCTCCGGCGTGGTCCAGCAGGTCACCGACCACGACGGCGGCGAGGTCGACCCGGGCACCATGTGGGAGATCTTCGCCACGCACTACCTGCTCGACCACCAGGTCGACCCGGCGCTCGCCCTGGACGGCTACGCCATCGGCACCGCTGAGGGCAAGGTCGAGATCGAGGCCCGCGTCGGCCTGGGCGGGAAGCCCCGCTCGCTGACCGCCGTCGGCAACGGCCCGATCGACGCGTACGTCAACGCGCTCCAGTCGGTGGGCGTGGCGGTACGCGTGCTCGACTACCACGAGCACGCGCTCTCCTCCGGCGGGGACGCGCAGGCCGCCGCGTACGTGGAGTGCGAGGTCGACGGTCGTACGGTCTGGGGCGTCGGCACCGACGCCAACATCGTCACCGCCTCCGTGAAGGCCGTGACGAGCGCCGTCAACCGCGCCCGCGCCTGACCTTCGGGTAAGGAAGGGCCCCCTGCTAACGCATAGTGCATAGCAGGGGGCCCTTCCTAACACCTTGCGCTGCACTCGCCACGTGCCCGCCCAAAGTGTCGAGCGTCCGCCCGAAGCGTTAGGAAGGGGCCCTTCCTCTACCGGAAGCGTTAACAGGGGGCCCTTCCTTACCCCTCGGGCGGTGGATGAGCAGGGCGGCCATCGCCGCCCCGGCCAGCAGCAGGCCGGCGCACCAGAGCATCGCTCCCCGGTACGCGCCGGTCAGCGCGGCCGGCTGCGCGTAGCCGGAGCCGGAGAGCCCGACCAACAGCGGGAGCGCGGCCACCGCCAGCAGGCCGCCCGCCCGGGACGCCGCGTTGTTGAAGCCGCTCGCCACGCCGGCGAACCGGTCGTCGACCGCGGCCAGTACGGAGGCGGTCAGCGGCGCCACCACCAGCGTCAGCCCGATCCCGAAGAGCACCACCCCGGGCAGCACGTCCCGCCAGTACGACGCGTCGGGGCCGACGCCGCGCAGCAGCACCAGCCCCGCGGCGGCGACCACCGGCCCGACGGTCAGCGGCAGCCGCGGCCCGATCCGCGCCGACAGCGCGCCCGCCCGCGCCGAGCCGACCAGCAGCAGCACCGTCATCGGCAGCAGCGCGACCCCGGTGAGCAGCGCCGACCAGCCGACCACGTTCTGCAGGTAGACGGCGAGGAAGAACGTGAAGCCGCCGAGCGCCGCGTACACGAGCACGGTGAAGACGTTCAGCACCGAGAAGAGCCGGCTGCCGAACAGGCCCGTGGGCAGCATCGCGCCGTCCCCCCGGCGCCGCTCGACCAGCACGAAGGCCACCGCACCGACCACGCCCGCCAGCACGGCGACGAGCACCGGCACCGAGTCGAGGCCCCGGACGGGGGCGTCGATCAGCGCGTACGTGACGCCGGCCAGGGCGAGCGCGCCGAGCAGCGCGCCGGCCACGTCGAACCGGCGGCGGTGACGCCCCGGTCCCCCGGTGCGGGACGCGGCCTCGTCCCGGCTCTCCGGCACCCAGCGCAGCGCCGCGAGCACCACGAGCACGGCCAGCGGCAGGTTGAGGAAGAAGATCCACCGCCAGGAGAGCGCGTCGACCAGCCAGCCGCCGAGAAAGGGGCCGAGCGCGGTGGAGACGCCGGAGAGCCCCGACCAGGCGCCGATGGCGCGGCCCCGGTCGTCCGGGTGGAAGCTGGCCTGGAGCACCGACAGCGAGCCGGGGGTGAGCAGCGCGCCCCCGGCGCCCTGGAGGAACCGGGCCGCGATCAGCCACTCGGTGCCCTGGGCCAGGCCGCAGAGCAGCGACGCGAGGGTGAACCAGACCACCCCGAGCAGGAAGACCCGCCGCCGCCCGAAGCGGTCGCCGAGGGCGCCGCCGAGCAGGACGAAGGCGGCCAGCATCAGCAGGTACCCGTTGACCGTCCACTGGAGACCGGCGACGGTCGCGTCCAGGTCCGCACCGAGGCGGGGCAGCGCCACGTTGACCACGGTGGTGTCGAGGAAGACCATGCCGGAGGCGAGGACGGCGGCGAGCAGGGTGCCCCGCCCGTGCGCGGTGCCCAGCCGGAGCGCGGGCGTGGTTTCGGTCATGGCGTCCAATCTGCCCCGCACGATATGAGAGACGCCACGAATCGCCGAAACCCGGCCCGGGTACTGTGCGGGATCGCCGGGAGCCCGCAAGCTGGAGAGGTGTCGTCTGTGCGTACCAGATCAGGACCGCGCGCCGCAGTGACGGCCGCGCTCGCCGCGGCGCTGGCGCTCGGCGCGGCCGGTTGTGCCGCCGTCGATGAGCCGGACGTCGCGCCGAGCAGCGGTGGTAGCGGCGGCAACGCCGCGCAGAAGCTGACCCAACTCACCGTGGCCACCGCCGGGTCGATGAAGGGCTACAGCCGCAGCCGCTTCCCGCACTGGCGGGACACCGGCAAGAACTGCGACGTACGCGACAGCGTGCTGAAACGCGACGGGGAGGACATCAAGCTCTCCGGCTGCAACGTGGTCGGCGGCCGTTGGGAGAGCGTCTACGACGACCGCGCGTTCACCGACCCGTCCGACGTGGACATCGACCACACCGTGCCGCTGGCGAACGCGTGGCGCTCGGGCGCCGACGAGTGGGACGACGCGAAGCGTGGCGAGTTCGCCAACGACCTGGACCGGCCGCAGCTCATCGCGGTTTCCGCGTCCTCCAACCGGGCAAAGGGTGACCAGGACCCGTCCCAGTGGAAGCCGGCGAACCGGTCGTTCTGGTGCCAGTACGCCGACAACTGGGTGACGGTCAAGCACCACTGGCGGCTCACGGTGACCAGCGCCGAGAAGGCCGCCCTGACCGACATGCTGGAGGGCTGCACATGGGCGAGCAAGCCGTGACCGGAGCCGGGGCGACCCCCGCCCCGGAGCAGACGCCGGACGCCACCGGGGAGGACGCGGCGGCGGCCACCGGCAGCGCGCCGGCCGGGCCGACCACGGCCGGCATGACGGCGGACGGCGCGGCCGGCACGACCACCGGTGTGCCGGGGGCCGGGATGGCCGCCGACGCCGAGGGCACGTCGACCGCCGCGCGGGAGCGTACGGCCGACGTCGTGCCCGGCCCGGGCGGGGTGATGACCGACGAGGTCGGGGTGGTGACCGGCGAGCTGACCCTGCGCACCGCGTACGCCGACGGCCAGGTGACGCTGACGGTGCAGTACCGGGACGCCGACGAGTGGTACAGGGTCACCGGCGGCACGGTCGCGCTGGCCGACCCGGCCGGGCTGGACGCGGTGCACGGCATCGCGGTCGCGCTCCTGCACCGCCCGGAGGGCTGACCCGCCGACCGCCCGGACGCGGCCCCTCGACGGGGGCCGCGTCCGCGACGCGGATCAGACGTACGAGCCGGGCTCGTTGGGGGCGGAGACGGTGTGTGGCTCCTCGCCCTCGCCGAGCGGGCGGGTGAGCTGCACGCTGACCTTGTGCGGGCGCAGCTCCCCGCTGGCGATCCGCTCGGCGAAGTGGCAGGCGACCCGGCTGCCGCCGACATCCCGCAGCGCGGGCCGCTCGTCGGCGCAGCGGGTCGGCTGCGCCCACGGGCAGCGGGTGTGGAACCGGCAGCCCGCCGGCGGGTTGGCCGGTGAGGGCAGGTCGCCGGCGAGCAGGATGCGCTCGCGGCGGTCCTCCACGTCCGGATCCGGCACCGGCACCGCCGACATCAGCGCCCGCGTGTACGGGTGCATCGGCTCCGTGTAGAGCCGGTCGCTCGGCGCCTCCTCGACCAGCGCGCCCAGGTACATCACGCCGACGGTGTCGGAGATGTGCCGGACCACCGCGAGGTCGTGCGCGATCACCAGGTAGGTCAGGCCGAGGGTGTCCTGGAGGTCGTCGAGGAGGTTCACCACCTGGGCCTGGATCGACACGTCGAGCGCGGAGACCGGCTCGTCGGCGACGATCAGGTCGGGCCCGAGCACCAGCGCCCGGGCGATGCCGATGCGCTGCCGCTGGCCGCCGGAGAACTCGTGCGGATAGCGGGAGAGCGCCCAGCGGGGCAGGCCGACCTTGTCCAGGGTCTCGCCGATGACCCGGCGCCGCTCGTCCCGGTTGCCGCCGATGCCGTGGGCCTGCAGGCCCTCGGTGAGGATCGACTCGACGTTCTGCCGGGGGTCCAGGCTCGACATCGGGTCCTGGAAGATCATCTGCATGCGGCGGCGCATCGACCGCAGCTTGCCCGCCGGCAGCTTCGTCAGCTCGACACCGTCGAACCGGACCTCGCCGCCGGTGGGCGGGGTGAGCTGGAGCAGCGCCCGCCCCAGCGTCGACTTGCCGCAGCCGGACTCGCCGACCAGGCCGTACGTCTTGCCGCGCGGGATGCTGAGGTCGACGCCGTCGACGGCCTTCACGTGGCCGACAGTCCGGTCGAGGATCACCCCCCGGCGGATCGGGAAGTGCACCTTCAGGTCGCGGACCTCGACGAGGAATTCGCTCTCGGTCACGGCTTCTCCTCCTCGCGCGGGGCGGGCACCTGACCCGCGGTCGCCTCCGCCGGGGCGGTGCTGGTGGCGGCCGGCGCCTCCGCCGGGGCGGTGCTGGTGGCGGCCGGCGCCTCCGCCGGGGCGGTGCTGGTGGCGGCCGGCGCCTCCGCAGGCGCAGTGCTGGTGGCAGCCGGCGCCTCCGCAGGCGCAGTGCTGGTGGCAGCCGGCGCCTCCGCAGGCGCAGTGCTGGTGGCAGCCGGCGCCTCCGCAGGCGCAGTGCTGG
>NZ_JAVRFL010000063.1:0-16951 GCF_031845925.1 Micromonospora reichwaldensis | reverse complement strand
GGGGCGGGAGCCGGGAGCCGGGGCGGGAGCCGGGAGCCGGGGCGGGAGCCGGGAGCCGGGGCGGGAGCCGGGAGCCGGGGCGGGAGCCGGGAGCCGGGGCGGGAGCCGGGAGCCGGGGCGGGAGCCGGGAGCCGGGGCGGGAGCCGAGGGCCGAGGCAGCCGGGGCTCAGCCGCCCGAGTCTGCCAGTTCGGCGCCCTCCGGGACGGTGTCGTCGTCGCGGCTGGCCAGCCAGCCGTCCGGCAGGAAGACCTTGCCGGGCGAGTTGGTGCGGCCGCGCGGCTGGCCCAACGTGGCCACGGGGAAGGGCTCGGTCGGGTCCAGCTTGGCGAGCAGGTCGTCGAGCTGGGCCAGGCTCTCGATCATGGCCAACTCGCGGCGCAGCTCGCTGCCGACCGGGAAGCCCTTGAGGTACCAGGCGACGTGCTTGCGGAAGTCCGTGCAGCCGTCCCGCTCGCCCCGGGCGGGGGTACGGGAGCCGGCGGTGAACTGGTCGACCAGCAGTTCGGCGTGGCGGCGCATCGTCAGCGCCACCTCGCCGAGGGTGGGCAGGCGGCGTTCCGGGCGGCCGTCGAACGCGGCCTCCAGGTCGGCGAAGAGCCACGGGCGGCCCAGGCAGCCCCGGCCGATCACCACCCCGTCGACGCCCGTGTGCGCCACCATCCGCAGCGCGTCGTCGGCCTCCCAGATGTCGCCGTTGCCGAGCACCGGCACGTCGAGGGCCTGCTTGAGCGTCGCGATGGCGTCCCAGTCCGCCGTGCCCGAGTAGCGCTGCGCGGCCGTACGCCCGTGCAGGGCGACCGACGCCACGCCCGCGTCCTGGGCGGCGAGGCCCGCTTCGACGTACGTCAGGTGGTCGTCGTCGATGCCCTTGCGCATCTTGACCGTGACCGGCACCCCGGCGGGTGACGCGGCGTCCACCGCGGCCCTCACCAGCCGCGCGAAGAGCCGGCGGCGCCACGGCAGCGCCGAGCCGCCGCCCTTGCGGGTGACCTTGGGGACCGGGCAGCCGAAGTTGAGGTCGATGTGGTCGGCGAGGTCCTTCTCCACCACGATCCGCACGGCTGCGGCGGTGATCTCGGGGTCGGTGCCGTAGAGCTGGAGGCTGCGGGGCCGCTCGTCGTCGCCGAACGCGATCATGCGCAGCGTCTTCGGGTTCCGCTCGACCAGCGCGACGGTGGTGATCATCTCGCAGACGTAGATGCCGCCGCCCTGTTCGCGGCAGAGCTGCCGGAAGCCGACGTTGGTGATGCCCGCCATCGGCGCGAGCACCACCGGCGGCCACACCTCGTGCCGCCCGATGGTCAGCGGGCGCAATGCGGGAACAGTCGGCGCGGTCACCGGACAAGTGTAAGGAAGGGCCCCTTCCTAACGTCTCCGGTAGAGGAAGGGCCCCCTGCCAACACGGCGCATATCACAGGCAGCACAGCATCGGGCGTTCTCCACAGGGGCTCGCGTCATCCACAGGTCGGCCGGTCGGGCAGGACACGGGGCGCCCCGCGACCAATGCTGCGCCTCATGCGTGAGCAGCCACCCGAACTCGCCGTCGCGGCGGAACGGCAACAGCAGATCGTCACCCGGGGCCAGCTCCTGGCCGCCGGCCTCGATGACATGTACCTGTACCGCCAGACCCGACGCAGCCAGTGGCAGCGTGTGCTACCGGGCACGTACGCCCTGGTCACCGGCACCCTGACCGAGGAACAGCGACGGATCGCCGCGGCGCTCTACGCCGGTCCGCAGGCCCAGGTCACCGGGCTGGCCGCGCTGATCTGGTACGGCTTCCGACAGAGCCCGCGCACCGACGACGTACACCTGATCGTGCCGCACCACGCACGGCGCAGCTCGGCGGGATTCGCCCGGGTCACGCGGGCCCTGGCTCTGGATGCCAAGGCCCGGCGGGCGACGGTCTATCCGGTCTGCTCGCCGGCGCGGGCGGTGGTGGACGCGGCGCGCGACCTTAGCCAGCTGCGTCCGGTACGCGCGATCGTCGCCGAGTCCGTGCAGCGCGGGTTCACCGATCTCACGCGGCTCGACGAGGAGATCCGCCGGGCCAGGCGAAGCCGGACGGCGCTGGTCAGGAAGGCGTTCTCCGAGGTCGTCCACGGCAGCCGGTCCGCGCCGGAGGCGGAGCTGCGGACGTGCCTGACCAGCAGCCGGCTGTTGCCGGAGATCCGGTGGAATCCCCGGCTGGTCGCCGGGGACGGCGGGTCGCTGCCGACGCCCGACGGGTACCTCGCCGACGCGGCGGTGGCGCTCGAGGTCGACTCGCAGGAGTACCACTTCAACGCCGGCGACTGGGCGCGGACGCTCGATCGGCACAACGAGATGAGCCGGCACGGCATCCTGATCCTGCACTTCACCCCGGCACAGATCCGCCGCGAGCCCGGCCGGGTCCGCCGCATGGTGGAGGACGCGTACGAGTCGAGGCGCGGCCTCGGCGCCGCGAACCGGGTCCGCGTCGAGCCCGTCGAGCTGCCCGGTGGCGGTGGGTGAGCCCTCCCGTGGTGTTAGGAAGGGCACCTTCCTCTACCGGAAACGTTAAGAAGGTGCCCTTCCTTACACCTCAGCAGCCGGGGAGGCGCTCGATCAGGTAGCGCTCGACCTGGTCCAGCGCGATGCGCTCCTGGGCCATGGTGTCCCGGTTCCGGACGGTCACCGCGTTGTCGTCCAGGGTGTCGAAGTCGACAGTCACGCAGAACGGGGTGCCGATCTCGTCCTGGCGGCGGTAGCGGCGGCCGATCGCCTGCGAGTCGTCGAACTCCACCACCCAGCGCTTGCGCAGGTCGGCGGCGAGGCCCTTCGCCTTCGGCGAGAGCGCCTCGTTGCGCGACAGCGGCAGCACCGCCACCTTGACCGGGGCCAGCCGCGGGTCGAAGCGCATCACGGTGCGCTTGTCCACGCCGCCCTTGGTGTTCGGCGCCTCGTCCTCGTCGTACGCCTCCAGCAGGAACGCGAGCACCGCGCGGGTGAGGCCGGCGGCCGGCTCGATGACGTACGGCATCCAGCGCTCGCCCTTGGCCTGGTCGAAGTAGGACAGGTCGACGCCGGAGTGCTTGCTGTGCGTGGTCAGGTCGAAGTCGGTGCGGTTGGCGATGCCCTCCAGCTCCGCGAACTCGGTCCCGCCGAACTGGAAGCGGTACTCGATGTCGACCGTGCGCTTCGAGTAGTGGGAGAGCTTCTCCTTCGGGTGCTCGTAGAAGCGCAGGTTGCTCTCCGACAGGCCCAGGTCGAGGTACCAGTTCCAGCGCTCGGAGAGCCAGTACTCGTGCCACTGCTCGTCCGAGCCCGGCTCGACGAAGAACTCCATCTCCATCTGCTCGAACTCGCGGGTGCGGAAGATGAAGTTGCCCGGGGTGATCTCGTTGCGGAACGACTTGCCGGTCTGGGCGATGCCGAACGGCGGCTTCTTGCGGGCGACCGTCTCGACGTTCTTGTAGTTGACGAAGATGCCCTGGGCGGTCTCGGGCCGCAGGTAGTGCATGCCCTCCTCGCTCTCGACCGGGCCGAGGAAGGTCTTCATCAGGCCGTTGAACATCTTCGGCTCGGTGAAGGTGCCCTTGTTGCCGCAGTTCGGGCAGTTCAGCTCGGTCAGCGAGGCCGGCGGCTTGCCGTGCTTGGCCTCGTACGCCTCCTCGAGGTGGTCGGCCCGGAACCGCTTGTGGCACGACTGGCACTCGGTCAGCGGGTCGACGAAGGCGTCCAGGTGGCCGGAGGCGGCCCAGACGTCGCGGGACAGGATCACGGCGGAGTCGAGGCCGACCACGTCGTCGCGCTGCTGGACCATCGTCTTCCACCACTGCCGGCGGACGTTCTCCTTCAGCTCCACGCCGAGCGGACCGTAGTCCCACGCCGACCGGGTGCCTCCGTAGATCTCGCTGGAGGGGAAGACGAAGCCTCGGCGCTTGGCGAGGCTGACGACGGCGTCGATACGGTCGGCTGGCAT
This sequence comes from Micromonospora reichwaldensis, assembly GCF_031845925.1. Lineage (NCBI taxonomy): Bacteria > Bacillati > Actinomycetota > Actinomycetes > Micromonosporales > Micromonosporaceae > Micromonospora > Micromonospora reichwaldensis. The sequence goes on along the minus strand of NZ_JAVRFL010000063.1, from coordinate 13,010 downwards.
GTTTCCTCCTACGCCGACTGGCGGTCGGCGGGGACGCGGTAAGGACGGAAGGAACAGTTCGGGACAACGGTACGACCCGTGCCGTCCCGGGCCCAGCAGAATACCGGGGGCGGGTCAGCTCACCCCGCACACCTCCATGCCGCCGGTCTGCTGGTCCTGCCCGAGGGTGACCTCCTGCCGGTCCTGCCGGCCGCCCGTGTAGGTGACGTCGACGGGCACGTTGAGGGAGACGGCGTCCACGTCGCCCACCCGGAAGGTCGCGATCTGCGGCTCGGCGGCCACCCGGCGCTCGAACTCGCGGCGTGACTCGCGCCGCTGCGCGTCGTCGCAGAGCTGGTCGTACGCCGCGCCGTACTTCCGCTCGACGAGCGCGCGGTAGTAGTCGGTGGAGACGGCGCGTCCCTGCTCGCGCACGGCCTGCACCCCGGTCACGGCCAGACCCACCACGGCCGCGCCGCCCCCGCCGCAGCAGAGCAGCACGGCGAGCGCCCCGGCGCCCAGCCCGAGCCAGAGCCGGGTGTTGCGCCCCTCGGTGGGCGGCGCCGCGAACGGCGGGGTGACCCCCGGCCCGGCCGGCGGGGCGGGCACGCCCGGGTCCGCCGGCCGGCCGGGCACGGCGGGCGGTTGCGCCCCCTGCTGGCCGGGCGACGGAGGGTACGCCGGCGGGGTCGCCGGTCCGGGAGCGGTCATGCAAGCAATGTAGTGCCCACGGGCTCAGCGGTAAGGACCAGCGGCCCGATCGCTGGCGGCCGGGACGACGTCCCCGCCCGGGGCGGCGGTGGCGAGCGCCTCGTACGCCGACGGTTCGTCGAGCGACTCGGCGAGCAGCGGCACAGCCGTGATCTTGACGTCGAAGCCGCCCAGGGCCCGCCGGTAGGTGCCGACCGACTCCCACTCGGTGACCAGGCACCAGTGCCGGGGGTCGTCCAGCGCCCGGACCAGTTGGCCGCGCAGGTAACCGGGGCGGGCCGCGAGCGCGGCGAGGGCGGCGTGCGCCCGCTCGGTGAACTCGTCGGCGACATCGACGTCCACCACGAACCGGTTCGTCACCAGCACGGGGTTCCTCCTCGTAGAGTCTGTGGGATGCAGCGTACGCAGAGCCGGATGCCGGCCCGGTTGGCCCGGGCGAACCCGACGACGGTGTTCCTGGTCACCCTCGTGCTGGTGCTTGTCGCGTTCTTCACCCCAGGCGTGGTCGGCGGGCTGTTGACCCTGCTGCTCGCCGCGGCCGTGGCCGCGCTGCTGGTCACCACCTGGTCGGTGCAGACGGTGCCGACCCGGGTGATCCGGCTGGTGGCGCTCACCCTGCTGGTCACCGCGGGCCTGGTGAAGGTGCTCTGACATGCAAGCATGCGTTTTTGACAATCATTATCGTTGTCGCGGACAGTTCATGGCATGAACATCCGCTCCGCCCCGCGCACCCTGGCCGTCGCCACCACCGCCCTGCTCGCCCTGGGTGGTGTCACGGCCTGTTCCGACGACGGCACGACCGGCGCCGACCCGCAACGGGTCGACGTGGTGGCCGCGTTCTACCCGTTGCAGTTCCTCGCCGAGCGCATCGGCGGCGACGCGGTGAAGGTGAGCAACCTGGTCAAGCCCGGGGCGGAGCCGCACGACCTGGAGCTGAACCCGGGTCAGGTCGGCCAGGTCGCCGAGGCGGAGCTGGTCGTCCTGCTCAAGGGCTTCCAGCCGGCGCTGGACGAGGCCGTCGAGCAGAACGCCAAGGAGCGCGCGTTCGACGTGTCGACCGTGCAGCCGCTGCTGGACGCCGCCGAGGGCGGCCACGACCACGACCACGAGGGCGGGAAGCACGCCCACCCCGAGGAGTCGGGCAAGGCCGAGGAGCCCGGCCACGACGAGGGCGGTGTCAAGGATCCGCACCTCTGGCTGGACCCGACCCGCCTCGCCACGGTCGGCGACAAGCTCGCCGAGCGGCTCGGCCGGGCCGACCCGGACCGCGCCGCCGACTACACGGCCCGCGCCAAGGCGCTGCGCGTCGAGCTGGAGAAGCTGGACGCCGAGTTCACGGCCGGGCTGAAGACCTGCCAGCGGCGGGAGATCGTGGTGAGCCACACCGCCTTCGGCTACCTGACCGGGCGCTACCAGCTGGAGCAGATCGGCATCACCGGGCTCAGCCCCGACAACGAGCCGTCCCCGCAGCGCCTGGCCGAGGTCGCCCAGGAGGCCCGGGAGCACAAGGCCACCACGATCTTCTTCGAGACGCTGGTCAGCCCCAAGGTGGCCGAGACCATCGCCGCCGAGGTCGGCGCGAAGACCGCGGTGCTGGACCCCCTGGAGGGACTGTCGTCCGGCGGCGGCGACTACCTTTCGGTCATGCGTACCAACCTTGCGACCCTGAGGACGGCGTTGAGCTGCTCGTGACATCCCCAGTCATCACCGTCACGCACGGGGTGGTCGGCTACGACGGCCGCCCCGTGCTGCGCGACGTCTCGCTGACCGTGACCGCCGGCGAGGTGGTCGCGGTGCTCGGCGCCAACGGCTCCGGCAAGTCCACCCTGATCCGCGCCGCGCTCGGCCTGGTGCCGCTCAGCTCCGGGTCGGTCACCCTCTTCGACCGCCCGCTGCGCCGCTTCCGGCAGTGGCACCGGATCGGGTACGTCCCGCAGCGCCTCGGCGCCGGCAGCGGCGTACCGGCCACCGTCCGCGAGGTGGTGGCCTCCGGCCGGCTCGCCCGGCGCGGGGTGCTGCGCCCGGCCGGCGCGGCGGACCGGGCGGCGGTGACCGCCGCGCTGGAGGCGGTCGGGCTGGCCGACCGGGCCCGCGATCCCGTGGCCACCCTCTCCGGCGGGCAGCAGCAGCGCACCCTGATCGCCCGGGCGCTGGCCGGCCAGCCGGAACTGCTGGTCCTCGACGAGCCGACCGCCGGGGTCGACGCCGCCAGCCAGGAGGCGTTCGCCGGCGCGCTGCACGCCTTCGTCGCCGGTGGCGGCACGGTGCTGCTGGTGGCCCACGAGCTCGGGCCGCTGCGGCCGCTGATCAGCCGGGCGGTCGTCGTACACCAGGGTGGGATCTGCCACGACGGCGCAGTGCCCGAGCCCGCCGGCCACCACGCGGAGCCCGACCACGACCACGTGCACCCGCACGGTCCCGACGAGCCCGCCGGGCTGTGGAGCAGCTGAGATGGAACTCTTCCAGTACCCCTACATGCAGCGGGCCCTGATCGGCGCGCTGATCATCGGCCTGGCCGCCCCGGCGCTCGGCATCTACCTGGTGCAGCGGAAGCTCGCCCTGATCGGCGACGGGGTCGGGCACGTGGCGCTCACCGGCGTCGGCGCGGGCCTGCTGCTCAACCGCTCCCCCGTGCTCGTCGCGGTGGCCGTGGCGACCGCCGGCGCGATCACCATCGAGCTGGTCCGCGCCCGCGGGCGCACCTCCGGCGACCTGGCCCTGGCCCTGCTCTTCTACGGCGGCATCGCCGGCGGCGTGACGCTGGTCGGGCTCTCCGACAGCACCAGCGCCAACCTGAACGCCTACCTGTTCGGGTCACTGACCACGATCTCCCCGCAGGACCTGACCACCATCGCGGTGCTCGGCGTCGCGATCGGGGTGACGATGCTGGCGCTACGCCCGGCCCTGTTCGCGGTCTGCCACGACGAGGAGTACGCCCGCGTCTCCGGCCTGCCGGTGCGCACGCTCAACCTGCTGCTCGCCGTGGCCACCGCCGTCACGGTGACGATCGCCATGCGGGCCGTCGGGGTGCTGCTGATCAGCGCGCTGATGGTGGTGCCGGTGGCCACCGCGCAGCAGGTGACCCGGGGGTTCCGCAGCACGATGGCGGCGGCGATGGCGCTCGGGCTCTTCGCCGCCGGCTCCGGGGTCTGGGTGGCCGCGAACGCCGACACCGCCCCCGGCGCCTCGGTGGTGCTGATGGCGATCGCCTCGTTCGGGGTGGTCGCGGTCCTCGGCGCGGCGTGGCGGACGCTGCGCCGGCGGCGTACCCCCGCCGCCGCGCCCGCGCCGGAGCCGCACGAGGTCGTGCTCCACTGATCCTGGTCAGCGCCGTGTCGGCGGGATTGGTTACCGTTACAGGGTGACCGACGGATCAGGCTACGACGCCTTCGAGGGCGCGAGCGAGCTGTTGCGTGCCCTCTCGGCACCGATCCGGCTGGCCATCGTCAGCGAGCTCGCCGAGGGCGAGCGCTGCGTGCACGAGCTGGTCGACAAGCTCGGCGCCGCCCAGCCGCTGGTCTCCCAGCACCTGCGGGTGCTGCGGGGCGCCGGCGTGGTGCGCGGCTCCCGGCGGGGTCGCGAGATCGCGTACGCGCTGGTCGACGAGCACGTCGCACACATCGTGGCCGACGCGGTGAGCCACGCCGGGGAGGGATCATGATCATGACGGGTTCCACGGTCCGCAACACCCGGCAGCGCTCGGCGGTGAGCGCGCTGCTCGGCGAGCTGGAGGGCTTCCACAGCGCGCAGGAGCTGCACGCGATGCTGCGCGAGCGCGGCGAGCGGGTCGGGCTGACCACCGTCTACCGCACGCTCCAGGGGCTCGCCGACACAGGCGAGATCGACGTGATGCGCCCGCCTGGCGGCGAGCACCTCTACCGCCGGTGCAGCGAGGGCCACCACCACCACCTGGTCTGCCGGACCTGTGGCCGCACCGTGGAGGTGGCGGGGCCGACGGTGGAGAGCTGGGCCGAGCGGGTGGCGGCGAAGCACGGCTACGCCGACGTCAGCCACACCCTGGAGATCTTCGGCACCTGCCCGGCCTGCGCGAGCTGACCCCGCCCGTAGCGTCGACCGCCGGCCACCCGTAGCGCCGTGCGCCGGGCGGTGTGCCGTCGTTCGCGTGGTGCCAGGGGCCCGCGCACGTGGCACGCTGTCCGGCGTGAAGATCTACGCCGATCGTTTCCCGACCGCCGTCCGACAGTTGATCACCGACCTGCTCGTCGTCGCCTGGGTGTACGGCGCGATCCGTGGCGCGCTGTGGCTGCACGACCTGGTCCAGAAGCTCGCCGTACCCGGACAGAAGCTGGAGGGCGCCGGCGGCGGCCTGGCCGACAACCTGGCCGAGGCGGGCGGCAAGGTCGGCCGGGTGCCGCTGGTCGGCGACGAGCTGACCGCGCCGTTCGAGCGGGCCGCCACCGCCGCCCGCTCGCTCGCCGAGGCGGGGCGCGACCAGCAGGAGCTGGTCGACCAGCTCGCCCTCGCGCTGGCCGTCGCCGTGCTGGTCTTCCCGCTCGGCCTGGTGCTCTTCGGCTGGCTGCCGCTGCGGGTGCGCTGGATGCGCCGGGCCGGCTCGGCCGCGAAGCTGGCCGCCGCCCCCGCCGGCCGGGACCTGCTCGCCCTGCGCGCGCTGGCCACCCAGCCGCTGGGGCGGCTGACCCGGATCGCGCCCGACGTGGCCGAGTCGTGGCGGCGCGGCGACGACGCCACCGTCGACGCCCTCGCCGCCCTGGAACTACGCCACCTGGGCCTACGCCCCAACCGCTGACCCCTGCCCCGCCCCGCCCCGGCCCGGCCCGCCCCGCCCCGGCCCGGCCCGGCGATCATGCAGTTGTGGTGCCCGGAACGGCCGCTTTCGCCGCTTTCGTGGGGCACCACAACTGCATGATCGACGCCAGGGTGCAGGGGCGGCGAGGGCTGGTCAGGAGGAGGGTGGGGGCGGGGGTGGGATGCGGCGGCGGGTGTCGTCGGCGGTGGACGGGCCGGGGGACCAGGGGGCCACCCACGGAAGGTCGTCGGCGGGGGTGATCACGCCGTCCTCCAGGGCGGCGTAGCGCCCGGCCAGGATCCGCTTCGCGGCGACCGTGTCGACGGAGTCGGTGTTGTCCCACAGGGCGGCGAAGAGCGCGTCGACGCGGACCCGGGCCTGCCGGCAGAACAGGTCGGCCAGCTCGACGTTCTCGGGGCGGGTGTCCCGCTCGGCGTAGGCGCGCACGCAGACCGCGGACATCGCGAACAGCTCCGCGCCGATGTCCACCACCCGGCCGAGGAACGCCTGCTTGCGCTCCATCTTGCCCTGCCAGCGGGACATCGCGTAGAACGTCGAGCGGGCCAGCTTGCGCGAGGCGCGCTCCACCTGCCGCAGGTGGCCGGCGAGCGGGCCGAACTCGGCGTACGCCGACGGGCGCTGTCCCCTGCCGACGGCGAGGGTGGGCAGCCACTTCGCGTAGAAGGCGCCGGCCCGCGCCCCGGCCTTCGCCTTGCGGCCGAGCCCGGCGTCCGGGTCGATGATGTCGCCGGCGACGGACAGGTGCGCGTCGACCGCCTCCCGGGCGATGAGCAGGTGCATGATTTCGGTGGAGCCCTCGAAGATGCGGTTGATCCGCAGGTCGCGCAGCAGCTGTTCCACGGCGGCCGGTCGCTCGCCCCGCGCGGCGAGGGAGTCGGCCGTCTCGTAGCCGCGACCGCCCCGGATCTGCACCAGCTCGTCGGCGATCTTCCAGGCCATCTCGCTGGCGTAGAGCTTGACCAGCGCCGCCTCGATCCGGATGTCGTTACGGTCGTCGTCGGCGAGCAGGCAGCAGAGGTCCAGCATGGTCTCCATGCCGTACGTCGTCGCGGCGATGAAGGACAGCTTCTGGGCCACCGCCTCGTGCTCGCCCACGGGCCGCCCCCACTGCACCCGGTCGACGGCCCACTCCCGGGCCACGTTCAACGCCCACTTGCCGGCTCCGACACACATCGCCGGCAGCGACAGCCGCCCGGTGTTCAGGGTGGTCAGCGCGATCTTCAGGCCCTTGCCCTCGCCGCCGATGACGTTCTCCTTCGGTACGAAGACGTCGTGGAAGCGGGTCAGGCTGTTCTCCAGGCCGCGCAGGCCGATGAAGGCGTTACGCCGTTCGACCGTGATGCCCTCGGTGTCGCCCTCGACGACGAAGGCGGTGATCCCGCCGCGCCGCCCCTCGGCGGCGGGCACCCGGGCCATCACCACGAGCAGGGAGGCGACGGTGCCGTTGGTGGCCCACAGCTTCACGCCGTTGAGGCGGTAGCCGGTGCCGTCGGGCGTGGGCTCGGCGGTGGTCGCCAGCCGGGCCGGGTCGGAGCCGACGTCCGGCTCGGTGAGCAGGAACGCGGAGACCTCACCGGCGGCGAGCCGGGGCAGGAAGTGCTGCTTCTGCGCGGCGGTGCCGAACATCTTCAGCGGCTGCGGCACCCCGATCGACTGGTGCGCCGAGAGCAGCGCGCCGATCGCCGGGCTGACCGAGCCGGCCAGCATGAGCGCCCGGCAGTAGTGCAGGTTGCTGAGCCCGAGCCCGCCGTACGACCGGTCGATCTTCATGCCGAAGGCGCCGAGCCGGGCCATTCCCTGGAACACCTCGTCCGGGATGGACGCGTCCCGCTCGATCGCAGCACCGTCCACGTCGGAGGCGAGGAACTCGCGGAACCGGCCGAGGAACTCGTCGGCGCGGGCGACGTCCGCCGGGTCGGAGCGCGGCCAGGGGTTGATCAGGTCGAGTCGGAACCGGCCGAGGAAGAGTTCCTTGCCGAAGCTGGGGCGGTCCCAGGAGGACTCCCGGGCCGCCTCGGCGACCTGTCGGGCCTCCTTCTCGGAGACCTGGCCGGCCTCGGTCGGCAGGGGCCCGGCCGCGCCGGCCGCGGGCGGGTTGCCGGCGGCGGCCGGCGGGATGTCGGCGGCGGCGGGCGGGGCGTCGGCCGACGGCGGCGGCTGGTCGGCGCCTGATCCGTCGGGCGCGGGTCGGCTGTTGTGTGTCGCGGTCACGGCGGCCCCCTCGAACCTCGGTCCGGATGCGTCAACGTGCTCGACGAACAGCACGCTACCCCCGGGTGTTACCCAGGGGTAGCGATTGGTAAATATCGAGTTGTGTCGACCTTCGTCAGTCGCTGAGGGACCGTGGCTCGTTCTCGTCGTCGTCGGTGTCGTCGTCGCCCCAGTTGCGGCGGGAGAACGGCAGGAACGCCCAGAAGGTGAGGAACCAGAGGCCGGTGAGGCCGCTGAGCACCAGGGCGATGCTCCGGTCCAGCACGAAGTCGGTGATCAGCAGCACCGCGCTGACCATCGAGATCAGCATGAAGGCGAGCCCGCCGCTGGCCATCCGGTGGGCGAACCGGACCAGCTCCGGCTTGCGGCCCTGCCGGAACAGCGCGCGGTGGAACGCCACCGGAGAAATGATCATCGCGGTGGCCGCGGCCGCGGCCAGCAACGCGACGATGTAGACGTCCTTCTGGAAGCCACTCGTACGGGTGAAGCCGTTGCTGAACGGCAGGGTGAGCAGGAACGCGAAGAGGATCTGCACGCCGGTCTGGGCGACCCGAAGCTCCTGGAGCAGGTCGGCGAAGTTGCGCTGCCAGCGCTGCTTCTCGGTTTCCTTGGACACGCGCTACCTCCGGTCAGACGGTACTGCCGGCGGGGGCGGCCGGCGGCAGCATCGCTGATGCCCCACCCGTCGACGCGCGAAACCGACTCACGTCACTGTCTGACGCGCCGGTTCCGTGTCGACGCCATGCGGCCGACCGTAGCCACGACGCGTCAGGAGCCGCGGCGGATCCGGCCCGCGTACCGGGCCTCGAGGGCGTTGTTGTGCTCGTCGCCCCCGGCGATGTTGGCCGACAGGTAGACCGGGGGCCGTTCCCCCGCCGCCAGCAGCCGCGCCACCACCTCGACCGTGATCTGCTGCGCCAGCAGCGCCGCGGTGATCGACGAGACCGCGCCCACCGCGCCCCCGCCGGGCAGTGGCAGCGTCGCGTCGCCGTACGGGGCACCGTTGTCGAGCACCACGTCGGCGAAGTCGGCGAGCTTGCGTCCCGACGGATGGCGCGAGGCCATCTGCCCGGAGTGCTGCGCCGAGGTGATCGCGACCAGCCCGTGGCCCTTCTCCCTGACCAGTGACGCGAACTCCACCATGGCGCCGTTCACGCCGGAGTTGGAGGCGAGCACGAAGACGTCCCGAGGGCTGACGGGAGCCAGCTCGTAAAGGCGGTGCGCCACCGCCGGGTCGCGCTCCAGCAGCGGCCCGAGCACGTCGGCCGGGGCGCCGCCGCGCAGCACCAGGTCCCGCAGGGCGATGCGGTTCGTGGGAACCAGCCCGCCGGCCCGCCCGGCGATCTCCATGGCCAGCGCCTCGGAGTGGCCGGTGCCGAACGCGTGGACCACGCCGTCGGCGCGTACCGCCTCGGCGATCAGGTCGGCGGCCCGCCCCACCGCCTCGCGCTGGCTCTCGGCGACCCGGTGCATCGTGTCGGTCACCACGGCCAGGAAGTCCTCGGCCTTCACCGTCGTGTCTGCTCGGTCCATGTCGTACCTCCGTCAGGGGTGGGCCCGGCGTCCGCCGGCCGGTGTCGCGGGGAAGGTCAGACCGGGTCGTGCACCCGGGCCAGGATCGCCTCGGCCAGCGCGGCGGGTGCCTCGTCGGGGATCCAGTGGCTCACCCGGGGCAGCTCGACGAAGCGGTAGTCGGCGGTCACGTGCTCGGCGCACGCCTCGGCGGCGGTCCGGCCGATCGCGATGTCGCGACCGCTCCACACGTACGTGGTCGGCACCGCCACCGGCCCGGTGGCGGCCAGGTCCCGGCGGGACATCGCGCGGTACCAGTTCAGGGCGGCGGTCAGCGCGCCCGGCTCGCGCATCGGGTCCGCGTACGAGGCCACCCGCGCGTCGTCGCCGACCCCGTGCAGCATCCGGCGCAGCCCGGTCGCGCCCAGCACCAGCAGCGCCTTCTCCGCCGTGCCCGGCTTGCGGAACACCGTCATGTACGCCGAGCGCGCCTTCTGCCCCGCGTCCTCGGCCAGCGCCCACGCCATGGCGGCGGGGTGCGGCACGGAGACCGCGGTCAGCGTGCGGACCCGCTCGGGATGGTGCGCCGCGACGGCCCAGGCCACGACCGCGCCCCAGTCGTGCCCCACCAGGTGCGCCGCGTCGACGCCCAGCGCGTCGAGTACGCCGAGCACGTCGGCGACCAGCTCCGGCAGCCGGTACGCCTCGACCGCCTCGGGCCGCGCGCCCGGCGAGTAGCCGCGCTGGTCCGGCGCGTACGTGCGCAGGCCCGCGGCGTGCAGCGCGGGCACCACGTCGTCGAACTCCCCGCCGTGCTGGGGGAAGCCGTGCAGCAGCAGGACGGGCGTGCCGCCCTCCGGTCCGCCGACGCGGACGTCGAACGTGAACCCCCGGGCCTCGATCCGCATGATCGTGAGCCTACCCAGCGCCGCACCTGGCCGCCCGGGACTGCCGGGCTGACCTGTCACTCGTACTGTTGCCGGGGGACGGGCACCTGCCGCCAGGACTCCACGTCCAGGTAGGGAATCTCGGCGTCGTTGACCGGGTCGCGGGCGATGCGGTCGCTGTAGCGGCCCGTCACCTCGATCCAGGTGTCGTCGGCGAGCCCGTCGGGGGCCGCGCCGGTCAGGCCCAGCTTGACCGGCCGCCCGTCGGCGGCGCAGCAGGAGAGCACCATCCGGGCCAGCAGCGGCCGGCCGTCGGGACCGGTGGTGACGAAGCCGGTCAGCTGGACCCGGCGCTCGCCGATCGAGGTGCCCTGGTCGAACAGGGCCCGGGAGGCGTAGTCGAGCACGGCCACCCGCACCGGGTCGCCGGCGGGCAGCGGCGGGTAGTCGGACGGCTGCTGCCGGGTGGTGACGGCGGTGCCGGCCTGCCCGGCCGCGTACGAGCCCAGGGCCGGCGGGGCGACCAGCAACAGGCCCAGCACGGGCAGGATCAGCAGCCAGCCGACCCGCGGCTCGCGATGCCCGTGCCCGTCGTGCCCGCCGTGCCCGCCGTCGCCCTCGTGCCCGTCGCCGTCGTGCCCGCCGTCGCCGTCGCCGGGAGCGTCGGGGGCGGGTGCGCGCCGGGGCCGCCATCCACCGGCCGGGCCGTCGTGGTCGCCGGCGGGCGTGCGCCGCAGGAGCGGGCGCAGCTCGTAGAAGAGGGTCATGACCGCGGCGGCCACCAGCAGCAGGCCGGCGGCGATCAGGAAGGGCCGCAGCCCCTCCTTGACGTAGCGCAGGTGCAGGTCGGTGAGGCTGGCCCGGACCACCGCGCCGCCGAGCAGCAGCAGGACGACCGCCTGCGCCTGCCGGTTCACAGCAGCACCGCCCCGGTCGCGGCGGCCACCGCGACGGCCACCGCGAAGGTGGTCGGGGCGAACCGCAGCGCGAACCGCCGGCCGAAGACGCCGGCCTGCATCGAGATGAGCTTGAGGTCGACCATCGGCCCCACCACCAGGAAGACCAGTCGGGAGGTCAGCGAGAACTGCGACAGCGAGGCGGCGACGAAGGCGTCCGCCTCGGAGCAGAGGGAGAGCAGCACGGCGAGCACGGCCAGCGCGAGCACGGAGAGCACCGGCTCGTCGGCGAGGGTCTGCAACCAGCGCTCCGGCACCACGACGTTGATCGTGGCGGCGGCCGTCGCGCCGATGACCAGGAAGCCGCCGGCGTGCGTGACGTCGTGCCGGACCGCCCCCCAGAACGCCTGCCCGCGCGGGCCGCCGTCCAGCTCCGGCCGGCGCGGCAGCCGGATCCAGTCGGCCCGGCCGAGGCGCAGCCACAGCCAGCCCATGATTGTCGCCACGAGCAGGCTCGCGACAGCCCGCCCGAGGACCATCGCCGGGTCGTCCGGGAAGGCCACGGCGGTGGCGGTGAGCACGATCGGGTTGATCGCCGGGGCGGCGAGCAGGAACGCCAGCGCGGCGGCCGGGGTGACCCCGCGCCGGATCAGCGACCCGGCGATCGGCACCGCCCCGCACTCGCAGCCGGGCAGCACCACGCCGGCCGCGCTGGCCACCGGCACCGCGAGCGCGGGGTGCCGCGGCAGCGCCCGGGCCCAGAACGACCGGGGCACGAAGACGGCGATCACCGCGGAGAGCAGCACCCCGAAGACCAGGAACGGCACCGCCTGCACCATGACCGAGACGAAGACGGTGGTCCAGGTCTGCAACCGGGGCGCGGAGAGGGCCCGGGCGAGCGGCTCGCGGAAGACGACCAGCAGGATCAGCAGGCCGGCGAGGACCTCCACCGACCCGATCCGCCGCTCCGGGCCGCGCGGCGCCGGCTGCTCCTCGCGTACGCCCGGGGCGGCCACGCCCACCGCGCCCGCGTGCGGCCCGTCCGGCGCGCGGCGGTCAGCCTCGGATGTCACGTACGTGTCCCTCTGCCGGATTCCCAGTGGCCGACCGAGAGTACCGGGCCGCAACGGACGGCGTCGATCGACTGCGCGGGTGAGCTGCGGAAAGATCACTTTGCCCGATGATCTTCAAAGGTGTTAGCGTCGGGCCCACAACTTCACATCCGACAGGGGAGCGCACAGCGCTGAGAGTGCGGGCACCGCCCGCAGACCCTCGAACCTGATCTGGGTAATGCCAGCGCAGGGAGTTCGGTCGACCTCCAGCCGCGTCGACGTCCGGCACGTTCCGGGCGCGGCGTGCGTCTTCTCCTGGTTCTCGTTCGGGACTGGGAGCAATCATGCGAGACAACAACACCGCCACCCGGTGGCGTACCGTCGACGTCGTCGTCGCGGCCGTGATCGCGGTGGCCTTCGGCGTCATCTTCTGGGCCTGGGGCCTGCTGTGGCGGGCCGTCGACCCGGCGTTCGCGTTCTTCCCCGCCAGCCAGGCGATCATGTACGGCGTGTGGCTGGTCCCGGCCGTCCTCGGCGGTCTGGTGATCCGCAAGCCCGGTGCGGCGCTCTTCTGCGAGGCGGTGGCGGCGACGGTCTCCGCGCTGCTCGGCTCGGAGTGGGGCGGCGTCACCATCGTCCAGGGCCTGATCCAGGGGCTCGGCGCCGAGCTGGCCTTCGCCGCGTTCCGGTACCGCTCGTTCCGGCTGCCCACCGCGCTGACCGCCGGCGCGCTGACCGGCCTCGGCGCGGCCCTGTTCGACTTCTTCGTCTGGAACACCGAGTACGCCCTGGGCAGCTACCGGATCCCCTACGCCCTGCTCACCATCGTCAGCGCCACGATCGTCGCCGGTGCCGGCGGCTGGGCCCTGACCCGCGCCCTGGCCACCACGGGCGCCCTGGACCGCTTCCCCGCCGCCCGAGACCGCACCCCAATCTGACCCTCCCCCTCCCCTGCCCACCCCCACCCACCCAC
>NZ_JAVRFL010000062.1:0-19190 GCF_031845925.1 Micromonospora reichwaldensis | reverse complement strand
GGTGGGTGGGTTAGAGGCGGATGCCGAGGAGGGCGTCCAGGGTGGCGGCGAAGAGGGCGGGGGCGGCCGGGTCGTCGGCGGTGCCGGCGAGGGTCGCCTCAGCCCATCCGTCGGCCAGCGCCAAGGCGCCCGGCGAGTCCAGGTCGTCGGCGAGGCGGGCGCGTACGCCGGCCAGGAACTCCTCGCCCGACGGACCGGCGGGCGCGGCGGCGGCCCGCCGCCAGCGGGCCAGCCGCTCCAGCGACGTGGCGAGCAGCTCGTCGGTCCAGGCGCGGTCGGTGCGGTAGTGCCCCGAGAGCAGGGCCAGCCGGACCGCCATCGGGTCGACCTGGTCGGCGCGCAGCCGGGAGACGAAGACCAGGTTGCCCCGGGACTTCGACATCTTCTCGCCGTCGAGGCCGATCATGCCGGCGTGCACGTAGTGCTGCGCGAAGGGCGCGGTGCCGGTGAGCCGCTCGGCGTGCGCGGCGGAGCACTCGTGGTGGGGGAAGATCAGGTCGTTGCCGCCGCCCTGCACGTCGATCCGGTCGCCGAGCAGGTTGAGCGCGATGACAGTGCACTCGATGTGCCAGCCGGGACGGCCGGCGCCCAGCTCGCCGCCCGGCCAGGACGGTTCGCCCTCGCGGGCGCCCCGCCACAGCAGCGGGTCGAGCGGGTCGCGCTTGCCGGCCCGGTCCGGGTCGCCCCCGCGCTCGGGGAAGATCTCCAGCATCTGCTCCCGGGTCAGGTTGGACTCGTAGCCGAAGCGGGGGGTGGCGGCGATGTCGAAGTAGACGTCACCGGTGCCGTCCTCCAGGCGGTACGCGGCCCCGTCCTTGAGCAGCAGAAGGACCTTGTCGGCGATGTCGGGGATCGACTCCACCGCGCCGACGTAGTGCGCCGGCGGGATGATCCGCAGCGCCTCCATGTCCTCGCGGAACAGCGCGGTCTCCCGCATCGCCAGGACCTTCCAGTCCTCGCCGTCCCGCTCGGCCCGCTCCAGCAGCGGGTCGTCGATGTCGGTGACGTTCTGCACGTAGTGCACGTCCCGGCCGGCGTCCCGCCACACCCGCTGCACCAGGTCGAACGCGATCATGGTGGCGGCGTGGCCCAGGTGCGTGGCGTCGTACGGGGTGATGCCGCAGACGTACATGGTCGCGGTGCCGGCCGGATCGCTCGGGTGGGCGCCCTGCCGCGCCGAGTCGTACAACGACAGCGGCTGGCCCCTGCCCGGCAGCCGCGGCACCTCATGTCCCGCCCAAGAGTCCATGACCGTCAGCCTAACCAGCCGGCGCGGCGCGGCAGGCCCGGCCCACAGTGATCAACATGACAGCGCCGTGGACGGACCGGGCGCGCTCACATGGGGGGCCAGGGCACCGCCGGCCAGTCCTGCGACGGCTGCGGAAACAGGCCGGTGTGCCGCAGCCGGTCGACCCGCGCCGCCAGCTCGGCGACCTCCCGGATGGTCAGGTGCTCGGCCAGCTCGGCGCCGAGCGCCCCGGAAAGCTGGCCGGCGAGCGCGTTGAGCATCTCCACGGCGTCCGCCGGCAACTGCCGCCCGGCCCAGCCCCAGAGCACCGTGCGCAGCTTCTCCTCGACGTGGAAGCTCACCCCGTGGTCGACGCCGTAGATCCGGTCGTCCGGACCGACCAGCACGTGCCCGCCCTTGCGGTCCGCGTTGTTGATCACCGCGTCGAGCACCGCGAGTCGGGCCAGCCGCGGATCGTCGGCGTGCGCCAGCGCGTACGGTGTGCCGTCGTCGTCGCGGGCCGCCGCGATCGGGAACCACCGGGGCGGCAGCGCGTCGGCCGGCACGAACCCGACCAGGGGCTCGGCCTCCTCCGGCTCGTCGATCCAGAGCTGACACGATCCCGGGCCGAACGGGCCGTCGCGCAGCACGGTCGGCGGCACCAGATCCCAGCCGGTGGCCCGGGAGACCACGTACGCCGAGACCTCCCGGCCGGCCAGCGTGCCGTCCGGGAAGTCCCACAGCGGACGCTCGCCCCGCACCGGCTTGTAGACGCAGCGGGCCGTCACCCCGTCGAGGGTCAGGATGCCGCGCAGCGTGGTGTTGGAGGCGTCGACGAGCCGCCCCTCCAGGTCGAGGTGGCCGTCACGCAGCAAGCGGAGCGCGGCCTCGCCGTCCTGTCGGGGCTGGAGATCCGACGACGTCACCGGTGATAACCGTTGTGGCGCGGACAGAGATGACCGGCGGGGTCGAGGGGCTGGCCGCAGAGCGGGCAGGGCGGACGACCGGCGTTGACCACCCGCCGGGCCCGCTCGATGAACTGTCGGGTCGCCTCGGGGGTCAGCCGCACCCGGAGCCGGTCGAGGTCCTCGTCCGGCTCCTCGTCCTCGTCCTCGGCGTCCTCGGTGTCGTCGTCGGGCTCGCCGAGCTCGACCTCGACCTCCGCCTCGCCCACGGCGATGGCCTCGATCACCACGGTCGCGGTGTCGACGTCGAACGCCAGCCCGAGCGTGCCGACCCGGAACTCCTCGTCGACGGGCGTGTCCAGCGGGTCGTTGTCGCCGACGAGGGCCACCGGCTCGGGCAGCTCCACCCCGAAGCGGCGCTGCGCCTCGGAGAGCAGCTCCTCTAGCTTCTCGGCCAGCAACGACACCTGGACCTTCTCCAGCGCGACGCTGACCAGCCGGCCACCGCCGCGCGCCTGGAGGAAGAACGCGCGCTCCCCCGGCGGCCCGACCGTCCCGGCGACGAACCGCTCCGGCGGCTCGAAGGCGTGCACCTGGTGGGTCATACCCACGACCCTATCCGGCGCGCCACAACGCCGCGCACCCCACCGACACGAATCGCCGTACCCCCGCCGCGCCCGGCACACCGTGTGCCGCACCCGGGCGTGGCGGCCGGCGAGACCCCGGGCCCGCGCCGCGGCGTGGTCGCGGACGGGACCCTCGGCCCGCACCGGCGCGCGGACTCCTCGTCGGCCGGCGCGAGCGTCGCGGACGGGGCGAGCGTCGCGGACGGGACGGCCGCCACGCACCGGCACCGCCCCGCCGGACGCCGCATCCTGCGGCGAGGCCGTGGATCGGGGCGCCGCCGGGCCGTCACCGGCCCGCCCCCGCGCCGCCGCCGACCGGCGCGTCGGAGTCGGCCGCCCCGGCGGCCCGCGTCGCCCGTCGGCGCCGCTTGCGCGGCGGCGGCACCAGCCCGGCCAGGTCGCCGCCGGTGTCGTTGAGCCGCATCAGGAACGGCCGCAGCGGCGTGTAGCGGATCGCCGTCACCGAGGCCGGGTCGGCCACGATCCGCTGGAACAGATCCAGGTGTACGCCGAGCGCGTCGGCGACGATCGCCTTGATCACGTCGCCGTGGCTGCACGCCAGCCAGACCGCCTCGGGGCCGTGCTCCGCCGTGATCCGGGCGTCCCACGTACGCACCGCGGTGACCGCCCGCGCCGCCATCGCCGCCATCGCCTCCCCCTCCGGGAAGACCGCCGCGCTCGGGTGCTGCTGGACCACCGGCCAGAGGGGCTCCTTGGCGAGCTTCTTCAGCGGCTGGCCCTCCCACGCGCCGTAGCCGCACTCGATCAGCCCCTCCTCCACCGCCGGGGCGACCCCGGGCAACGCCAGCTCGAGGGTCTGCCGGCACCGGATCAGCGGGCTGGTCACCACCGCCGCGAGCGGCACCGCCCGCAGCCGCTCGCCGACCGCGGTCGCCTGGGCCCGGCCCGTCTCGTCCAGTTCCACGGGCTGACGGCCGGCCAGCCCGCCGTCGGCGTTCGCGGTCGTCCGGCCGTGTCGCAGAAGCAGAAGGGTCGCCACGGGACCACCCTATGACCTGTATCCGGCCACGGGTGCCTCCCCGGTGCGCGGCATGACCCGCGCTCCCCCATCTGCGCTACGGCCCCGGGCCCGACTCACCTCGACCGCGTCGGCGTCGGCGTCGGCGTCGGCGTCGGCGTCGGCGGATCTTGGAACGAGAGTGCCCCTCCAGGGGCCGAGCCTTGCCAAGATCTCGCAAGCGGGGCCGACCCGACAGGCTCGGCTAACCGTCGACCATGCCCGGGGGCCACCAACGGAATCACCCGACACCCATAATGTCCGGTTCATTCCCTGACACGCGGCTTCGCCCCACTCCACCCCGACCGATCGCCCTGTCCGGCACCAATCCGGAACGCCCACCACGACCCGCACCACACCCACCCCGAAACGAGCCGACAATGAGAGACATGTCCGGTTTCGAGGTGTGACCGGGGGCATCGTGGGGGCGGAATCGTGGCCGGCCCCGGGTCGTTACACCATGCGTACGACCGAGCAAGGGCACGTCCCGCCTCCCGGGCAGGTGGCCAGCCCCGGGCCCCGGAATGATGGCGGCCGGCCGGTCGTTACACATGGTCCCGGCCCACGTGCAGGGCATCCCCCTCCGCCCCACGCGGCCGACTCTGATCTTTCCTCCGGCAGGACGCCGGAGGTTCCCCGTTGTCCATCGAGCGCCGGACGGTGCTTGCACCCGCACACAGAGCCGATCCCCCTTCGGTGTGTGGTGCCAACCCCCGAATGGAGCGTCCCCCATGAACACGTTCATTCGTAAGAGCGTTCTCGGTATTGCTGGTCTCGCGTTCGCCGGTGGTGTGGCCGCCGGCCCGATGACCGACAGCACCCCGACGACTGTCGACACCACGCCCGTGGCGGCTGTGGCCGTGCAGGCTGACAAGCCGTCGGTCGACAAGGCCAAGCTGATCCCGCACGGTGTGCAGGGCGCCCAGTCGCACGTCGACCTGTCCGACGAGCAGGTCGCGAACGTGAAGGCGATCATCGCGGCGACGAAGAAGGCCGGCATGGACGAGCGCGCCGCCGTGGTGTCGATCGCGACCGCCCTGCAGGAGTCGAAGCTGGAGAACCTGGGCCACCTCGGTGACCGCAACGACCACGACTCGCAGGGCCTGTTCCAGCAGCGCCCCTCCAGCGGATGGGGCACGGTCGAGCAGATCACCGACCCCGAGTACTCCACCACCGCGTTCCTCAAGGGCCTCAAGCAGGTCGACGGATGGCAGGACATGCCCCTGACCAAGGCCGCCCAGACCGTGCAGGTGTCGGCCTACCCCGACCACTACGCCCAGTGGGAGCAGCAGGCCGCCGACCTCGTCACCGAGCACTGGAACAGCTGACACACAGACTTTCCACCACAAGGGGGACCGCTGGCCGGCACCGATCAATCGGTGCCGGCCAGCGGCACATCCACCACGACCCACCCGGCACCCCGAAGGGGCGCCGGCATCTCCACCACCAGATCTTGGACAGTTACCGCTCACACCCAACGACAACCGTCCAAGATCTCGACGTGAGGACGGCGAGCCCGGCTGACGCAGTCCGGCGCAGAGAGAATGCGACGCCAGACGCCAGACGCAAGAGCGCCGAGGCGCCAGGCTGGCAGTGAGGGCCGGCGGTGGGTCGGACACGGACCGGCCCCCGTCCGCTGCTGCGGACGAGGGCCGGTGTGGAGGTGGGTGGCGGGTCAGGTGGCGCTGATGGTGCCCGTCATCAACAGGGCGAGCACCAGGGTGCCCACCGCGACCCGGTACAGCACGAAGACGTACAGGGTGTGGTGGGCGACGTAGCGCAGCAGCCAGGCGATGGCCGCGTACCCGACGCCGAAGGCGATGATCGTGGCGACGACCATCTGGACCACGGTCGGCACCGACGTGCCGGGCGCCGCCGGCTCGAAGACGTCGCCGACGCTGAAGATCCCGGACATCACCACCGCCGGGATGGCCAGCAGGAACGAGTAGCGCGCCGCCGCCTCCCGGGTGAGGTTGAGGAACAGCCCGGCGGTGAGCGTGCCGCCCGAGCGCGACACCCCGGGGATGAGCGCCATCGCCTGGGCGAAGCCCATCACCACGCCGTCGCGCATCTTGAAGTTCACCAGGGTGCGGGTCTGCCGCCCCCAGTACTCGGCGAACGCCAGCACGAACGCGAACACGATCAGCGTGGTCGCCACCAGCCACAGGTTCCGGCCGGCGGTGCGGATCTGGTCCTTGAACAGAAAACCGAACAGCCCGATCGGGATCGAGCCGACGATGACGTACCAGCCCATCCGGTAGTCGAGGCTGGAACGCACCGACTTGTCCCTGATGCCGACCAGCCACGTACGGGTGATGCGCCAGATGTCCTTCGCGAAGTAGATCAGCACCGCCGCCTCGGTGCCCAACTGGGTGACCGCGGTGAACGACGCCCCGGCGTCCCGGTCGAAGAAGATCGCCGAGGTGATCCGCAGGTGACCGGACGAGCTGACCGGAAGGAACTCGGTCAGTCCCTGGACGATGCCCAGGACGATGGCCTCGACCCAGGTCACTCGCCGACTCCCGAGAGGTCCAGCGCCTCGGCGACGGTACGCAGGGTCTGCACGCCACTGTCCCGGTCGGCGGCGAACAGGGTCACCGACAGGGTGGTGACGCCGGCGGCGGCGTACTCCCGCATCCGCTCGGCGATGCGCTCCTTCGGGCCCAGCAGCGAGGTGCGGTCGATGAACTCCAGCGGCACCGCGGCGGCGGCGTCGCGCTGCCGCTTGGCCAGGTAGAGATCCTGCACCTCGCGGGCGGCGTCGCCGTAGCCCATCCGGGTGGCGAGCTGGTTGTAGAAGTTCTGCTGGCGGCTGCCCATGCCGCCGACGTAGAGGGCCGCGTACCAGCGGACCAGCTCGGCGCAGGTGGCGATGTCGTCGCCGACCACCACGGGCACCGACGGGACCACGTCGAAGCCGGCGAGCTCCTTGCCGGCCTTCGCCCGCCCGGCGCGCACCGACGCGAGCTGCTCCTCGGCGAACTCGGGGGCGTAGAAGATCGCCAGCCAGCCGTCGGCGATCTCGCCGGCCAGTTCCAGGTTCTTCGGGCCCACGGCGGCGAGGTAGATCGGGATGTGCTCGCGCGGCGGGTGGAAGCCCAGCTTCAGCGCCTTGCCCGGGCCGTCGGGCAGCGGCAGCGTGTAGAACTCGCCGTCGTACGCGACGGACTTGCGGGCGACGGCCAGCTTCACGATGTCCACGAACTCGCGGGTCCGCGCCAGCGGCTTGGCGAACCGTACGCCGTGCCAGCCCTCGGAGACCTGCGGGCCGGACACGCCGAGGCCCAGCCGGAACCGGCCGCCGGACAGCGCGTCGATGGTCGCCGCGGTCATCGCGGTCATCGCCGGGGTACGGGCGGGGATCTGCATCACCGCGCTGCCCAGGTCGATCCGCTCCGTCTGCCCGGCCATCCAGGCGAGCATGCTCGGCGAGTCGGAGCCGTAGGCCTCCGCCGCCCACACCACCGAGTAGCCGAGCCGGTCCGCCTCCTGGGCGAAAGCCAGGTGATCGGCCGGTGTGCTCCACGCCGTCTGGTATCCGAGGCTGAGCCCGAGTCGCACTAGGTCCTCCCCCATCCGCACCACAGGTCGCATCAGGTTACGCAATGCCGCAAGTCGACCCGTTCACCGGTCGGCACCGCCGGGGGCGGTGCCCGGACGGTCGGAAACGCGACGCGCCCGGCACACTTGACGGGAGCGAGGATATCGGCGGGCCCTCGTTCGAAATAAGGTTCACCCATGCAACAGCGACCGCTCGGCCGAAGCGGGCTGGCGGTTTCGCGGCTCGCGCTCGGCACCATGACGTGGGGCCGGGACACCGACGCCGACGATGCGGCCGCCCAGCTGAAGAGTTTCCTCGACGCGGGCGGCAACCTGATCGACACCGCCGACGTCTACGGCGACGGCGACGCCGAGTCGGTGATCGGGTCGCTGCTGGGCTCCCTGGTGCCGCGCGAGGAGTTGCTGATCGCCACCAAGGCGGGCCTGCGACCGGGCAGCGGCCGGCGGCGGGACGGTTCCCGGGGCCACCTGTTGCGCACGCTGGACGCCTCGCTGCGCCGGCTGGGCACGGACCACGTCGACCTCTTCCAACTGCACGGCTACGACCCCGACACGCCGCTGGAGGAGACGCTCGCGGCGCTCGACCACGCGGTGGCCAGCGGCCGGGTCCGCTACGTCGGGGTGTCGAACTTCGCCGGCTGGCAGACCGCGCGGGCGGCGGCCTGGCAGACCGCCTGGCCGGGGCGCGCCCCGGTGGTGGCCGCGCAGGTGGAGTACTCGCTGCTGGAGCGGGGCGTGGAGCGGGAGGTGCTGCCCGCGTGCGAGGCCCTCGGGCTGGGGGTGCTGCCGTGGTCGCCGCTGGGCCGCGGGGTGCTCACCGGCAAGTACCGGCACGGCCGGCCCGCCGACTCGCGGGCGGCCTCGCCGCACTTCGAGCGCTTCGTCGCCACCTACCTGGAGCCCCGCTGCTCCAGCATCGTGGAGGCGGTCGCCATCGCCGCGGGCGGGCTGGGTGTCTCCCCGACGGAGGTGGCGCTGGCCTGGATCCGCGACCGGCCCGGGGTGGTGGCCCCGATCCTCGGCGCGCGGACGGTCGGGCAGCTCCTCGGCGCGCTCCAGGTCGAGCGGATGACCCTGCCGGAGGAGATCGTCACGGCACTGGACGACGTGTCGGCGGTGCCGGTGGGCTACCCCGAGCGCGACGGCTGACCCCGCCCCGCGGGGACGGTGGCGCGGTCAGGCCGTGGGGCGCTGGCCGGGCAGGTCGCGTACGGCGGCGAGGAAGCGGGACTGGTCGTCGCGGGTGGCCGGGTTGACGATCCGGATCCAGGACCCGTCGTCGAACACGATGGTGGACGGGAACTGCATGAGGCGGGCCCCGTGCTCGGACTCGATGCGGGCGATGCGCCGCCGCGGCACGCTCCACAGCACCTGGGGGCGCCGCCGGTCCTCGCGGTCGGGGTCGGGGCGGCGGCCCATCCGCAGCAGGTGCAGGTGGGTGTCGGTGACCGCCAGCGGGGTGCCGGTGTAGCGCTCGAGGAAGAGCAGCAGGCTGCCGGCGAGGGTGGCGAGGTCGCCGCTGAAGACGTACCGCCGCCGGTAGGCGATCTCGGCGAGCTGGTCGGCCAGCGGGCGGTAGCGGCTGAGCCGGAACAGCGCCCGGAACGCCTCCTGCTCGTCGGTGAGCGGCAGCGGCTCCCGGGGCGCGCCGCCCGGCGCCGGCTCCGGCTCGGTCGCCTCCGGGGTGCCCGCGGCGAGCACGGCGGCCTTGCCGGGCAGCAGCAGGACGCCGGCGGCGATGCGTACGGGCGTCAGCACGGCGTCCACCCAGGCGACCGGATTGACGATGTTGAGCAGCCCGAACAGCGCGCGCGGATCGAGCGCCTCGGCCAGCTCGGCGTTGACCCGGTCGGCGAGCTGGCTGCCGGCCCGGTGGTTCTCCGGTGTCCGGACCGGCGCCAGGCCGACGTAGCGGATCTCCTCGTCCGGCAGCAGGGGCGCGACCAGGGCGCGCTCGGGCTCGTCGGTGGTGCGGAACTCGTCGCGCAGCTCACGGGCCTTGTCCCGGGCGGCCCGCGCACCGCCCAGCACCGCGTCGGTCAGCCGGCCCAGCCGACTGCGCCCCTCGGACACGCCCCACCCCCGCGATCGACCGTCACCTGCCGGCCGGCTGCTCCGCCGGCGGCTGCCCGAAGACATTCTGGTCGATCCACTCGGCGCCGCCCTGCACCGCCGCGTCGACCTTGTCGCCGACCTGGTCCATGCCGGGCACCGACAGGCCGGAGACCATCGCGACGGTGCCCCAGGTGACGCCGTGCACGACGGAGTTCGGGATGTTCCACGGCAGGTTGGTGACCCAGTCCCGGCCGATCATCCGCGCCCCGTCGGCCATGCCGTGCGCCCGCAGCGCCCCGAGGCGCTCGAACGTGCTCATGTCGAACGGCGAACCGGACTTGCCGAGCTTCCAGGTGCCCTTCGCCGGGTCCATGAACTTGTGGTGCCACTTGTCGGCGGCGCCGGCGGCGCGCCGCTTGTCGGCGTACTTCTGGCCGGCGCGCAGCGCCTTCTGCTTGTCGACCAGCTTGTCCAGGTGGTTGCGCAGTTTGCGCAGGTGGAGCAGGACCCGTTGCAGCAGCCGGATGACCTTCTGCAGGTGCGTCGCCAGCGGTCGGATGATCTTCAACATCCGGGTCAGCGCGATCATGCCCCGGGTGACCGCCAGCGCCACCCCGGCCGCCCAGGACGCCCCGGCGGTGAACGGGGCCATCAGCAGCGCGGTGACCAGCGTCACCAGCAGGAAGTTGACGAACTCGACGCAGATGTCGACGAGGACGTCGTGCACCGTCTGGAGCGCGTCGGCCACCCCGCGCAGGTACTCGGCCGTGGCGGCGAACTGCTCGGCGACGTCCAGCAGCTGCTGCTCGACCTCGGCCAACCGCCGCCCGTACGCCTGGCCGGACGGGGAGCGCCAGCCGGCCTGCTCGGCCTCGCGCACGCTGCGGTGGCCCATCGCCAGCTCCCGCACCTGCGCGGCCAGCGCGTCCCACTCCGTGGCCTTGGCGCGCAGCGCGGCCGGCTCGCCGTCGACGAGGTCGACGAGCTGGATCAGCGGCCAGGCGAGGGTACGGCAGACGCTGTCGACCACCTTGTCCACGCCGGACAGGGCGTTGTCGATGCCGTTCCAGAGCTCGACGGCGGTGCCCGCGGGCCCACTCACCGGGGCATCCCGGCGCCGATGGCGCGGAAGGAGGCGTCGATGTCCTGCTCGTTGCGCTCGTAGGCCTCGGCCGTCCCGCCCAGCGCGCCGCCGACCCGCTCGAACGCGTCGTGGCCGGACCGGAACAGCTCCATCCCCCCGGTGACCTGCTCGGCGTACTTCTCGCGGAGCATGTCGCTGACGAACGGCAGGTGCCCGAAGGCCCCGTCCGGTATGTCACCCGCTGACGTGATCCGGCTCTCCAGCGCGGTCAGCGAGGTGGCCACCCGCTTCGCCGCCGCCTCCAGCCGACGCACCGCCTGCACGTCGACGTCGATGTCAGGCACGCCGTTCCTCCCCCACTCGCCCGGCGGGACGACGATACGATCATGCCGCCGCCGGGCGCCACCCCGGACGGCACCGCGCACGGGAGGTTCTCATGTCTGACCCGCTGTCCGCGTTCGACGCACTCGCCGGACGGCTCGCCGACATCGAACGCCGCTTCGCCGGGCTCACCGACGACCTGGACGAGCTGAGCGCCACCGCCACCGACGACAGCGGCCTGGTC
Source organism: Micromonospora reichwaldensis (assembly GCF_031845925.1). NCBI lineage: Bacteria > Bacillati > Actinomycetota > Actinomycetes > Micromonosporales > Micromonosporaceae > Micromonospora > Micromonospora reichwaldensis. The sequence continues at coordinate 8,148 of NZ_JAVRFL010000062.1, read as the reverse complement.
ACCGCGACCGTCGACGCCACCGGCGAGCTGACCGACCTGAGCCTCGCCCCGACCGCCCTGCGGGTGGGCACCGAGGACCTCGCAGCCATGGTGCTGCAGGCGTACCGGCAGGCCCGCGCGACGGCGACCGCGCAGCTCGAAGAGCGCACCGGGGGTCTCGACGCGACGCTCGGCGCGGGCCTGAACGGGATCTTCGGCACCCCCGGCGACTTCGCCTCGCTGGGCCGCCTGGAGGAGGCGATGGGACGGCTCGGCCGACTCGACGGCCGCCTGCCGGGGCCGCCGGCATGACATCGCCGGGTTGGCCAGACATCGTCGCCCGGCTCCACGACACACTGTCGGGCTGCGACCGCGACACCGACCTGGAACTCGCCGCCGGCCCCCGCCGGCTGCACCTGATGGTGCGCCGGGACACCGTCCGCGGGATCTGCCCACCCTACGACGAGCGACGCCTGGCCGAACTCGGCTGGCAGGCGCCGCGCGGAGTCGGCGGTTGGTGGTACGAGACACCGCGCACCGCCGAGGGCCTGCGCTGGTGGAGCGGGTTCGCGGCGCAGACCGCCGCCACGGTGCTCACCACGGAGCCCCGAGCGCTGTCCTGCCAGATCCTCCCGCCCACCGGTCCCCGGGTGCGCCCGGAGCCGACCGTGCCCCGCGCCCGGGCCGGGCAGCCCGTCGCCGGAGCCGAACAGCCCGCGGCGGGGGCCGGGGACGCGCGCGTGCCCGGCCCGCCGCCCGCGGAACTGCCCACGGATTCATCCGCGGGCCCAGCCGCCGACGAGACGCGGAGCGGGGCGGACCCGGGCGGGCCGTCGGTGCTCGACCTGCTCAGCGAGGCCGGCGCGCGGCGGGACCTGCCCGGCTACCTCGGCGTCCTCGCCGCCGCGGCGGTCTGCGTACCGCTGGCGGCGGAGCCGGGGCCGGACCGCGAGGTGCCGTGGACGATCGTCACCGACCCGACCGGCGCGCCGCTGCTGCCCGTCTTCACCTCCCCCGACGCGCTGACCGCGTTCGCCGGGGAGGGCGTGCCGTTCGTCGCCGTGCCCTGCGCGGAGCTGCTCGCGGACTGGCCCGACCCGGCGTGGGGGCTGGTGGTGGACGCGGGCACCCCGCGCGCCCTGGCCCTGGGGGCGGCGTCGCTGGCCGCCCTGCTGGCGGCGAACCCGCCGACCGGCTGACCGCCGGTCGGCGGCCTACCGCTGCCGGTCGGCGGCCTACCGCTGCCGGCCGCGCCGCGCGTGCCGCACGGCGAACGCGACCGCGCCGACGACGAGCACGACGCCCAGGAACTGGAGGCCGGGCGAGTCGTCGGCCTCCCCGTGCACGACGCCGGCGACGCCGAGCGCGCTGGCGATGAGGGCGAGCAGGTACGTCATGGCGTCTCCCTGGTGGCGGCCGGGGTCTCGGACCTGCCGGCGGGCGGTTCGTGGTCGGTGGTCCGGGGCGTGGCGCGCGGGTTCACTCGTCGACCCACTCGAGCAGGTCACCGGGCTGGCAGTCGAGCACCCGGCACATGGCCTCCAGGGTGCTGAACCGGACGGCCTTGGCCCGGCCGTTCTTCAGCACCGCCACGTTCGCCGGCGTGAGTCCGACGCGCTCGGCGAACTCGCCGACGCTCATCTTGCGTTTGGCCAGTTCGACGTCGATGCGTACGACGATGGGCATCAGATCACCGCCTCCATGTCGGTCCGCAGCGTCGTGGCCTGCCGCAGCAGCGCGCGCATCACCACCATCAGCAGGCCCAGCACGGCGACGCCCACCAGCAGCAGGAACAGCAGGAGTGGCAGCCCGGGGTCCGTGGCGTTGAAGCCGACGTAGAGGAAGACGCCCAGCAGCACGACCCAGGCGGCGACGATCGCCCAGACGATCGCGTCCACCCACGCCAGCGAGGCGTCGCTGAAGATGCGGTCGCGCTTGACCAGGGTGAGCAGCTTCCAGGTGGACACGACCACCACCTGGACGCACAGCACCCAGAACACCGCCACGGCGGTCATCGGCCACCTGAGGTAGGCCAGCTCCGGGGACTCCTCGGCCATGTGGGCGAACTGCCCGGGCAGCGAGAAGGTCTGGAGCATGACCAGGATCCCGAACAGCACGACGAGGAAGACTCTGAGCGGGGCTACCGCTCGATGCTCGTTGAACATGCATCGACTATCGCTCTTAACCTATCGAAAGTCAATCGGTTCGGCGATGGCCGGGAAGCCGGGCGGCCACGTCTCGCAGCGGCGCGGGTCACCGGTGAGGGGGTGGCGAAGGCCTCCCGGGCTGGGCAGCATGGAGGTCATGGACTACGAGTACGCGCCGCTGCGGCTGCCGCCGAACGTCGACCGGTTGACCGCCGCGGCGCAGTTGGCGATCCAGGCGGAGTTCTCCGGGTGGGAGTTGGCGCGGGTACGGCTGTACCGCGACGGCACGCGGCAGGTGGTGCTGCGCCGCCGGCGGGTCAACCAGCCGCAGCCGGGACTGTCGTACTGACCACGAAAGCAAGGCCCGGGGCCGACCGTCCGGTCGGGCCCCGGGCCTGCGCCGCCTGACCGGCGGGCCGTCACCGCCTAGTGGGCGTGGTCGTGCTCCTCGTCGAGCTCCATGAAGGGGTGCTCGTCGAGCCGGCCAACCAGCCGGTCGTCGGCGGCCGGCTGGAACGGGCCCACCGGGTCGTCGTCGTCGAAGGACTCCAGGTCCACCGGGGTGCCGACCTCGCTGACCATCACCACGCCGTCGAGCGGCTCCAGCTCCGGCACGTCCAGCGCGCCGAGCGAGCCGTCACCGCTCTGGAGCAGCTCCAGCACCGCCTCGCCGACCCCCTCGACCGGCTCCGGCTCGTCCTCGGCCGGGGTGCCCTCCCGCCGGGCGGCCTCGGCGACCCGGATCAGCGCCGACACGCTCGGCACCCGGTAGTCGCGCCGCTGCCGTACCGAGATCACCCGCGGGTGCGGGTCGGTGGGCTCCACGCCCTCCGCGGCCCCGAAGCGCTGGTCGGCCTCCTCCGGGTCGATCGACTCGACGTCCCACGGGGTGACCTCGCCGAAGGCGTCCAGGAGTTGCTCGTCGTACGCGAAGGACGCGTTGTTGAGCGCGACGTACGCCTGCCAGACGTCGTCGTCGTCGACGCGGCCCTGTGCGGCGCGGACGGCGGCCAGGTGGTGGCGGGCCGCATCGATCACGCGCTCGAGGGCGGCGTCCAGCTCACCGTGCTGGTCGGTCATGTGGGTCAGTCCCTTCACGATCAGTGGTTCCCGCCGGGACACCGGGGTTTCCTGGCGGGGGCTAGCAGGTGCGGAGGAACCGGTCGAGAACCCGCACGCCGAACTGTAGTCCGTCCACCGGAACCCGCTCGTCGATGCCGTGGAACAGCGCGGAGAAGTTCAGGTCGGCCGGCAGCCGCAACGGCGCGAAGCCGAAGCAGCGGATGCCGAGCTGCGAGAACGCCTTCGCGTCGGTGCCGCCGGAGAGCATGTACGGCACCGGCCGCGCCCCCGGGTCCTCCGCGCGCAGCGCGGCGGACATCGCGTCGACCAGGTCTCCGTCGAACGTCGTCTCCAGCGCCGGCTGGCGCTGGAGGTACTCGATGACGATGTCCGGGCCGACCAGCTCGCGCAGCTGCCGCTCCAGCAGCTCCGACTGCCCCGGCAGGCTGCGGCAGTCGATGGTGGCGGTGGCCCGGCCCGGGATGACGTTGTCCTTGTAGCCGGCGGCGAGCCGGGTCGGGTTGGCGGTGTTGCGGATCGTCGCGCCGATGATGTTGGCGATCGGCCCGAGCTTGGCGATGGCGGTCTCCGGGTCCTCCGGGTCCAGCTCGATGCCGAGCAGGTCGGAGACCTCCTCCAGGAACGCCCGCACGGTGTCGGTGACCACCACGGGGAAGCGGTGCCGGCCGACCCGGGCCACCGCCTCGGCGAGCGCCGTGACCGCGTTGTCGTCGTGGATCATCGAGCCGTGCCCGGGGCGGCCCTTGGCGTGCAGGCGCAGCCAGTCGATGCCCTTCTCGGCGGTCTCGATCAGATAGAGCCGCTGGCTGTCGTTGACCGAGTACGAGAAGCCGCCGACCTCGCCGATGGCCTCGGTGCAGCCGTCGAGCAGACCGCGGTGCCGCTCGACCAGGAAGTGCGCGCCGTAGTCGCTGCCCGCCTCCTCGTCGGCGGTGTACGCGAGCACGATGTCCCGGGGCGGGCGGACCTCGGTGCGCTGCCAGTGCCGCACCACCGCCAGCACCATCGCGTCGAAGTCCTTCATGTCGATGGCGCCCCGGCCCCACAGGTAGCCGTCGCGCAGCTCACCGGAGAACGGGTGGACCGACCACTCGTCGGCGTCGGCGGGGACGACGTCGAGGTGGCCGTGCACCAGCAGCGCCCCGCGGCCCGGGTCGGTGCCGGGGATGCGGGCGACCAGGTTGGCCCGGCCGGGCGCCGACTCGTGGATGACGGACTCGACGCCCACCTCGGCCAGCTTCTCCGCCACGTACTCGGCGGCGAGGCGTTCCCCGGCGCTGGTGTCGTTGTCCCCGGTGTTGGTGGTGTCGATCCGCAGCAGGTCACGGCAGAGGTCGACGACCTCGTCGGTGGGGTCGGGTCGGGCGAAGTCGCTCGTCATCAGACTCCTTCTGTGAGTGTCCCGGGCCTTCGGGCCGGGGAGGGAACGGGACCTCCTGCGAGACAGGTCAGGGATGGCAGGGCCGCCGTCAAGGCCGACAGAAGTACCGCACGGATACCGCAGGTCCGGTTCCAAACTATCGTGTTAGCTTGTGAAAGTGACCTCAAGGGTGAAGCGGGCCTACAAGTTCCGCTTCTACCCGACGGCCCAGCAGGCAGAGCTGTTGAGCCGAACGTTCGGGTGCGTGCGCAAGGTCTACAACCTGGCCCTGCATGCCCGGACCGAGGCGTGGTACCAGCGGCAGGAACGGGTCAACTACAACGCGACCAGCGCGATGCTGACCGCTTGGAAGAAGACTGAGGAGTTGGCTTTCCTCAACGAGGTCTCCTCCGTGCCGCTGCAGCAGACGCTGCGGCATCTGCAAAGCGCCTTCGCGAATTTCTGGGACAAGCGCGCCCGCTACCCGCGCTTCAAGTCCAAGCGCAGGTCGCGAGCTTCGGCCGAGTTCACCCCCAGCGCGTTCCGCTGGAGAGACGGCCAGCTCACTCTGGCCAAGATGACCGACCCGCTGGCCATCGTCTGGTCGAGGTCGCTGCCCGAAGGGCAGTCCCCGTCCACCGTGACCGTGTCCCGCGATTCGGCCGGCCGCTGGTTCGTGTCCCTGCTCTGTGAGGACCAGATCGAGACCCTCCCGGCCGCCGAGAGCGCAGTAGGCATCGATGCCGGCCTCGAGCACCTGCTGACCCTGTCCACCGGGGAGAAGATCGCCAACCCCCGGCACGAACGGGCCGACCGCACTCGGCTGGCCCGCGCCCAGCGAGAGCTGGCACGCAAGGAGAAGGGCTCCCACAACCGGGCCAAGGCCCGGCTCAAGGTGGCCCGCGTCCACGCCCGCATCGGCGATCGCAGGCGTGATCACCTGCACAAGCTCACCACTCGACTCGTGCGCGAAAACCAAACGCTCGTGATCGAGGACCTGACCGTGCGCAACATGGTCCGCAACCACCGCCTGGCCCGCGCCATCAACGATGCGGCCTGGCACCAGTTCCGCGAGCTGCTCACCTACAAGTGCGCCTGGTACGGCCGGAACCTCACCGTGATCGACCGCTGGTACCCCTCCTCCAAGGTGTGCTCGACCTGCGCAGCCGTCGCGCGGAACATGCCGCTGAAAGTGCGGGCCTGGACGTGCCGGTGCGGCACCACCCACGACCGCGACGTCAACGCGGCACGCAACATCCTGGCCGCCGGGCTGGCGGCTGCTGCCTGTGGAGCCGGTGTAAGACCTCAACGGGAACTCTCCCGGACGAGGCGGTCGGCGATGAAGCAGGAAACCCCTGGGGCGACCCAGGGAACCCGCGCCCTCTAGGGCGGGGAGGATGTCAACGGTTCTTCATACCAGCCGGATCGACCGGCACTCGGCGGCCGATCCAGGCGGTTTCGCCGCCGACGCCGCCGGGTACCGCCGCTCGCGACCGCTCCCCACCACCTGCGCCGCCCGCCAAAGAGGAGGGCACCATGACCGTTCCCCTGCCACCGCTGCCGCCGACCGGAGAGGACGAGGGCTTCCGGCCGGGCGGCCGCAGCATCGCCGACATCCTCGACGCCGAGCACCGGCAACTGCGGGAGTTGCTGCGGCGGCTCACCGACCCGGGCCCGGAGCCCGTCCCCGAGCGCGGCCTGGAGGTGCTCACGGCGACGCTGTCGCGGCACCTGTCCGCCGAGGAGCAGTACCTGCTGCCCGCCGTCCGGGCCGCGCTGCCCGACGCGGCGGAGCGGATCGACCGGGCCATCGCGGACGACCGGGCCCTGCTGACCGCGCTGAAGGCGCTCGCCGACGAGGGGCTCGCCGACGTCGCCGCGCGGGTCCACCGCCACGTCGAGGAGGCCGGCGCGCTCGTCGCGGCGCTGCGCGAGGTGGCCAGCGCCGAGGAGCTGATCCGCCTGGGCAACCGGCTGGAGATCGCCGAGGAGGCGGCCCCGACGCGCCCGCACCCCGGCACCCCGGCGACGCCGCCGTGGAACCGGGTCGTCGAGCCCGCGGTGGGCGTCGTCGACAAGGTCCGCGACGCCGTCACCGGCCGGCCCACCTACCTGGCCGACCTCACCGAGCGGCCGCCGGGCTGAGCCGGCGGCGGGCGCGGGCGCGGCACGCCGGAGCAGATCGGGCACACATTGGGAGGCGTTGATCCGTCCAGGGCCTTCCGTCGGCCGCTACGGGGTCATACCGTCACGGTATGAATCTGGAGCTGCGACACCTGAGGGTGGTCTGCGCGATCGCGGAGACGGGGAGCGTGACCAAGGCGGCATCGACGCTCGGCCTGGCCCAGCCGGCACTCACCGCCCAGCTCCAGCGCATCGAGCGGACCCTGGGCGGGCCGCTGTTCGAGCGGGACCGCCGCGGCGCCCGCCCGACCGCCCTCGGCGAGCTGGTGCTCGCCCGGGCGCGGGTGCTGCTGCCGGCGATGAAGGGCCTGCAGGACGAGGCGGCGCGGCTGGCCGGGTCCGGGGACGTGCCCCGCCGCTACCGGTTCGGCGGGGTGAACAGCCCGATCCTCGGCCGGCTCGTGCACCGGCTCGCCGCGGAGCCCCCACCGGCCCAGATCACCACCCACGCCTCCTGGTCGGCCGACGAGCTGGCCCAGCTCGTCGCGGGCGGCCGGCTGGACTTCGCGCTGATCGGGGTGTGCGGCGACGCGGCCCCGCCCGCCGAGCTCGGGTTGAGCTGGCGGGAGGTGGCCGTCGACCCGGTGCTGGTGCTGCTGCCGGAGCAGCACCCGCTGGCCGGGCACGCCGAGGTGAGCCTGGTGGACCTGAGCCACGAGCAGTGGGTCGCCGCGCCCGGCGACGGCTGCTTCGGCGACTGCTTCGCCGCCGCCTGCGCCCGCGCCGGTTTCACCCCCCGCAAGGTGTACGAGACCGACGTGCGCTGCTGCATCGACATGGTGGACTCCGGCGAGGCGATCGCGCTCTGCCAGGCCACCTTCCGCCCGGTCGCCGGGTTGGTCACCCGGATGCTGACCGGGACGCCGCTGCGCTGGCGGCTGATGCTGGGCTGGCATCCCGACTCACCCGCCGCCCGCGACGCCGAACTGGTGCTGGAGTTCGCGCTGGCCGCGTACACCGACTCGCTGGCGGCACACCCGGAATACCTGGCCTGGCTGCTGCGCAACCCGAGCTACGGGGCGCGGCGGCTGACGGCCGCCGGGGCCGACGGGGTGCGAACGGCGTAGCGCCGGGTATCAGGCGGACATGACCGATGCCTACCCCGCCGCCGACGACCGGGAGATCCTCCGGCAGGCCGCCGCCACGCACACCGCCGCCGCCCGCGACGTGGAGGCGTTCCTGCGTCGCCTGCCCGAGGTGCCCGACCCGGCGGACGTCACGGAGTACGCCAACCTGCTGACCCGCGAGGAGCGGGCGCGCGCCGACCGCGAGGCGGCGGCCGACGCCGCGGGCCTGACGATCGGCAGCCTGGAGAGCGACCACGGTTGACCACGGCGGGCGGCGCCCCGGCCGCCCCGGCGCCCCCCGACCCCCGGCTCCGCGGTCGCCCAGGGC
>NZ_JAVRFL010000061.1:0-19985 GCF_031845925.1 Micromonospora reichwaldensis | reverse complement strand
GCCGACCACCGGTCACCGCCGACGGCAGGTACCGCGACAGCGCTTCCCACTCAACGTCAGACAACTCGTAGCGACGACCCACGCGCTACATCATCCGACACCAAGATCCTTTGAAGACACAGCCTAGTGGGGGTGGGATTCGGCGTGGTGGGCGGCTAGGACGTCCGCGCCGAAGTCGCTGGCCGGGCGGCGCAGGACGGTGTGCGCGTGGTTGCCGTCGTCGGTGGTGTTGTCGTACTCGATGAGCAGGTCGTCGCCCTGCACGCGGTAGTAGTGGCGCCTGCCGGGCACCGTCGGGCCGGCCCAGGCGAAGTGCAGCTGCCCGGAGTCCAGCCGGCGCGCCTCCCGGACCGCCAGCTCGGGTGGGAGCCGGTCCAGGTAGAGCGCCACGAGCTGGTCCAGCAGGGCCCGCCCGGTGGGCCCGAGCCGGTCGGCGGGCACCCCGAGCGGCTCCAGCGGCCCGTCCACCCGGGCACGGGTGGCGCTGATGATGTCCCCGGGCGCCTCGTCGGCGACGATCGCCGCCGACCGCCCCGCCGGGCCCATCGCGTCGAGCAGGGCGCGGGCCAGGTCCTCCTCCACGCCCAGCGGCCGGGAGACCGGGCGGCCGGCGTACCGGACGGTGGCCGGGTTGGCGCCGAGGAAGATCGGCGCGGGGGAGACCTGGTCGGCCACCACGGTCATGCTCACCGAGAGGTGGTGCCCCTCCAGGCGCCACGCCCAGGCGTCGTCGCGGGCCGGGTCGCCGAAGACGGCCACCCAGTAGTCGCCGCTGTGTCGGCCCCGACGCCATCCCTCCGCCCGGTCCAGCACCTCCTCCAGCGCGACGATGGCCATCGCCTGGGCGTACGCCGGTGGGCTCAGCGCGGTGGCCAGGAGCCGGTGCGCGGCCTTGCGCCCGGCGCGGTCCAGGTCGGCCAGGCAGACCCCGGGCCGGGGCCGCGGCCGGTACTCGAGCCAGCGGCGGGCCGCCTCGTCGTCGAACCGGTGGGCGACCTGGGCGCGGGCGGGTTCGTCCAGCGCGGCCAGCAGCGCCGTGGCGGCGGTACGCATCTGTTCGGGCAGCGGATCCTCCACCGACCCTGTATACCGGGCGCGGAGCGGATGCGCCGGGCGTCGGCGTCAGCCGGTCGGCGCGGCCAGCAGCGCGAGCATCTCGGGCAGGTCGAAGAAGCGGGCGGTCTCCACCGCCGACGGGTTGCCGTGGTGCGGGTCGGCCCCGGCGGCGAGCAGCGCCCGGACGGCCTCGGCGCTGCTGCGGAAGGTGGCGGCGGCCAGCGCCGTCTGGCCCCGGTCGTTGGTGCGGGAGTGGTCGGCGCCGCGGGCGAGCAGCGCGGCGACGGTCTCGGCGTGGGCGTGGTACGCCGCGAGGATCAGCAGGGTGTCGCCCTTGTCGTTGGTCAGGTCGATCGGCAGCCCCGCGTCGACGTAGTCGGCCAGTTCGGCGGTGGCCCCGTCGCGGGCCAGGTCGAACATCCGGTGCGCGAACGCCAGCGTCTCCGCGTCGAGTTCCTCACTCACCGGTCCAGGTTAGTCGGACGCCCCCCTGGTACGTTGCTCGGCCGGCGTACCGGGCAGGGGGGCGATGGACGACAGGGTGTACGTGGGCAACGCGGGCGTGGACGGGGCGACGAACGCCGGCTGGCTGCTCGGCCACTTCATGCCGCCGGGCGACGCCCGGCACAGCGTCGACGTCGAGGTGAAGTGGGGCGTCCATCCGGCGGGGGAGGCGCGCTCCCGATGGGCCACGCAGGAGCGGCGTACGGCCCTGCTGGTGCTGGTCAGCGGCCGGTTCCGGGTCGAGTTGCCGGACCGGACGGTGGTGCTCGGCGAGCCCGGCGACTACGTGGTGTGGGGGCGGGGCGTGGACCACTCCTGGTACGCCGAGCGCGAGTCGGTCGTGTTGACGGTGCGCTGGCCGTCGATCCCGGGCTACCGGGTGGATCCGCCGGTCCGCCGCTGACCTGTCCCAGCCCCTGGGAATGCCTACTAAACCAATAGGGTTTGCAGCCTATGCTTGGTCGACGCACCGCCGAACCGCGAGGACCGCCATGCCCGACCGACGCCCACCCGACCTGCTCGCCACCGCCCGGCGGTGGGCCGCCGACCCCGCCCGCTGGCCGGTGCCGCTGCGCTTCGACCCGGTCTCCCGCTGGTACGCCCGGCTCGCCCACGAGCCCGACCACGAGGTGTGGGCGTTGAGCTGGCTGCCCGGCCAGGGCACCGACCTGCACGACCACGGTGGCTGCGGCGGCGCGTTCCTAGTCGTCTCCGGGGTCCTGACCGAGGAGACGGTCGGCGGGGGCGTGCTCCGCCCGCACCGGCTGCCGGCCGGGTCCGGGCGTCGCTTCGGCCCGCGGCACGTGCATCTGGTGTCCAACCGGGACGACGAGCCGGCGGTGAGCGTCCACGTCTACCGGCCCGCGCTGCGCCGGATGACCAGCTACCGGCTCACCGACGGCCGGCTGCGCGTCGCCGAGGTGGCCGAGGCCGGGGTGGCCTGGTGAGCGCGACGCCGTCGGGCCGCCCGCGACCCCCTGCGCGCCGCCCGCCCCGCGCCGGCGGCCCGCCGTCGTACGTGCACCGTCAGCAACCAGTGGAGGGAACGACCATGCCGCAGACCGACGACCCGCACGCGTGTCCGGCCCCGGTGGCGCCGCAGGGCTCCCGGGGCATCGACGAGATCCTGGCCGCCGCCCGGGCGCGGCTGGACCGGCTGGACCCGGAGCGCGCCCACCTGGCGCACCGGCGTGGGGCCCTGCTGGTGGACATCCGCCCGGCCGCCCAGCGGGCCGCCCACGGCACCGTGCCCGGCTCGCTGGTGATCGAGCGCAACGTGCTGGAGTGGCGGTTCGACCCCCGCTGTCCGGCCCGGCTGCCGCAGGCCGTCGGCTACGACCTGCGGGTGCTGGTCATCTGCCAGGAGGGCTACACCTCCTCGCTGGCCGCCGCCGCCCTCCAGGATCTCGGGCTGCGCCACGCCACGGACGTCGTCGGCGGCTTCGTCGCCTGGCGGCTCGCCGGCCTGCCCGTGCTCGGCCCCACCCCGCCGCAGCCCACGCCCACCCCCGCGCCCCCGGTGACCGCCGGTCGGGCGCCGTCCTGACCGTCACGCTCCACCGGGCGTGGCGGCACCGCCGCCCAGGAGGCTCCATGTCCGTCGTCGCCATCCCCACCCGACACCACTCGTCCGCGCGCCCCGAGCGGATCGGAGCGGTCCGACCGCGCTCCGCCCCGACCGTCACCATCACCCTCGACCTCGTCCCGGGGCCGGTGAGCCCCCGCCTGGCCCGGCTGCTGGAGCTGATCGGCGAACTCGCCGAGTCGGGGGAGGGGCGGCTGGGTCCCGGCGTCGCCGAGGACCGGCCGGCGGCGCCCCGGCCGGTGCCGGCCGTCGTGGACCCCCAGGCGATCCGGATCGCCACCGGCTCGCGGGTGGTCCACCAGGGCACCCGCGTGATCCCGCTGACCCGCATCGAGTACGACCTGCTGCTGTTCCTGGCGGAGCAGCCCCGCCGGGTGTTCACGCGGCTCCAGTTGCTGAGCCGGGTGTGGGGCTACGAGCACGCGGTGGCGCGCACCGTCGACGTGCACGTCCGCCGGCTGCGCGCCAAGCTCGACCCGGACATGCCGGTGGTGACCACCGTCTACGGCGTGGGCTACCGCCTCGCCGACGAGGCCCGGATCGAGATCGAGCGCAGTCGCTGACGGCGCCACCCCGCGCGGCGTGCCCGATCCCGGGCGCGCCGCGCCGCCGCGTCCGGGGGCGCGGTGTCCCGTCGCCGGTACGCCGCGAGGCGCCCCGGTCGCGCGTCCACGGCCCTCCGGAGGGCCGACGCGATCCACGCTCATCCATTCCCGGCGCACCCGCGCCGACCACCGTGAACCGGGCGGGCACCCCCCTATCGGGTCAACCCGGCGGCTCTGCTGTAATCATCAGGCTTCGTACGCAGAGCGAGCATCCGGCTCCGATGCGTTCGTCAATTGTCACATTCATGCAACGCAGCCGCCCCTTGACCCTCGCCCGGGCGCCGGGAAGCATCGATGGAGCGGCGTCCCGGGCCGTGGGGAGATACCCGGACCAGCCAAGGAGGACCATGTCGGTCAGCCCCGCCTCGTCGCGCGCCGGATGGCATACGTCCCAGCCCGCTGTTCCCGGACGACCCCCGGGGGGCCAGCGTCGCCCTGCCAACACCGCCGCACCGATGCTCACGGTGACCCTGAACATCCCGTTGGCATCCGAGGAGTCGCTGACCGCGCCCGCCCGACGGCTGCTGGAGGCCGCCCGGGAGATGCTGGAACGCGGCGAGGGCACCATCATCACCGCCACCGTCGAACGCCGCCCCGACCCGGTGCCCGCCGGCCGCACGCCGTCGCGCCCGGTCGCCGCCACCATCCCGACCCTGCACATCCTCGCCTCGTCCCGGTCGGTGCTGCGCGACGGCGAGCCGTTGCCCCTGACCCGGCTGGAGTTCGACCTGCTGCTGCACCTCGTCGCCCACCCCCGCCGGGTCTTCACCCGGTTGCAGCTGCTCAACGCGGTCTGGGGCTATGAGCACGCCGGCGTGCGCACCGTGGACGTGCACGTCCGTCGGCTGCGCGGCAAGGTCGGCGTCGACGTCCCGCTGGTCACCACCGTCTACGGCGTCGGCTACCGGCTCGCCGACGACGCCCGCGTCACCATCGACCGCAACGGCTGACACCACCCACCGCGCGAGCACCGGCCGCACGAGCACCGCCCGCACGAGCACCGCCCGCGCGAGCACCGGCCGCGCGAGCACCGCCCGCGCGAGCACCGGCCGCGCGAGCACCGCCCGCGCGAGCACCGCCACGGGCGGCCGGCGGGGCACCATGGTCGGATGCGGATCCGACCCATCTCCCCGGAGCTGCTCGTCGCCGAGCTGACCGAGCGCCTCGCCGGCACCGACGCCCCCGGCCGGCTGCGGGTGGCCGTGGACGGCGCCCCGGCGGCCGGCCCGGAAGAACTCGCCGCCGCGCTGGTCGACCCGCTGCGCGCGCTCGGTCGGCCCGTGCTGCACGTACGCGCCGCCGACTTCCTCCGCCCCGCGTCGGTGCGCCTGGAGTTCGGCCGGACCAACCCCGACGCGTTCTACGAGGGCTGGGTCGACGAGCCGGGACTGCGCCGGGAGGTGCTCGACCCGGCCGGGCCCGGCGGCTCGGGGCGGGTGCTGCCCTCGCTGTGGGACGCCACCACCGACCGGGCCAGCCGCGCCGCGTACGTCGACCTGCCGCCCGGGGGAGTCGTGCTGGTCAGCGGGGCGCTGCTGCTCGGCGGGGGCCTGCCCTTCGACGTCACGGTCCACCTGGTGCTCTCCCCGGCCGCCCTGGCCCGGCGCACCGACCCCGCGCAGCGGTGGACGCTGCCCGCCTTCGCCCGGTACGCCGACGAGGTGGCACCGGCCTCCTTCGCCGACGTCGTGGTCCGCGCCGACGATCCCCGGCACCCGGCGCTGGTGGAGTCCCCGGTGTCGCCCTGACGCCGTGACACGGCGGAAAATAGTCGGTTTGACCGTCGGCGTGCCGGGGTATTCGCCCGGCTCACAGAGCGCGGGTGATCCGCCCGCGCCCAGACCACCACGGCGCCGGGCGCACGTACGCGGTGCCCCGGCGGATCTTCCAGGCCAGAAAGGCAGGCAGCGATGCTCGTCCACGACACGATCGGTACGGGCCGATCCCAGGCGGAGATCGACCAGATCCGGCGCTCCCTGCAGGCCCGCTACGACGAGCTGTCCGCGGAGTACGAGCAGGCGGTGCTGCAGAGCCAGGTGCTGCGGCTGGTGGAGGTGGGTGACACCGCCGGTGACGACCAGGCCGACAGCGGCACCAAGACGGCGGAGCGGGACACCGCGCAGTCCCTGCTGCGGACCATCCTCGACCGCCGCGCCCAGTACGAGCACGCCCTCACCCGGCTGGAGGAGGGCACCTACGGCTTCTGCGAGGGCTGCACCTCGGCGATCCCCGTCGAGCGGCTGGAGATCTTCCCCTCCGCCACCACCTGCGTGCAGTGCAAGCAGAACCGGGAACGTCGGGCGGCCTGATCCCCGCCAGCGGCTGCCGGTCGGTCCGGACCGCGGCGAGGTCGACCGATGGGTGAGATCAAGGTCGGCACCGCCTCCTGGACCGACCGGACCTTGTTGGACTCCGGCTGGTATCCGCAGACCGCCGACACCCCGGAGAAGCGGCTGGCGTACTACGCCCGCCAGTTCCCGCTGGTCGAGGTCGACGCCACCTACTACTCGCCGCCCGCCGAGCGGACGGCGAGGCTGTGGGCCGAGCGCACCCCGGCCGGCTTCACCTTCAACGTCAAGGCGTTCAGCCTGCTCACCGGGCACCCGACCCGGGTCGGCGCGCTCTACAAGGACCTCCGGCCGGACACGGGGAAGAAGAACCTGTACCCGGACGACCTGCCGCCGCAGGCGTACGAGGAGGTGTGGACGCGCTTCCTCGCCGCGCTCGACCCGCTGGTCGAGGCGGGCAAGCTCGGCGCGCTGCTGTTCCAGTTCCCACCCTGGTTCACCATCAAGCGGGACAACAAGCAGTACCTGCTGGAGGTGGCGAAGCGCTGCGCCCCGCTGCGCCCGGTCTACGAGTTCCGGCACGCCTCCTGGTTCGACGGCGACAACGCCGACGAGACCCTCGTCTTCCTGCGCGAGCACCGGTTGGCGTACGTCTGCGTGGACATGCCGCAGGGGCACCGCTCGTCGGTGCCCCCGGTGCTGGCCGCCACCGCGGACCTCGCGGTGGTCCGCTTCCACGGGCACAGCGACAAGTGGACCAGCAAGGACATCCACGAGAAGTTCGGCTACCGCTACGCCGACCGGGAGCTGCGCGACTGGGCGCCGAAGCTGCGCGAGCTGGCCGGCTCCGCCGGGGAGACGCACGTCCTGATGAACAACTGCTACCGGGACTACGCGCAGACCAACGCCGCGACCCTCGCCGGGCTGCTCGACGCGGACTGAGCCGGGCGGTTCACTCCGTCGGGGTGAGGGCCGCTCACCCCGACGCCACGCAGTATGGGCGGTGTGTGCGGCCGACCGTGGCCGCGGCAGGCGACACCACGGAGGTGGGTGGAGATGACGGTTCGGGTGGTCCCGGGTCGACGACGCGGCCCCGTGCTGCACGTCGTCGGGTCGTCCCCTGACGCCCGGTGGGCGCCGCGCCCCGCCCGGGTCGGTCCGACCCGGCAGCCGCGCGGTCCGGTGGGACCGCCGCGACGTGACGACGACCGACGGTGGGAGACCGACGTACGGGGGTGGACAGATGGCTGAGCAACTGCATTCCGCGTTCGAGTCCTCGATGGACAAGACCAACCTGATCCTCAAGGACATCGAGCAGGCCTACGGCTGGCCCAAGAAGCAACGCAACCAGTCCTACTGCGCGTTGCGCACGGTGCTGCACCTGCTGCGCGACCGGATGCCGGTGCAGGAGAGCGTGGAGTTCGCCGCGCAGCTCCCGGTGCTGGTGCGCGGGATCTACTTCGACGGCTGGAAGCCGTCGGACGTGCCGATCAAGCTCAACCGGGACGACTTCCTGCTGGAGGTCCGGCAGGGCTTCCCGTACGACGCCGAGGGCGGCCCGGAGCGCGTGGTGCGGGTGGTGCTGGACACCCTGCGCCGCCACGTGACCCAGGGCGAGTGGGAGGACGTGAAGGCCACGATGCCCCGGGACATGGCGAACATCCTTCCCTGACGCGCCGCACGTCCGCGACGGTCCGCTCCGCCCCGGCGGAGCGGACCGTTTCACGCCGGCCGTACCGGGGCCACGGGTCGGCCCGTCGCTACCAGAGGTCGAAGTGGAAGACCTCGAAGGCGGTGCCGTAACGGACGCCCAGTCGGGCGCCGACGGGGCGGCAGAGCCCTTCGAGGAACTCCTCGGGGTCGAAGCTGCCGTCACCCAGCCCGCTCAGGTACGCGTCGTGCGCCCGCAGCGAGGCCACGCCCCGCGCGAAGGTGTCGGTGACGTCCACCCCGTGCGCGGCGAGGGGCGAGGAGGCGGCCCAGACCTGGCGCACCCCGTTCCACGGCTCGATCCCGTCGACGAGCTGCTCCGGGAACACCCACCGGTTGCCGGCGTCGCGGACGGCGTCCAGCACCGCCCGGCCGGTGGCGATGTGGTCGGCCTGGTTGAGGGCGTACGCACCGTCCCAGGTGTCCCGGAAGTTGTTGGTGATCACGATCTCGGGGCGGTGCCGGCGGACGACCCCGGCGAGGGCGCGACGCAGCGGCACGCCGTACTCCAGGACGCCGTCGGGCAGGCCGAGGAACTCCACGGTCCCCACCCCGACCAGGGCGGCGGACTCGCGTTGCTCCCGCTCCCGGACCTCCCTGGCTCGCGGCGGCGGCATCGCGTCGATGCCGGCCTCGCCGCTGGTGACGAGGCAGTAGACGACCTGTCTGCCCTGCGCCGTCCAGCGGGCGACCGCGGCGGCGGCGCCGAACTCCAGGTCGTCGGGGTGCGCCACGATCGCCAGCGCGCGCTGCCACTGCTCGGTCACCGGTTCCAGCGGGCGCGGCCCGGTCGGCTCGGTCATCGCCACCTCCTGCTCGGGCAGCACCATCCTGTCACCGTCGGGCGCCGCCGCGCCGGGCGGCGCGAACCCCCGGCGCCGTCGGCGTCCGACCCGCGCCGCGCGCCGCGACGTGCCTGCTGGCGGCACTGACCGGGCGCGGCGAACCGCCGGTGTGAACCGGAAAGGACGTCTACGGTGTGGTTAGAGAAGATCGCGTGTGGGGTACCACCCGCTGCACGACGGACCCCGGCGCAACGGCGGGGCGGCACATCCCTAGGGAGCACCGATGGCACTCAACGACGACGACATGCAGACCAGCGCCGGTGGCGGCCCCGAGGGCCCGGCCGACGGCGGCGCGACCCCGGGCCAGCAGGACGGTGGTGCCGACGGCGGCGCCGACCGCGGTGCCGAGCGTGGCGCCGACCAGGGCGCCGACCAGGGCGCGGAGGGTCCCGCCGACGGCGGTGCGACCCCGGGCCAGCACGACGGTGGCGCCGACGGCAGCGCGGAGGGTCCCGCCGACGGCGGTGCCACGCCGGGCCAGCACGACGGCGGCGCCGACGGCAGCGCCTGACGGATCGCCGTGACCGACATCGACCCGCCGGGCGGCGACGGCCGCCCGGCGGTCCCGTCCGGGGCCTCGGCCGCGCTCGCGCGCTGCGTGTCGGTCGAGCCGGCGAAGTTCGCCGCCGCCCACTGGGGACGCACCCCGCTGCTCTCCCGCGCCGACGAACTGCCCAACGAGGCCGGCTTCACCGACCTGCTCAGCCCCGCCGACGCCGACGAGCTGCTCAGCCGCCGCGGCCTGCGTACACCG
This sequence comes from Micromonospora reichwaldensis, assembly GCF_031845925.1. Lineage (NCBI taxonomy): Bacteria > Bacillati > Actinomycetota > Actinomycetes > Micromonosporales > Micromonosporaceae > Micromonospora > Micromonospora reichwaldensis. Next base: position 10,638 of record NZ_JAVRFL010000061.1, on the reverse strand, counting down.
TTCCTGCGGATCGCCAAGGACGGCCAGCTCGTGCCGGCGGCCCGCTTCACCGGCGGCGGCGGCGCCGGCGCCGAGATCGCCGACCAGGTCCTCGACGAGCGGGTGCTGGAGCTGTACGCCGGCGGCGCCACCCTCGTCCTGCAGGGTCTGCACCGCACCTGGCCGGCCCTGACCGACTTCACCCGCGAACTCGGCACCGCCGTCGGGCAGCCGTTGCAGGTCAACGCCTACCTGACCCCCGCCGGCAGCCAGGGTTTCGCCACCCACTACGACACCCACGACGTCTTCGTCCTCCAGGTCGACGGCCGCAAGCACTGGCGGATCCACCCGCCGGTGCTGCCGGACCCGCTGGAGAAGCAGCCGTGGGGTGGCCGGGCCGACGAGGTCGCCGCCACCGCCGACGGGCCCGCCGCGCTGGACGTCGTGCTCGCCCCCGGCGACGCGCTCTACCTGCCCCGCGGCTGGCTGCACAGCGCGCAGGCCCAGGAGTCCAGCTCGCTGCACCTGACCGTCGGCGTCCGGGCGCTGACCCGCTACGCCCTGGTCGAGGAGCTGCTCGCCCTCGCCGCCGAGGACCCGCGGCTGCGCGCCACGCTGCCGTTCGGCACCGACGTCGCCGACCCGGACGCGATCGAGCCGGAGCTGACCGAGACGGTGGAGGCGCTGCGGGACTGGCTGCTGCGGGCCGACCCGGCGGCCGTCGCCGCCCGGCTGCGGCAGCGCGCCTGGCCGGCCGCCCGGCCCGCGCCCATCCGACCCCTGGCCCAGGCCGCCGCGCTGGCGTCGCTGGACGCCGACACCCGGCTCGCCCCGCGACCCGGCCTGCGCTGGCGGCTCACCCCACGGGGCGAGAAGGTCGCGCTGGTGCTGTTCGACCGCACGATCACGCTGCCCGCGTCGTGCGCGCCGGCCGTGCACGCACTGCTCGGCGCCGAGTCCGTCCGGGTCGGCGACCTGCCGGGCCTGGACGACGACGCCGACCGGATCACCCTGGCCCGTCGCCTCCTGCGCGAGGCGGTGCTGGTCCCCGCCTGATAGGCCGGGGCGGTGCGTGGTGCCCGTACGAGAGGCCGGGCCGTGCCACGTGCGGCACGGCCCGGCCTGCGGGGGCGGGCCGTGCGGCGGCACGGTCGCCACCGCGAGGTCGCCCCGCACGGCTCCGGCACGTGCCGATGAAAGGTCCGGCTCAGGCAGGGTCGATGGCGGCCGCCGGACGGACCTCGATCGGCAGGGTGGTCGCCCGGGACAGCTTCTCCGCCCAGCCCAACGCCGCGTCGAGATCCGGCACCGCGATCACGGTGAACCCGCCGACGTGCTCCTTGCCCTCGGCGAACGGGCCGTCCGTCAGGAGCGTCTCGTCGTCGCGGACCCGGACCACCCGGGCGGTGTGCGCCAGCTCCAGACCGGCGCCGAAGACCCAGACACCGCTGCGGCGCATCTCCTGGTTGACGGCCTCGACGTCCCGCATGATCGGCTCGAGGAAGTCCGGCGGGGGCGGGGCGTCCCCGTCGGGCTGGATCACGTTGAGCACGAAGTTCCGCATCGCACACTCCCTCTCGTCGAACGGCCGGCGTGACCCGGCCTCCTCCCTCTACACGAACGGCGGGCGGCCGGATCGACGACGCGCTGCGGCAACCTTCCGGCTGAACGGGGGAACGGTGGGTCAGCGGCCGGCGACGAGCAGCGCGACCGTGGTCACCAGCCCGGCGACGAGCACGACGGTCAGCGGCCGGGGGCCGAGCACGGCGTGCCGACGGTCGGCGAGGACCTTCGCCGGCACCAGACCGACCAGCGGACCGAGCAGCGTCACCACCAGGGCCAGCACCGGCAGCCCGACGCCGAGCTCGCCGCCGTACCGCTCGCCCGCCGCCCGGGCCGCGCCACCGAGGGCGTACGCGAGCACCGCGCCCGCCACCCCGCACAACGCCAGCAGCGGGTTGACCGAGCCCGGCAGGTCACCCGGCTGGCGCGTGCGGTTGAGCAGGTCCCGCACGCCGGCCAGCAGCGGAGCCGGGTCATCCGTCGCGCCGGGCACCGGCGCCGGTGGCCCGCCCGCCCGGCGACCCGAGCCGCCGAGCCGGCCGCGCAGCAGTTGCCACAGGTCGGCGACCTCGGCGTCCACCCGTTCCTGCTCCTCGCGCGCGTCCACCAGCTCCCGCTCCGCGCGCCGCAGCTCGGCCTCCGCCTCGGCAACGGCCCGCTCGGCCGCCGCGCACTGCTGGGCGTGCCAGGTGTGCGCCTCGGCCCGCTGGACGCGCACCCGCGTGCTCAGCTCGGCCAGCCGACGGATCTGGGCCGCGTACGACTCACTGGTCACCGGTTCGTTCATCGCGCCGGCCCGTAGGGAATGATCACCTGGCCGGTGCGGTGCACCGCCCGATCGAAGAACAGCCCCCGCCAGGGGCGGGGATACCAGTCCGGGCCACCGGTGCCCGGATACAGCGACGAACCCAGCTCGCCGCCGTGGGCGTCCAGCGCCACCCAGGCGCCGATCTGGTCCGTCCGGGCCGCCGGTCCGCCCAGGTCGGCCCGCATCCGGGCGACGCCGCGCCACCAGGCCAGCACGTGGATGCGCCGCTCCGGCCCGTCGTGCAGGATCCGGCGCAGCTCCTCCAGCCCGGTACGCCGGCCGATCCGCGTGGCCAACGCCCCGGCCGCCGCGTCGACGGCGAACAGCAGCAGGTAGTGCGGCATGCCCGGCGCACCGAGCCCCTCAGCGGTCTCGGCCATCAGCTCGCCTACCGTCTCCTCGTCGTACCAGGCGGCGTCGTCGGCGAGATCCTCGTAGAGGGACCGGGCGGCCGGGTCGGCGTCCGGGTCGAGGCAGGCGATCGAGAACCGGGCCGTGCCGGGGCGGTGCTGGCGGGCCAGGGAGCGGGCCGCCGCGTCGAGCACCGCGCACGCCTCGTCCACCCGGGTGCCGAGCACCGCCAGGTTGCGGCCGGGAGCCCGGGGCAGCCGCAACGCCGCCGAGCGGGACTGCACGTCGATGATCTCGCCGAGCAGCGCGACCGGCGTACGCGGGTGCCCCGTCTCCGGCGCGGCCAGCGCCCGGAAGTCCGGCGCGTCGGCGAGGCGGGGGATCGCGTCGCCGTCGAAGAGCCGGGCCGGCGCGGCGTCCTGCGGGCGCATCCGCCACAGCCGGTGCTGCAACTCGCTCCACGTCTCCCAGTCGCTGGCCGACGGGATCCGGGCCACCTGGTTGCCCTCCGCCATGCCGGACTCCGCGTTGACCACCGCGTGGTGGCGCGGCAGGGACTGGGCGGCGTCGTTGCGCTCGGCGAGGATCCGTAGCGCCTTCGGCAGCGCGATGCGCAACGTGAACTGCGCGACCAGGGCCGGCCGGCCCCACAGCGCCTCGATGCCGCGTACGTCCTGCGAGGCGAGCACCAGGTGGATGCCCTGCGACCGGCCGCGCCGGGCCAGGTCCTCCAGTAGGTCGGCGGCCTCCCGGGCGACCACGTCCCGCCCGGCGAGCAGCATCTGGAACTCGTCGACCACCGCGACGATCCGCGGCCAGTGCCCCGTGGGGTCGACCGCGCGCAGCTCGGCGAGCTTGGTCACCTCGTGCTTCTTCGCGGCGTCGGCCCGCCGGCGCAGCTCCTCGGCGAGGAAGCGCAGCAACGCCAGGCCGAACTCCCGGTCGGTGTTGACGTTGATCCCGACGAGCCGCATGTGCGGCAGCCAGCTCGGGTCCCGCCGGCCCTTGGCGAACCGGGCGAAGGACACCCCCTCCTTGAAGTCCAGCAGGTAGAACTCCAGCTCGGCCGGGGAGTAGCGGGCCGCCAGCGCGCCGATCCAGGCGAAAATCAGGTTCGTCTTGCCGGTGCCGGACGGGCCGCCGATCAACGCGTGCGGCGGGTAGTCGCCCAGGGTGAGCAGCACCGGCCGGCCGTGCGGGCCCTCGCCGATCGGGGCGGTCAGCCCGGTGGCGGAGTCCTCCCGCCACATCTGCTCCACCGGCGGCAGCAGGTCGGTGAACGGGGTCGGGGCGGGGCCGGCGTTGACCCGCGCCGCCACCTCCCGGCAGGTCTCGGTGACCAGGACCGGCGGGGGCGGCGGATCGAGGCGTACGGGCAGGCCGTTGGGCCCGCCGATCCGGGCGCCGTCGGCGTACGCGCCCACCCGGGTCACGGTGGGATCCTCGGGCAGCGACACGCCCCGCACCACCAGGTGCACGCCGCAGGCCGCCCCGGTGCGGACCACCCGGTCGAGCTGGCCGCGTTCGTGCCGCGACAACTCGTCCCCGCCCAGCAGCACCGCCACCCGCCACGGCTCGGGCCGGCGACCGGTGGCGGCGGCCAGCTCGCGCAGCGAGACGTACTCCCCGGCCAGCACCGTCTCGTTGATCCGGCGGATCTGCTCCACCAGGTCGTCGAGGAGCCGGGCCAGCCCGCCCGGGCCGACGAAGGTGAGCAGCCCGGCCGTGCCGAGGGGGGCGAAACCGGCCAGGCCGCCGCCCAGGTGCTCGGGGTCGTAGCCGACCAGTCGTACGGCGCCCGGATCGGCGCGCCCGACGCCGCGCAGCAGCAGCGCCGACACCACCGCGTCGCAGCCCTCCCGGTCGTCCCCGGTCAGCTCGACGTGGCCGGCGTCGAGCAGCGGCACCAGCGCCGGCACCGGTTCGGCGCCGGGGATGCGTACCGTGCCGATGCGCAGCGCGCCCGGCGGTTCCGCCCGCCGGGTCGGCGTCGGGCGCCACCGCGTCCAGTCCGCGGAGGCCGCCCCGGGGGCCTCCCGCTGCGCCGCGTCCGCCGCCCGCCGGGCCAGCTCCGCGATGCGCGCGGCGTGCCGATCGTCGATCTCGGCCAGCCGCCGGTCGCGCTGCGCGCCCACCCGCTCCGGCACGACCGACGCGGCCCGCCGGACCTTCGCCAGCCGCTCCCGGGCCGTGCTCAGCTCGGCCTGCGCGCTGGACAGCCGGGTCCGGGTGGCGCCGAGGGCCTCGCCCAGCATGCCCCTGACCCGGGTGACCAGCTGGCTCCGCCGGTCAGCCATCGACGCCCCGCCCGCGCGGGCCCGGGGTGCCACCCGACGCCGGCCGGCCCGCGGGCGGGCTCGACCAGACGCGGCCGGCCGACCCGGGCCGAGCCGCGGCAGCACCATTGGCGGCCGGTCCACCGCGACGCGCCGACGCACCGCCGTCGCCCGTCGACCCGCCGCTGCCCGGTGCGCCGCCGTCGGCCGACGCGCCGCCCCCGCCCGTCGACCCGCCGGCCGCCGCCCGGTCCGGCTTCGGGGCGGCCTGACCGGCGGTCGCCGCCCGCTCCCGGGCCGCGGTCGCCTGGTCGTGTGCCGCCTCCGCCCGGTCCCGGGCCGCCGCGACCCGCTCCCGCGCGGCGGTCACCCTGCCCTTCGCGGCGGCGGCGCGGCGCTGCCACTCGGCGTCGTCGGCCCGGTCGCGGGCGGTCTCCGCCTGCCGGTCCCGCTCGGCGGCGGCGCGTCGCTCCCGGGCCGTCTCGGCCTGCCGGGCCCGCTCGTCGTCGGTGGGCAGGTCCCGGCCGAGCCGGGCCAGCAACACCCCGGTGAGCACCCCCGCGGTGACGGCCGGGTCGGCGGCGTGCGGCTGCTCCGCCTCGCCGCGCCGGGGCGGGGGCATCCGGCAGATCCGGGTCAGCAGCGTGTCCAGCACCGCGGGGGGCAGGCCGGGCAGCAGGTCCCGCACCCGGCCGTCCAGCTCGCGGTGCAGCCGTCCGAGGTCCTCGGCGCGCGGCGGGTGCCCGAGCAGCTCCCCGGCCAACTCGCGCAGCAGCGGCGGGGCGACCGCCGCCAGGCCGAGGCCGACGTCGGCGTGCGCGCGACGCAGCTCGGTGTGCAGCCGGTCGCGGTCGCCGGCACGGACCCCGCCGACGACCCGGCGCAGCAGCTCCCGGGCGTCGTCGACCTTCTCGTCGGGCTGCTCGGGCGCACCCTCCCGGCCGCCCGTCAGCTCGGCCACCCGTACCGCCCACCAGCGGCGGGGCGTCACGTCGGCGGCCGGCTCCGGCGCCGGCTCCCCGGGGGCCGCCTCGCGCGGCGCGTCGTGCGCGGGCCGGCGCTGCTGCTCCTGCGGCCCCGGGGCGGGGGAGCCGTCGCCGGCCAGCCCGATCGCGGCGAGGTACGCCGAGAGCTGCTCCTGCGCGACGCGCAGCGCGTAGCCGGCGGTCTCGGCGTGCTCGGTGGCGGCGGAGAGCTCCGGCACCCCCATCGGGTCGGCCGACTCCTGGCGGACCCAGCGCAGCCGCTCGGCGGCCAGCCCGAACTTCTCGAGCGCCAGGGCAAGCTGCGCGAGCGGCAGGTCATCGGCGGCGGCGCGGACCTGCGCGCCGACATCCTCGACGATGGACACGGCCGAGCCTCAGAGCGTCGCGACGTAGAGTTGCGCCTGCTCGACGGCGACGAGTGTCGCGGCGAGGCACTCCTCCAGCTCCTGGCTGGCCTGGGTCAGCGAGGACTGGGCCGCCTCGACGGTCTCGTGCCCGCTGCCCTCCAGCGCGCCGGCCAGGGTCTGCTGCGCCTCGGCCAGCTTCTCCCCGGCCGCCTGCACGGCGCTCTGGCCGTCGCCGATCTGTTGGAGCGCGACATCGATGGCTGCCTTGAGCTCGGCGACGCTCGCCACGGCGAAACCTCCTGGGGGCGGGGAGGCCTCCATTAGAGCCTATCCCTCACGGTGAGAGAACATCCGCCCTGTCAGTGTTCCTGCCCCGCTGAGCGGTTGTCGACCGGAAGCGCTGCTAGTCCGATTGACGGGACTACCCGGGCGGGGTCGGTCGGTCCCGCAGCCAGCGCGGCCCGTACACCTCCGCGCCCTGCGCGACGACGCGTTCCCGCAGCTCACGGTCGGCGGTGACGACCAGCCGTCGGCGCTGCGGCGCGGCGGCGACCAGGTCGACGACGGCGTCGTCGCCGGACCCGGGCGCGGCCACCACCCGGACCCCGGCCGTGCCCGGCACGTCCCGCGCCCGGCCCTCCACCACCAGCACCACCTCCACCGGGGGAGGCAGCTGCGGGGGCAGCCCGGCGGCGGCCACCGGGACCAGCGAGTCGCGCAGCCGGGCGGTCGCGCCCGCGCGGTCCCGCCACCAACCGTCCGGGCGGGACCCCACCACGTTGGCGGCGTCCACGATCAGCAGCGGCGTCGTCGGCTCCATCCCACCAGCCTCCCACCCATCGCCTGAGGTGCAAGGAAGGGACCCTTCCTCTACCGCAGGCGTTAACAAGGGGCCCTTCCTTGCACCTGGGCGGGGGGCCTTCGCGACGGGGCGCGGCGCGGTGGTGGCGTTTGTCGGGCGGACCGCCGGGTAGCCCCTGGCGACCGTCGCGCCCGACTGCGGAGGACAGACATGATGGGACCCGGTGACTTCGGCTCCGACCCCTGGGACGAGTTCCTGGCCCGGTACTTCGGCCGGGGCGAGGGTGGGCGCCGACCCGCGCACCGGGTCGACATCACCCGGCTGATGACCGCCGACGCCAGGGAGATGCTGGCCGACGCGGCCCGCCGGGCCGCCCAACGCAAGAGCACCGACCTCGACACCGACCACCTGCTCTGGGCCGCGCTGCAACGCGAACCGCTGCGCGACCTCGTCCGGCGCGCCGGCGCCGACCCGGACACGCTGCTCAACGCGCTCGGTGGGCGCGGCGACGGCGCGCCCAAGGGCGAGGTGCCGCCCAACCTGTCGCTCACCCCCGCGGCCAAGCGGGCGCTGCTCGACGCCCACCAGCTGTCCCGGGCGATGGGCGCCAACTACATCGGCCCCGAGCACATCCTGATGGCGCTGCCGCTGAACCCGGAGTCCCCGGCCGGCCGGATGCTCGCCGCCGGCCGGATCCAACCCGAGTCGTTGCAGGCGGCCAGCGCCGAGCGCGGGCCGATGACCGGGCCGAAGCCCGACCGCGGCACGCCCACCCTCGACCAGTACGGCCAGGACCTCACCGACCTGGCCCGCAACGACCAGATCGACCCGGTGATCGGCCGGGCCGACGAGATCGAGCAGGCCGTCGAGATCCTGTCCCGCCGGACGAAGAACAACCCGGTGCTCATCGGCGAGGCCGGCGTCGGCAAGACGGCGATCGTGGAGGGCCTGGCGGAGCGGATCTGCGACGGCGACGTGCCGCAGACGCTGCTCGGCAAGCGGGTGATCCAGCTCGACCTGGCCGGCCTGGTGGCGGGAACCCGGTACCGGGGCGACTTCGAGGAGCGGCTGAAGAAGGTCATCGACGAGATCCGGGCACACCGCGACGAGCTGATCGTCTTCCTGGACGAGATCCACACCCTGGTCGGCGCGGGCGGGGCGGGCAGCGAGGGCGGCATGGACGCCTCGAACATGCTCAAGCCGGCGCTGGCCCGCGGCGAACTGCGGGTGATCGGCGCGACCACGCTGGACGAGTACCGCAAGAGCATCGAGAAGGACGCGGCGCTGGCCCGCCGGTTCCAGCCGGTGTTCGTGCCGGAGCCCACCGTCGACGACACCGTGGCGATCCTGCGCGGGCTGCGCGACCGCTACGAGGCCCACCACCAGGTGCGGTTCACCGACGAGGCGCTGGTCGCCGCGGCCGAGCTGTCCGACCGGTACGTGACCGACCGGTTCCTGCCGGACAAGGCGATCGACCTGATCGACCAGGCCGGCGCCCGGGTCCGGCTGCGCACCCGCACCCCGGCGTCCGACGTGCGGGAGCTGGAGACACAGCTCGAGGAGGTACGCCGGGACAAGGAGCAGGCCGTCGCCGACGAGCAGTACGAGAAGGCGTCCGCGCTGCGCGACCAGCTCGCCGAGGTGGAGGAGCAGATCCGCCGGGCCCGGGGCGACGAGGGTGGCTCGTCGCAGGTGCCGGCCGTCGGGCCGCAGGAGATCGCGGAGGTGGTCTCCCGCGCCACCGGAATTCCCATCAGCCAGCTCACCGAGGAGGAACGCGACCGGCTGCTGCGCCTGGAGGGCCACCTGCACGAGAAGGTGGTCGGCCAGGAGGACGCGGTCACCGCGGTCGCCGAGGCGGTCCGCCGCTCGCGTGCCGGGCTGGCCGACCCGGACCGCCCGATGGGCAGCTTCCTCTTCCTCGGGCCCACCGGCGTCGGCAAGACCGAGCTTGCCCGGGCCCTCGCGGAGGCGCTGTTCGGCGAGGCCGACCGGATGGTCCGGGTGGACATGAGCGAGTTCCAGGAGCGGCACACGGTGAGCCGGCTCGTCGGCGCCCCGCCCGGGTACGTCGGCTACGAGGAGGCCGGCCAGCTCACCGAGGCGGTCCGCCGCCGCCCGTACGCGGTGGTGCTGCTCGACGAGATCGAGAAGGCCCACGCCGACGTGTTCAACATCCTGCTCCAGGTGCTCGACGACGGGCGGCTCACCGACAGCCAGGGCCGGACGGTCAACTTCAAGAACACCGTACTGATCATGACGAGCAACCTCGGCTCGGAACTGATCACCGGCGCCCAGCGCGCCGTCGGGTTCGGCACCGGCGCGGAGGGCGGCGAGCAGGAGCGCGACGAGCTGCGCGAGCGGCTGATGCGCCGGTTGCAGGAGAACTTCCGGCCGGAGTTCCTCAACCGCATCGACGAGGTGATCATCTTCCGTCGGCTGGAGGCCGAGCAACTGCGCCAGATCACCGGCCTGCTGCTGGAGGAGACCCGTCGCCGCCTGCACGCGCAGGACATCCAGGTCCACTTCACCACCGCCGGCGTCGACTGGATCGCCGAGCACGGCTACCAGCCGGAGTTCGGTGCCCGGCCGTTGCGTCGGGTCATCCAGCGGGAGGTGGACAACCAGCTGTCCCGGATGCTGCTGGAGTCGGCGGTCTCACCCGGCCAGAAGATCACCGTGGACGCCCGCGACGGGCGACTCGCCTTCGACGTGACGGCCGGCGAGCGCGGCTACACCCCGGCCACGACGTCCCATCCCCGATGACCGGAGGGCGGACATGAGCGAACCCCAGGAGACCCGGGACGAGAGCGAGCGTACCGATCCGATCGTGGCCCCGCCGACCGCGAACCCCGCCCGGGTGCGGATGCCGCCGGAGGGCGTGGGCCAGCAGGGCGACGACCCGGAGCCGGCGGAGTCCGACCGCCGCCGTCGAGAGGAGGGCTGATGGTACGCGAGCAGCGGCTCGAACCCGAGGTGGAGGTGCTCTGGGACGACTTCCACGCCCAGGTCAACGTCCCGTCGGAGCAGTTGCGGCAGTGGTTGCTCACCCGGGGCTCCGGGGAGGAGTCGTTCGGGCCCGACCCGGACCTCGACCTGCCCGGGATGGGCCGGCGGATCCTGCGGGTGCTGACCAAACGCAAGGTCGACCTCACGCCGGAGGACATCCGGGTGATGCGGGACGCGATCGACGAGATCCAGTCCCTGCTGGACGAGAAGCCGCCCCGCGGCAACGCCGACGACGAGTGGCGGCACGCCCTGCTCGACCTGGGCCACGACGTCCTCGTCGAACGCTGAGCCGGCGGTCGGGGGGGGGGCGGGGGGGCCGGGGTCGGGCGGGGGGGCCGGGGGCCCGGGGTCGGGGGGGGCGGGGGGGGGCCCGGGGTCGGGGGGGGGGGCGGTGGGGCGGTGGTGGGGGGGGGCGGGCGGGGGGGGGGGGTGCGGCGTGGGGGGCCAGCCGCCACCCGCCGGCGGCTGCCCGCCCGGCGGGGAGGCCCAACCATCGGCGGGCGGTGCCGGGTAACCG
>NZ_JAVRFL010000060.1:0-22195 GCF_031845925.1 Micromonospora reichwaldensis | reverse complement strand
CCCCCCCACCGGACCGGCCCACCACACCCCGCCCATCCAGCCCGGCCCACCAGCCCCGCTCGGTGGGGGTCCCGCACGCAGGCCCGCTCAGAAAACCCCGCACGCAGAGATCTTGGTAGGAAACAGCCCTCCGAGGGGCCGTTTCCTACCAAGATCTCGGGCGGGCCCGGGCGGGGCGGGCCCGGGCGGGGCGGGCCCGGGCGGGGCGGGCCCGGGGCGGGCCCGGGGCGGGCCGGGCAGGGTGGGTGTTGTCAGAGGTCGGTGACGCGGATGCCGGCGTGCGCCTTGTAACGCTTGTTGATGGCGATCAGGTTGGCGGTGAACGCCTCGATCTGGTGGGCGTTGCGCAGCCGACCGGCGTAGATGCCGCGCATGCCGGGGATCCGGGCGGCCAGCGCGGCGACCACGCCCACCAGCTCGCGGTCCTCGGTGCAGATCAGCACGTCGAGGTCAATCCGCTCGATCTCCGGGTCGGCCAGCAGCGGGGCGCTGACGTGGTTGAACGCGGCGCAGACCCGGGAGTCGGGCAGCAGCGCGGCGGCCTGCTGCACGGCGCTGCCCTCGGCGACCGTGAGCGCGTACGGGCCCTGCTTGTCGAAGCCCAGCGGGTTCACGCAGTCGACGACGATCCTGCCGGCGAGCGGCTCGGCGAGCGCGGCGACGGTGGCGGCGTGCCCGTCCCACGGCACCGCGATGATGACCACGTCGCTGCGCCGGGCCACCTCCTCGTTGCCGCCGCCGGACACCGGCGCCCCGGCGGGCACGCCGGGCAGGGCCGCGATCTCCTCGGCGGACCGGACGGCCCGCTCGGCGGTACGGGACCCGATCAGCACGGACTGGCCGGCCCGGGCGAACCGGTAGGCGAGGCCCCTCCCCTGGTCGCCCGTGCCGCCGATGATGCCGACGGTCAGCCCGGACACGTCGGGCAGCGTGCTCGCGTCGTAAGCCATGCCGCCATCCTCGCAAACCCGCAGGCCGGCGGCACCGGCGGGCGCTGTGACAATGCCCGCTGCCGCCGACGGTGCCGGGGCGTCCGCCAGCGGGACCCGACCGGCCCGGCGGCCACCGCGCAGGGCGACCGAGCCAGCGGATCGAGACGGCCGCGCGGCCACCACGCGGGCAGACCGGGCCGCGTGGTGACCGCGCGGGCAGAGCGAGCCGGCGGAAGCGGGTCCGCCCGGCTGCCACACGCAGAGGCAAGCAGGCCAGCGCTATCGGACCTCCTTGCCGTCCAGCACGCAGAGGCGGGCGGGCCGGCGGAATCAGGCCAGTTCGAAGGCCACCGCGCGGGTGGCGGGGTCGGCGGTGACCAGGCGGACCCGCACCCGCTCGCCGAGCGGCAGCTCGCCGAGGCAGCGGGCACGCACCGGCGGTTCGTCCAGCGCCACGGTGCCGCCGGGCCGACGGCCCGGGCGCGCCTTGCCGTCCGGGGCCGCGTCGACGTCCAGCACCGCCGCGTCGAAGGTCTCCCCCACCCGGTGCTCCAGCAGCACCGCCTCGGCCAGCTCGATCGCGCCCCGGGTGGCCGCCGAGGCGGTCCGGTCGGTCGTGGCCATCGCCTCGGGCAGCCGGGGCAGCGCCGCGCGGGCCCAGTCGGGCACCGCCCGGCCCTCGTGCAGGGCCAGGCAGACCTCCGTGGCGTACCGGTCGGCCAGTCGCCGCAGCGGCGCCGTGACATGGGCGTACGCGGCCGCGACCCCGCCGTGCTCCCGCTGCTCGGGCGGCGCGCCGTCGAAGGCCGTGTACGCGGCGCCCCGCATCAGCTCGGCGGCCTGGTCCACGAAGGCGGCGGCCCGGGGCTGCGACGGGTCCAGCCCGGCGATCACCTCGCCGGGGCCGGCGCCGTCCGGCCAGTGCACGCCCAGCGGGGCGGCGGCGGCCCGCAGCCGCGCCACCGCCTCGGGCTTCGGCGCCGGCATCGTACGCAGCAGGCCGATGCCCCCGGCGAGCATGATGTCGGCGGCGGCCATCCCGGTCAGCAGCGAGATCTGGGCGTTGTGCTCCTCCATCGGCACCGGCCCGCGCAGCACCAGCCGCCAACCGTCGCCGTCGGCCTCCACGTCCTGCTCGGGCAGCGGCAGGTTGATCGCTCCCCGGCGCAGCCCGCGCGCGGTGAGCAGGGCCCCGATCTCGGGCAACAGGGCGATGGCGTCGGGTAGCCGGCCGGCCTCGGCGGCCGCCTGGACGCCGACGTAGTCCAGCTTGGCCCGGCTGCGCACCAGCGCGCGTTCGAGCGTGACCCCGACGGTGCCGCCGTCGGCGTCCAGGTCGATCGTCCACAGCACGGCGGCCCGGTCGACGTCCGGCAGGAGGCTGGCCGCGCCCTCGCTGAGGGTCTCGGGGTGCAACGGCACGGTGCCGTCGGGCAGGTAGACGGTCTGCCCGCGCCGCCAGGTCTCCTCCTCCAGCGCGCCGCCGGGGCGCACGTGCGCGGCGACGTCGGCGATCGCGTACGACACCCGGTAACCCTTACCGGGACGGCGGGCGAGGTGCATCGCCTGGTCCAGGTCGCGCGAACCGGCGGGGTCCACGGTGACGAACGGGACGTCGGTGCGGTCGGCGGCGGGCCGGGGCGGCGCGGCTGCCGCGGCGTCGGCCTCGCGCTGTGCCTCGGCCGGGAACCCCTCGGGCAGCCCCAGTTCGCGGCGCAGCGCGCCGAAGTCGATGCGGGGTGCGAGTACGCGTCGGATCACCACGGGGTCAATCCTGACAGTGTGGCGGATGATCCGCTTCCCGGCGAGCGCCGGTCGTCCGCGTCGCGGTCAGCCGGTCGCCCTGCGCGCGCTCGCCCGTACGCCCCGGGGGGCGGTGGCCCGTGCCGCGGTCGTCGGGGCGGGCGCCTTGCGGGCGGTGACCTTCTTGGCCGGCGTCTCGGCGACGGTCCTCCTCTTGGCCGGCGCCTGGGCGACGGTCGTCTTCTTCGCCGGCGCCCGGGCGACCGTCGTCTTCTTCGCCGGGGCCTTCTTCGCCGCCGCCTTGCGGGCGGTGGCCGAGGAGGTCGCGGTGGCCTTGTTGGCGGGGGCCTTCGTCGCGGCGGCCTTGCGGGCGCCGCCGGTGGGCCGGGTCGCGGCCGTCTTCCTCGCCGCCGTCGTCTTCGTGGCCGGCACCGTCTTCTTCGCCGCCGTCGTCGTCTTCCTGGCCGGCGTCGTCTTCTCGGCGGTGGCCTTCTTCGCCGGGGCCTTCGCCGCCGTGGTGGTGCTCTTCCTCGCCGCCGTGGTGGTCTTCTTCGCCGCCGTGGTGGTCTTCTTCGCCGCCGAGGTGACCTTGCGGGCGGGGGCGGTGCCGCTGGCGGGGGCCTTCTTCGCCGGCGCGGTCGCCTTCCTCGCCGTGGTGGCGGCCTTCGTCGCCGCCTGCCGGGCCGGCGTCTTCGCCGAGGTCGTCTTCTTCGCCGCCGTGCTCTTGGCCGCCGCCGTCGTCCGCTTCGCCGCGGCGGGCGCCTTCTTCGCCGCGGTGGCGGTGGTCTTCTTCGCCGCGGTGGCGGTGGTCTTCTTCGCCGCGGCCGTCGTCTTCTTCGCCGCGGCGGCGACCCTGGTCGCCGCCTTCCTCGCGGGAGCCTTCTTCGCGGAGGCCTTCGCAGCGGAGGCCTTCGCGGCGGGAGCCTTCCTCGCCGGGGCCTTCGCGGCAGGGGCCTTCTTCGCCGGGGCCCGTCCCCCGCCGCCGGTCGCCTTGCTGGCCGGTGCCTTCTTCGCCGCCGTGGACGTGGCGGACGGGCGCACGGTCCGCGCCGTGCCCGCGGTCCGCTCCGCCGCGGCGGTCTTCCTGGCGGTCGTACGTCTGGCGGCCGGGCGGGTGGTGGCCTGCTGTGCTTCGGCCATCTCGGTTCCCTTCCTGGGGACGTGCTCTCGCCCTCGCGGAGCACCACGTGCCTCGGCGCGGGCCGTCCCGCGCCGCCTATCTGTCCTCCCCGGCCCAGCGGGCGTCCTCGGCCTCCCACGCGTCGTTGCGCTCCCGCACCGTCTGCAGGGCGTTCTCCGCGTCGGCGGCTGAGGCGTACGGCCCCAGAACGTGCCTGGCGGGGCACACGTCGGCGTCGGTCTCGACCCGGTGGTGCCGGGTGCACCAGTAGAAGTGCCCACCGCTTCCGCTGTCGCTCATGGGATCACTGTGCACCGCGAACCACCCGGCCGCCACCGGAACACCACAAGTCGCCGATGTTCTCCACAGTAGACGTGCTCCCGCCGCCAAGGGCTGGAACTGCGAAAACAGGGCCACCCGGGGGTACGGCGCCCGCCCCGTCGGCCCGCGACGGGGCAGCCGCGGGGCGGGCCCGTGGCGCACAATCGCCCCGTGCGACACGGGGGTGGGACATCGGTGTGGCCGCGGCGCGTACTGACGGTGGCGGTGCCGGCGATCGCGCTGGCGGTGGTCGGGGCGGCCACCGGGCTGCCGCTGCTGCGGGCCCGGTCACAGCAGCGGCTGGAGCAACGGGCCGAGCGGGAGGTGACCGCCACCGCGCAGCTCGCCCGCGCGCGGTTGCTCGCCGAACCGGCGGCCGGGGAATCGACGCTGCGGCGGGCCGCCGACGCGGTGGACGGGGTCGAGGTGCTGACCGTACGCAGCGACGGGCCCCGCGCGGAGGCGACCGTACGGTTGGTCTTCCGCGTCCGGGTCGCCAAGACGGCGGCCTCCGTCTTCGGCTGGCAACGGGCCGACTCGGCGGCGTGCTTCGCGCTGGCCGTGCCCTCCGACGCCGGCCCCGTCGCCCTCCAACGGCTGTCGTGCCCCGACTGACGGACGGGGGGGCGGGTTAGGGTCGCCGGATGGGCGTTCCGGACCACATCCTGCGGCTGCGCGAGCGCGTCGGCCACGACCTGCTCCTGCTGCCGAGTGTGAGCGCGGTGGTGCGCAACGACGCCGGCGAACTGCTGCTCGGCAGGCGCGCCGACGACGGGCGCTGGTCGGTGGTCAGCGGCATCGTCGAGCCGGGCGAGCAGCCGGCCACGGCGGTGGTCCGCGAGGTGCGGGAGGAGACGGGCCTGGAGGTCGAGCCGGTCCGTCTGAGCAGCGTCGTGTCGCACCCGCACACCTACCCCAACGGCGACCGCTGCGAGTTCTTCAACCTCGGCTTCCACTGCCGGCTGGTCGCCGGCACCGCCCGGGTCAACGACGACGAGTCGGTGGCCGTGGAGTGGTTCCCGCCGGACCGGCTGCCCGCGCTCGACCGGCACGCCCGGCTGACCGTCGCGCACGCCCTCGGCGCCGAGGCGGGCGCGTGGTTCCTACCCGCCGGGACGGCCTGGGCCGAGTCCGGTGACTGACCTCGACCCGCCCCTGCGCCGCTACCTCGCCGACCTGGTCGCCGCCGCCCGCGACGTGCTCGGCGACGACCTCGTCGGGGCGTACGCGGCCGGCTCGGTCGGGCTGGGCGCGTACCAGCCGGGGCGCAGCGACGTCGACGTCGCGCTGGTCTGCGCCGACGCCCTCGACCTCGGGCGCCGGCAGGAGCTGGTGGCGCGGCTGCGGCACGAGGCGCTGCCGTGCCCCGCGCGCGGGCTGGAGCTGGTCGTGTACCGCCGGGCGGTCGCCCGCTCCGGCACGCCGGATCCCGGGTTCGAGGTCGAGCTGAACACCGGGGCGCGGATGCCGTTCCGGGCGACGTGGGCCGCCGCCGACCGCCCCGCCGAGGACGGCCTGTTCTGGTACGGCCTGGACCGCAGCATCCTGCACCAGTGCGGGTACGCCCTGCTCGGGCCGCCGGCCGCCGAGGCCTTCGCCGACCTCTCCCCCGCCGACCTGCGCCGCCTGCTGACCGACGCACTGCGCTGGTGGCTGGCCCTGCCGACCCCGCCCGGCGACGGTCCCGCCCCGGGGGCCGAGGACGCGGTGCTCGGCGCCTGCCGCTCCCTGGTCAAGGTCCGGCACGGCGTCTGGCTGTCGAAGGTCGACGCCGGCCGCCTGCTGGTCGCCGACGGCCGGCGGGCCGACCCGACCGACGACCGCGCGGCTGCCGGCCACGCGACCGGCGGCGCGGCTGCCGACCTGATCGACGGTGGGGCCGTCGACCTGATCGAACGGTCGATCGCGGCGCGGGCCGGCGGGCCGCCGCCGAGCGGTCCCGAGGCCCGCGCCTTCCAACGCGGTGTGCTGGACGGGATCAGCCGATGACGGGCTCCTCCGGGATCCAGAGTTCGGCGTCCGACTGCGTGCCGTCCGCCGACAGCCGGGTACGGGATATCTCCGGTCCCGGCCGGCTGCGGTACGGGCCGTCCCGGCTCAGGGAAGGCCCGGATCGGATCCGCCGCCATTGGTTCGTGGCTGGTCGAAGCGGTGCCGGGCGAACGCGTCCACCATGCCCCAGCGGCCCGGGATGTCCAGCAGCGCGAGCCGGTCGAAGCCGGGAGGCAGTGCCGGGTTCACGGCGAGATGGTCCTCGTGCGGTTCGATGCCGAGCATGATCCGGATGAGCAGCAGGGACGCTCCGCTGGACCATGCCTGTGGGCTGCCGGCGGTGGGGTACCGGACCGGGTAGCGCGTGGTGTGCCGGTCGAACCCGCCGAAGGCTTCGGGGAGCCGGCCCTGGAAGTAGGTGGCCGCGTCGATGATGCCCTCGGCGATGCGTCCCGCCTCGGCGGCGAATCCGTAGCGGCGCAGGCCCCAGGCGATGAACGAGTTGTCGAAGGGCCAGACGGTGCCGCGGTGGTATCCGAGCGGGTTGTAGCGGCCCTGCCCCTCGGCGAGGGTCCGCACCCCCCAGCCGGAGAAGAGCGCCGGCCCCATCAGGTGCTCGGCGACGCGCGCGGCCCGCTCCGGCGGCACGATCCCGCTCCACAGCAGGTGCCCGATGTTGGAGGAGAGGCTGTCGACGGGAGTGCCGTCGCGGTCGAGGGCGAGCGCGTAGTAACCCCGGTCGTCGAGCCAGAAGTCCCGGTTGAAGCGCTCGTACAGCGCCGCCGCCTCGCTTTCCAGCCGGTCCGCGTAGGCCGGGTCGTTCCAGAACGTACGGGCCAGCCGCGCCGCCCGGATCTTGGCGTCGTAGGCGTAGCCCTGGGCCTCGCAGGTGGCCCTGGGGAAGCCCGGCAGCCTGCCGTCGGCGTAGGAGATGCTGTCCCAGGAGTCCTTCCAGCACTGGTTCTCCA
This sequence comes from Micromonospora reichwaldensis, assembly GCF_031845925.1. Lineage (NCBI taxonomy): Bacteria > Bacillati > Actinomycetota > Actinomycetes > Micromonosporales > Micromonosporaceae > Micromonospora > Micromonospora reichwaldensis. The sequence continues at coordinate 15,119 of NZ_JAVRFL010000060.1, read as the reverse complement.
GCCCGGTGACCCGGTTGCGTCGCTCGTACCAGAGGTAGCCGGTGGACGTCAGGTCGGCGTACTGGTCGATCCACGCCAGGGCCGCCCGGGCCTCCTGCTCCAGCTCCATCACCAGCGCCGCGTCGCCGCTCCACCGTTCGTACTCGTCGAGCAGCACCACGAACAGCGGTGAGGCGTCCACGGTGCCGTAGTACGGCGAGTGCGGCTGCTCCTCGAACGCGGCCGACTCGCCGTAGCGCAGCTCGTGCAGGATCCGGCCGGGGTCCTCCTCCAGCACGTTGTCGGTCCGGGCACCCTGCAACGAGGCGAGGATCCGCAGCGTCGGCGGGGTCAGCGACGGGGTGAAGGGCAGGGTCTGCAGGCAGGTCAGCAGGCTGTCCCGGCCGAACAGGGTCATGAACCAGGGCAGCCCCGCCGCCGGTACGGTCGCGCCGCGGAGCGAGAGCGGGGCGAAGCGCAGCGCCGCCAGGTCCACCAGGCTGCGGTGGTACACCTGTTGCAGTGCGCTGCTGTCGGTGTCCAGCTTCGGGGCCTGCGCGAGCCACTCCCGCACGCTCGTCGGCAGCGTGGCGGCGTCCGGGCGCAGCGCGCGCACCGCGGCACGGAGGTCGACACCGTCCGGACGCAGCGCCCGCATGACCACCCGCAGTTCCGTCGACCACCGGGCGCCGGGCGGCAGCCGGAGCGTGAAGCGGAGACCGCCCTCGTCGAAGTCGGCGGGCTCACTGGCCGAGACGGACACCTCGCGCTGGAACGTGCCGCGCCGGTAGCCCAGCCGCAGCTCGTCCGGACCGACGTGGAGGTAGTGACTGCCGGCCTTCTGGCGGACGTCGAACTTGATGTCGAAGATGTCGGCGAAGTCGGCCGCCACCTCCAGTCGTACGTCGAGGTCCATCTCCTTCTCGCCGTAGTTGAACAGCGTCAGCGACTCGGTCAGGTCCGGTCCGATCCGCCGCCGCCGGATCGCTGACACGTCGGCCTCCACGTAGTCGGTCTGCCCGCCCGGCACCACGAAGAACGCCGCCTCGTAGTACTGGCTGTCGTCCACCGACAGGGCGGTCAGCCGCTCGCCGTTGACGGTGAGCACCCATCGGGACAGGAAACGCGAATCGGCGGCGAACAGGCCGACCGGGGTCGCGGGTGACGACTCCACGTCACCGCTGGAATCCGAGACGATGAAGGTGCTGCCGTCGATGCACGACACGGTGCCCGGGATGTCCTTCACCGGGTCACTCCCCGCGACCGGAGACGGCCTGCTGCCGCGAGTCGGGGGGCACCGGGAACAGCCGCCCGACCCGCATCGCCAACGCGAGGTTCCCGTCGACCATGATCTCGCCCCGGGTGATCCCGGCCAGGCCGTTCATCTCACCCCGCGACATCGCCTCCGCGACGTCGGCGGTAACCGTGATGACCGCTTCCGCCGGGGCGTCGCTCCGCGTCACCCGCAGACGTCCGTGGTCGATGTCCAGCAGCCACCGCTCCACCCGGTCCCCCTCCCGGATGTCGAACCGGATGGTGCCACGGACCTTGCACAACCGTGGATCGTGACCGACATCCGCCAACTGCTCGAAGAAGGCACTGGTCGCCGTCATACGACCTCCCCGCCACTTGTCAGGAGCGCTCGCCGACTACCCGTCGTGCGGGGGCACTAACGCTCCCATCGGCGCCTCGGCCGGCGACGGCCACGCCGCCGGCGGGCGCCCGCCGGCACGGGCGCCCGCGCCGGACGGGATGAGGGGCTCAGCGGCCGCCGCACCAGGCGCGGGCCGGCGCGGTACGGACCAGGAGCCCGCTGGCCAACAGCGCCAGCACCGCCAGCAGCCCGCCCGCCGCCGTCGCGATGAGGGCCGGGTCGACCGGGGGCGTGATCAGCGACCCGAGGCGCGGCCCGAAGAGCAGCATGATGCCGGCCCCCACCAGGAACGCGACGGCGACCGGCGCGGCGAACCCGTGCACCACCCGCCACGCCGTCGGGCCGCCGTGCCAGAGCCCCCGGAGCACGGCTGCGGCCGCCGCCGTGCAACAGGCCAGGGCGAGCCAGTTGCCCGCGCCGCCGACCTCGCCGAGCAGCGCGACAACCACGGCGAGGGTGTACGCCCACCAGGACGCGAGCAGCACCATGCTGACGACGATGCTGGGCGGCCGCCGCATCGACTCCCGACCGGCGGGCAGCGCGCCGGGCTCCGACGGCTCATCGGTCATCGCCGGATCCTATGCGCCTGACCGGCCGGGCAGCGCCTTTCGTCTCCCGGCCTCACCGGCGATCAGGGCGGCAGCGGCGCCGAGCCGCTCCCGCTCGCCGGTGGTGAGCGCCGGGTCGTCCCGCCGTATCGCCACGGCCTGGTCCAGCGCGGTCAGCGCACTGGCGCCGACGCGGTCGATGAAGGCGTCCAACAGCGTTGCGGCCGACGACGCCAGAGGGTGCGCCTCCTCGACGGCCACCTGGGCGAGGATGACCGCGGAGAAGGCGACATCGAGGTCTGCCGGTCCCTCGGTGGCGTTGCGCCAGTCGATGACGACCGGCCCGCGTGACGTCAGCATGACGTTCTCCGGATGCAGGTCCAGGTGCAGGATCCGGACGTCATCGCACTCGCCGAGCCGAGGCGGCAACGCGTGGAGTCGCTGATGCAGATCCGCCAGACAGCTGGCCACGTCCGTGGCATCGAGTTCACCGGCGAGGAATGCCGACAGCATGGTGGGCCCGTCCAGTCGTTCCATGACGAGATCGGCGCCCCGCGCCTGGTAGACCGTGGGCACCGGGAAACCATGACTCGCCACGTAGGCCATGACCGCGGCCTCAGCCGCCACGTCTCCACCCTCGCGGTAGCGACGAAGGACGCGTCGATCGTCGATGACGAAGACATCAGCGTCTCGGCCCGATGCCAAGGGGGCCGGATGGTCGCCAGGGTCAGCCACCTCGGCCGGCCCCGGGTCCGGCATCAGCCGGCGTGACGACGTGGCGCTTCCGGCTGCTGCCCGTCGCGGCGGTTCTGCTTCACGGATCATGTGGCGACGCTCCTCATCGCGGCTCTGGGCTGGTGGGGCGACGGTCTCCGCAGCCCCGACTGCCGCGCCGGGCCACACCTCGGCCTGGCCGGCCACCGGCCAACGCCCACGGTGCAGCCAGGCCAGCAGATCCGGTGGGGCCATCTCGGCCGCGCGCCGGTGGTAACGGCTGAGTTCCTCGGTGCTCAGTAGTGCTCCTCCAGCACCCGACCGCCCCTTCCGGAAGAAGGCTCGATGGTCCTTCAGCACCCCCATGGCATCGGGCACCAGTGCCTGGGCCCGCTCACGCATCGCGGCGAACGTGGCGGCCTCCACCAGTGCCGCCCACCGCTCGGCTGGCACCTCGACACCCAGCCAGGCGGCGATGCGCCGCATCTGTCCACCCAGGTCAGCCAGGAGTCGTCATAGTGCACCAGCAGCACATTCCGCTCTCCCCGGCGTCGCCAGGCATCGGTCAGATGCCAGAGCACACCGGGCAACGAGTCCAACGCCTCCTGCGGATCCCTCTCACGCTCGGTCCACCGCACCAACCAGGAGCGCAGGGGAAGCGGTGCCGACGGTGCGTCACCGGCCGGCGGTCTGGAAGATCAGCAGCGCGCAGATCATCTGCATCCAGGTGGTGCCGCTCTTCGATCGGGTGCTGATGACGATGTCGCCGCGGCGGAAGGGGAAAGCGAGCCACCTGCCGCTGTCCTCCTCCGCGGATCGATAACGCACCGGGGTCGCCATCCGAGCGAGCCTAGAGGCCGGACATTCCTGTCCGCTTCCTCATTCCCGGATCTGCCGCGTCGTGCCGGGGTGGCTGACGATTTGACCCGGGCGTGGTGGCCTTCGACCTGACCCGGGCTCCACGGCAGGGTCAGGCGGGCGGTGACGACGTCGTGGTACGGGGGCAGTCCTCCGGCGAACCAGCGCAGGCGGGGCAGATCGCCGGACCGAATCTGCGCCAGCGCGCTGCACCGACTCCGGTGGACGACCGTATCGTCGGGTCATGGCGGAACTCGATGTGGTGATACGCGGCCTGCTGCATGACATCGGCGTGACCTTGCATCCACGGGGATTTCGTAGCTCCGGTGCGGTGTGGCGACTGATTACGCCCGAGGGTGTCGCCGTCATTCACAAACAGCCGTCGAAGCGGTCACGGCCCACCGCGAAGATGTTCTACATCGATACCGCAGCGGCCCCGAAGGAGTGGTGGGAGTGGATGGCATGGAGGACCGGGCAGACCCAGCCGATGAACAAAGCGAGCGAGATCTACAGCATCGGCCTCATGGAACGCCGGGTGCCGTGCCCCCACCCCGCCGCCAGTGACCGCGAGCGCTGGCAGGTGACAGCCGACACCGACGTGGATCAGCTACGCGCCGATCTCCTCACTGGCGTGACGCGAGCAGCGGATCGGCTGGTCGAACTGCTGCAGCCAGGCCGCTACCTGGCCGAGCTGAACGCCTTACCCAACAAGCAGATCGGCCACTGGCCACCACTGGTCATCCTGCTCTCCGGGCGAGGACCGTCACCGGAACTGGATGCTGCCTGCGCCGGATTACGCGAGGCTTTCGCCGAGCGGTCCCGGGCGGCCGGATACGTCGACGAACTCATCGGCTGGGCACACGCCCGCGCGTCGCGCTGAGCGCCGGGGCGCGGCTCCAAGATGGGGCGGGTCCACAGCCGCGCAACGCGGCCGTGGACCCATGTTCGCTGCCACCGTCGCTGGCCAGGCAGACCCTGCGTGAGCAGCCGCAGCACCTCCTCGTAGCCGTGGCCGAAGAACAGGCGGACATTCCTGTCCACTTCCTCATGTCCGGTTCTGCCGCCGTTGGTGGCTGACGAGACAACCACGATCGGTAGCCGGCCTCCGATCGGGCGGACCTCCTGGCTGCCGACCAGCGGACATGCCGTCACCCAGCACGGGGGCGTCCACCCGGCGAGGCCGGCTGCGTTGCGCGTTGTCAATCCGCGGGTGCCGGCTCGGTGGGCCGTCGTGAAAAGAAGCGGATGATGTCGTCGGCTGCGGTCGGGGACAGCATCATCGCCTGGACCCGCGCGGACATTTCGGCGATCGGGTGGATTCTCGTGAACATTGCCTCCTCGTACGCCTGGATCGCCGAGTCCGGGTCGGGGTTGGCGGCGAGTTCGCCGGCGAGTTCGGCGGCGTCGAGCATGGCCTGATTGGCCCCCTCGCCGACCGGTGGCATGAGGTGTGCGGCGTCACCGATGAGGGTGACGCCAGATTGGTGGGCCCAGCGTGTGCCGGTGGGCAGCGCCTCGATCCTGCGAGGCGTCGGCGCGCTGTCGCCGGCTTCGACGAGTGCGGTGAGATTCGAGTCCCAGCCGTCGAACATGTCCAGCAGAGCGCGCTTGCTGCGGTAGGTGTCCAGGTGCCGGTCGTCCGCGCGGAGGGAGATGCCGACCCGGATGCCGCCGTCGCCGAGGCGTTGCGCGGCAAGGATCTGGTTCACGCCGACGCACCACAGGTTCCCGGGGCCGACCAGCTCGGCGAGATCCGGGTGGCGCCGGTCGGCGTCGCTGATGCTCAGCTCGACCAGGGTGGCCACGTAGGACAGTTTCGCGTCGGTGAGCAGCGGCCGGACGACCGAGCGCGCGCCGTCCGCGCCGACGAGGACGTCGCAGTCGGCGTGGTGACCACCGTCGAACGTCAGCCCGAAGCCTCCGTCGGGTCGCGGCGTCGCCGCGACGAGCCGGTGCTGCCAGGCCACCGTGTCGCCGGGGAGCGAATCGAGCAGAAGATCGCGCAGTGCGGCGCGGTCGATCTCGGGGCGTCCGGAGAATGAGCCGGGTTGTGGCGTGTGGTGCACGAGGGTGCGTCCGGCCGGGTCGAGGATGCGGTGTTCCTCGCCCTCCGGCCGCGCCTCGGACCGGAACCGGCCGGCGAGGCCCGCCTGGGCCAGGGCCCGCTGCCCGGACTCCGGGTGCAGGTCTAGCGATCCACCCTGCGATCGCGCGGATCGGCTCGCCTCGCGTTCGTACACCACCGCGTCGATGCCGTGCCGGTGCAGGATTCGCGCCAGTGTCAGGCCGCCGAGGCCACCGCCGGCGATCGCGATCCGCATCATCATCTCCGTTACCGTACGCTGTATCTCATGGATACGCCGTACAGTAGCGCGCCGTTGCCCGTCTGGGAACGGCCCGAGCCCCAGCCGCGAGCGGCGCCGGTGCCGCTGAGCCGCGCGAAGATCGCCGCCACGGCTGTCCGGCTCGCCGACGCACACGGCCTCGACGGCCTGTCGGTTCGCAAGATCGCCAAAGAGCTCGGTGTCGGTCCGATGCGGCTCTACGACTACGTGACCAACAGATCCGAACTGCTCGACCTGATGGTCGACGCCGTGTACGCCCAGATCGCCGAGGCCGGCCAGCACTCCGAGTGGCGCGCCACGGTACTGGCCATCGTCCACCGGACCCGCGATGCCGCTCTTGAGCATGAGTGGTTCGCCGACCTGCTCGGCGCGAGGCCGCACCTGGGACCTCATGCGCTCGCCGTGGGCGAATCGACCGCGGCGGCGCTCAGCCAGGCCCCCGGCGTACGCGGCATCGACGACCTCCAGCGGGCCATGGGCGCCCTCAACGCGTTCATCATCGGGGCGCTCCGCAGCGAGGTCACCGAGCGACGCACCGCCCGTTCCACCGGCACTGACGTGTCCGCCTGGCAGGCCGCCCTCGGGCCCTACCTGACACGCATGCTCGACAAGGGCCGCTACCCCACCATCGCCCGGCTCGTCATCGACGGCGCCCACCTCAACGCCGAGGAGACCTTCCACCACAACCTGATCACCATCCTGGACGGCATCACCAGCCGTCCCCAGACGTGACCACCTGCTCCGAGACCAGCCGCCCGCTGAAGGCAAGGTGCTGGACGCGGGCCAGGCCCGGTCTGGTGCCCGGTTGTCACACGGACGGGTCCCAGGCGGCGAGCTGATCGAAGATACGACGGTCGCCTTCGAACTCCAGCGACTCCAGCGGTATGCGGCCGTAGAAGAACAGGACCAGGTCGCTTGCCGTGCCCCGGGCGGAGACGTCGGCCGTTTCGGGATCCTCGCCGGCAGCGGGCATGAAGCGGGCGACCTGTGCCCCGTCGCGGGAAAGCCGAAGGCGCCAGGAGTGGCCCTCGGTGGCGTGGTAATCGACGATGGCGGGGTCGTGTGGCCAGGCGACCGTGGTTGCGCAGACGGTGAACTGGCAGTCGTCGAAACCGTCGAGGGCGCCCTCGTCTGGTAGCGGCTGCGGGGCACCCAGGGTGAGCTGGGCGTCGTAGGTGTACACCGCGATCTCGGGGACCTGTCGCCGCGCCCAGGCACCTGAGGTTTGCGGTGACGGTGAGTCATCCCACCACGTCCAACAACTGCGATCCGGGCCGGCCTCACGCAGCGCGCTCGTCAGGTGCTCGATGGACTCGGTCCACCAGGCCAGCAGTGCCTCGCGTTCCCGAGGCGCACCCATGCCGTCGTCCCAAGCCGACTTCTCCGGGGGCGCGTCTGCCGGCCCTGCGGCGACGATGGCGGCCGATTTGCGGCGGGCCATGCCCACGTGTTGCACAAGATCGAACAGCGTCCGCTCGGGATGGGTCGGAACCTGCATGTCGAGGCGGGGCGCCGCGGCGACCGCGGCGCGGAAGGCGGTCGACCGTTCGTTGATCAGCCGCAGATGATCAGGGAACGTGAGAATTCTATGCACCCGGCTTTCTACCACTGCGCTCCGACGACCGGACAGCGAATTTCGCGACCGATCGCGCCGGCCGCCCCGGCACTGATACGTGCCCTCGGTGGACGCGCGGAAAGCGACATCCGCGTTGATGCTCTCCCCCCGCGTCGAGCAACGCCGAGGCGTAGAAGTGACGCAGCGCGTGCATCCCGGTGGCCCGGGTCGGCGCGCGGCGTCATGCCCGGCACCGAGGACGCGGAACGCACCATCAGGTACGTCACGAAGTACATCACCAAGCACACCGGCGACTGCCACAAGATCACGAGCGGCTGGCAGCGTGCACACCTCGACGCCGTCCAGGAACTTGCCGACCTCGGATTGGTCAAGGCCACCACCATCGAGGTACGCGTCCGGGTTCGCGATCAACTCCAAGATCCGCCGTCTGGATCACCCGTTCAAAGCTGCATGACGAGGCACTAGGTTGGCGGCGTGGGTGCCTCGCCAACGGAAAGAAGGAGGAGGCTGTCCGTTGGGCTACACGCTTGATGCCCTCATCGGCTCCGTCGGCGCTCTCCACGCCGCTGCAAGCCAGTGGCCGGCTGCTGTGCCCGTGCCGCTGGCGCATGACCTCGCGCTGCTGCCGATGACCGACGAGCTGTTCGACGCCGTCACGGACGGCACGACGGAGCGGGTACTCGGATTCTGGAAGCTGCCGGGCGGCTTCGATCGTGAGCTGTCGTCCTGGTCCTCAGTGGGACCGGTCGGCTATGTCGAGGCGGACTTCTTCGGGGGCGTGGGCAGCCAGCGCGCGGCCCTCTGGGTTGCTGGCGAGTTGGTGTTCGGACCGCTGTTTGTGGGCGAGGGTGAACCGTTCGCTCCCCAAGGAAGCCCTATCTCCCAGTTGCTGGCGCGCCTTGGTGTCGAGCGCCACAGGTACTGCGATGAGTTCGAGGCGGTCGGCCTCGGACGCCACCGCGAGACGGCGGACTGGCTGCCATAGCGGCGAGGAACGTCGATCAGGTCAAGCATCGGCTGGGACGCAGGTGTAAAGCATCAGCCGGGACACGACGAGCCTCTTGCCTGTTCTACTGCCGAAACGCTCTCTTCTGAATCAAGGCACCGCGCTCCGCGCGGGGCGGGGCGGCAAGCCCGGCCGGCGGTGAGCCACCGACAGCCGCCGGGACACCGCCCCACCACACTCAGGAACCAGCTTCAGCGAGGCCGTAACGGAAGCCGGCGGGTCAGCCTGGTCGAGTGGTCAGGGCTTCCGGCTGCCGCGCCAGTCCAACCCCGGGACTGGCTTGCCACCGAGTCACCGGGCGCGGCACCAGCTCCACCGCCAGGACGTGCCCGGCCCTCGCCTACCGCTGCCGGCAACGCAAAGAGGTGCCTGCATTCCGCCCGGAAGCTTCACGACGGGACAACATGCGCCAGGACGAGGGCGGTCCACTGATCCCCCGCTCAGGCCGTCTCCAGGCCGTCAAACGCCACCCAACGATGACCAAGGCCAACCAACGGCACCAAATAAAGACCAGCTCAGGGCCTTGATCAGGTCTCTGAGCTGTGGCGACGGACGAGTCGACCTGTACGCCGGATTATGAAGTTGGTTCGCGCCCTGATCAGGCGTTTCGTTCGCCTGACACCCGCTCAGGGCGTCGCCAGGGCGTTGGACTACTTTGGCATGCCCTCCCTCAAGGTCAGCAAGCGCGCCAAGGCAGCTCGGGCAGCCGAGATATTCGGATGGTCGGGGTCCCAAAAGTCCGAGAAGCGAGCCAAAAATTTATCTACAGCTGACGAAGCTTCACTAGCTGAACCTTCACGAACATCCGCCAAGAGGGAAAGGACAGAAATCGAATCAGCACCGAGGGACAACAGCAGAGACACGACCGTCTCAAAGTCCTCAATCCCTGTCGACAAGCCAGAGCCATCCCCAGCCCCAACCCCTTGAACCAACGGCGCCGCCCATCTATCACGATGCACGCGAGGGGCACTTCCAGCGTTCACCAATGCTTTGAGTCTGTGCAGAAGCTTCGGAGATGCTCCGTATCTCTGCAGCAAGCGCAGGTAGTCGTCCGAGACACGCCCGGACCTCATCGGATTGAATCGAACGCCAGGAAGAGCACTATCGCTCACGGCCACCACCCCACCAGCCCATCGGCGGCGGACCAATCTGGTCGACGACTGTAGCCAGCTCATCCAACCTAATTCGAACCTCATCACTGGACATTTCAGTCATCTTCAATGCCCCACTTAACACTATACATCCGTCAGGCGTTCCATCATTGCCGAATGTAGGGCTCGCAACCACTCCATCCGGCTGGAGAGAGCGCCGCAACTGGCCCCAGTTCAGTCCATATCTGGCACGCACGTCACGCTTCGCCCACTGCTGCGGGCCCTCTACGGTGGCCGCACGAACGAAATTGCGCCATTCTTCGGCGATAACCACTCCTTCAGCGAAAGCCGTCCCAGCGACACCAAACCCCGATCGAATTGCGCTATCTCGATCATAGGCTCTCGCTCCGGCAGCCACAGCCATAACAAGGTCGAGACGAGACCAGAACAAGCCCCCCCGCTGACGGTAATACCGCATCTCCAACTCATCCCATGAAACACCGGTTGCTTTAGATATGCGGGTTACCGCAGCACACAGCGACGCCCGAAGATCGTTGTCATAGGCCCTAATCCGGGCAGCCTGGGCGGCATAACTAACGGACCGGAAGGCATCGTAGAGAACGAAGAATGCCACAGCCCCAACACCGAGCCACAGAATTACGGTCCACTGCTGCCAGAATATCTTGCTTGGAAGGTTTAGCTGAGCCAGCGCTATGACCGCCCCTGATGCAGCCACAACTGCGGCTCGACCTAGACGCAGAGCAATCACTCCACGATACTCGAGCAAGGACGCCACCCCAGGAAGAGTCTGTAAGGAATGCGACAGATTCTCAATTCTGGACAAACATCCGCAATCCGGACTGACTCCCCTTATTTCTCGCTGCCCAACTAACAACAGAAGAGAGCGTCGATCGCGTTGCGGGTGCGTTCCTCGCTGGCCGGCATCAGGTGCGTATAGACCCGGAGGGTGAAGCCGGGGTCGGTGTGGCCGAGACCTTGGACAAGGTCCGCATCGGGCGCCTCACCCCGGAGTCGATCCGGGTACGCGTCCTGATCTCCGACATGACGTCACCAATGGCGATCCCCTGCCGCGCTGAGGACCAGGCCGACGACCCCGGCATCCGCGCCCGAGCCCGCCGCATCACCGACCGCTCGATCCACGCCCTCACCGACGCCGTCCAGGAGCTTGCCGACCTCGGGTTGGTCAAGACCGCCACCACCGAGGTACGCGTCCACAGGGCCGCCCCGCTGTTCAAGCTCTTCATCATCAACGAGCAGGAAGCGTTCTTCGGCTTCTACCCGGTGGTCGAGCACACCGTCTCCGTCGACGGCAAGCCGATGGCGATCTACGACGCGATGGGCAAGGACGCGATCCTGTTCCCGTTCACGCCCAGCGACGAGGACGCCAGCAACGACGCCCTCTACGTCGAGCAGGCCCGCGCCTGGTTCGACAGCATGTGGGGCACCATCGCCCGCGAGTACGCCTCGTGACCGCCGCCGACCTGGCCAAGGTGATCGACCGCGCCCGCGTGATCCTGCTCGACTTCGACGGCCCCGTGTGCAGCATCTTCGCCCAGCACTCCGCGTCGAGCGTCGCCCATGAGTTGCGCCGGCTGCTCGTCGACCAGGCCGTCACCCTGCCGCCCGAGATCCTGGCCGAACGTGACCCGCTCGCCGTGCTCCGCTTCACCGCCGCCCTTGGACGCCCCGCCGTCGTCCGCCTGGTCGACGAGGCCATGACCCGCGAGGAAGTCACCGCGGCGTGCACCGCCGAGCCGACGCCGTACGGCCGGGAAGTCATCGTCGCCGCCCAGCAGACCGGCCGCCGGATCGCCGTGGTGTCCAACAACTCGGCCGAGTCCGTCCACGCCTACCTGAGCGCCCGCCGGCTCACCTCGTACGTGCACCCGGTCATCGGCCGCCCCGAGGCAGCGCCCGAGCGGATGAAGCCGGACCCGTTCCCTGTACTCGCAGCCGTACGGGAGCTGGGCGCGGAGCCGGCGGAATGCGTCCTCGTGGGTGACTCGGTCAGCGACATCGAGGCCGCCCACGCCGCCGGAGTCGCCGCCATCGGGTACGCCAACAAGCCCGGCAAGCGCGAACGGTTTGCCACCGCTGATGTCGTCATCGACAGCATGGCCGAACTGGTGACCGCCTTCGCCGTCGACGAGCTGTAGCACCACTCCGCACACGAGCGCCCCGGGAGATCATCACCGGGGCGTTTCTCTTGTCGTCAGTTCACCCCAGACCCGGGGTCGGTGCAGCCACCCTGGAGCTAGTCCAGGTCCCCACGCTTGGCAGCAATCCACGCTTCAACGTCTTCGGCAAGCCAGACGTTGCCCATTTGGAGCGTGGCCACGGGTTCCGGGAAGTCGCGCCGGTTGGTGATCTGGTAGACGCGCTGGCGCGAGACGCCGCCGAGCATGGTCCGGATCTCCCCCGAACCCACCAACCGCAGCTTCTTGCCCATGACACTGACGCTAGGCACCTGTCGACTAGGCGTATGTCAAGTTGATGGACACCTAGTTAGCGGAGGCGCTAGTCGCCTACCCTTTACGCATGACTAGGTTCAAGTGGTTCCAACGCCCCGACCAACCTGTCGACTACGTAGCCGGCGAGCCAGCCCCATCGAGGTACGGCCGGGAGCCGCAGAGATGGACTGGTCGCGCCGCCGTCCCCGCACCAGAGCCTCCCCTGATGACCAAGGCAGGACTCTGGCGCTCCAGGAACGCCGCGACGCGCCTCAACCGCGCCGCCTGCCGGCAGTGCTCCGACGACGGATGCCCACGCCTGTCGGCGGCCGGCGAAACCCTACGAGCTTGGCGCGACAGGAAGAGCCGACGTGAAACCCGGTGACGTCCTGCACCTAACCCGTGCAGCCAGCCCACAGTTCGCACGGCCGATCTTCTTCCGTCTCATCAAGGTCCGCGTACACCTATACACCTACGACGGCTGGACATGGCTGGACGGCTATCAACTGGACGAAAAGGGTGACGCCTCAGGCCGCAGAGAAGTGTACGTGCTTAAAGCAGGCATAAAATTGCTGCACTCGCCTCATGCGCTGCGCCACAACTGAGGACGCCAGAATTGAAATCAATTCGCAACCGGGGTGCATAAGCAACTAACCCTCCCGACGAGCATCAATTCCGCCAGAGAAACGCACCAACTCTGACATCCATCAAGCCCGAATGGCAGCCAGATTCACATGGACGTCGCAAGGAATATTACGACGGAAACGAATCACCTGGAGGCACTAGCCGTGATCGCGAGTGGTCTTGCTTGAAACTCTACCATCCAATTGCCCGAGAAGATCAGAGTCTCTCGGATCAGGCGAGGATTCCAAAGCGCTTCGTGACGACTTAGGTTTAATTCTCGACGCAATCCGATCCAATCCACGCAGAGCTGCTTGCCGCAATATTTCTTTGACCTTCCTTCTAATTTCTGGCGTTCGCTCGATCCGGGGGCGTTCGAGTGGAATAAACAACTCTTCACCGTACAGCTTCTCTCTCGTCACGCCTACCAAATTCTGCAGCAGACAAGCGTACAGCAACTGATTCGCACGCCGAGTGCGGCCTGCACCAGCCGAGTGGATCATGCCAGCCGACACCAATGCGACAATAGCCAACATCACCACCACACCATCCGTGACCCTAAAGCCAAGGAAATCGTATATAGTCAAGACCGAAGAAATCGAAAAGGCCGCCAGCGGCCAGGCGACCCCCTTGCGAAACTCCCCTTCCGATCGAACGCGGTCAATTTCATTGTAAAGTTCCTTGTAGTTTACGCGGAGCGCCACCTCAGCCTGCTCCATCCGCGCTCGAAGTCGATCTCGTTGAGCCGCTAGGTTGAATACAGTAGTAGCGAACTCAATTTGGGCCGTCGGCTCTTCCTTCAGTTTCTGCCTCAGCGCCTGACGCGCAAGCTGGGCAATTCGGGGGTCTCTACGGATATAGAATTTCAACAGCGATGCATCATTCGCTCGCGCAATCTTTGGCTTCTCAGCGTTTTCAGCGAACACGTAGAGGTCATGGTTGCTAACATTTGTTGCTTCGACGGCTCTACCCAGAGTGGCTGGAGTCATAACCTCAAGGGCGTTGTTCAGAATGTCTCGGTTCTCCCCGAACGCCAACTCAAGATCAGCCTTAAGTAGTTCTTGAAAATTGCCATAATCCGGCTCTGCAATCTCCCGAACTTGCCGAAAGAACCCAGCAATTCGCCCCCCGGCAGACTCCAGTATCTGGAAGGTTGTATCTTCCAAAACTTTTGAGTACGGCTCATCTTGAAGCTTCCGCCGCAGTCTCGACGCAGCTAGGGCGACATACGAAACGAATGCGACCAGAAGGAGCAGGCTAAGCGAAACAGCGGCCCTAGTGGTACGGAAAGTGAAAAGGAGAGCGCCAACAGCGAAAAGCGCTGAAGCAAATATGCACAACCCCCAGAAGATTTTGCTTAGCATTTCGAGCAGGATGCCCAGTAAGTAAATTAAGAATATACCAAAAGCGAGCAGAATTTGATCGGGGAAATCCTGAAGCGGCTCTGCGACGGACTTAACCTGCGGGCTTCGCCAATCTTGCTCCGGAATCAGGAAAAAAATTAACCATAACGTACCTGACCAGAGTAGCCCCACAGAGAATGGCGTACGCGTGTCACGTAGACCGGGGACCACTTGCGAGAGAACGTTCATAACACCCGATTCGTTGATCCCAGAAAGCACATCGATGCGGTCTGGCGGCTTGGAACCCTAGCTCCAAACCTGAGTCACGCTGACTATCGAGTCAGATAACCGACACGAGTCAGCTAGCTTCCGCATGGGGCCCAGGGAACCGCCACTTGACTTTTCAACATTTGCGCCGGACGGATATTTTAACGAAGTGTTATCCGTAAGTTGATGTGCGACCCAGTTCCGCCAAGTGGTATGCGACGGGTGGTCTAGGAAACTGAGGTAGCGATCCACAGTCGTTGGCCTTCGATGCTACGCATCGGCTGGGGTGGTACGTCGGTCGACAGGAGGCGCGCGTCCGGTCGCTGCGCTGGCGCTACGCCACCGGGTCCGCCGTCGACGGGCGGCACGTATTGCCATGCACAGGCATGATTCCACAGTGTGATGAGAAGGTTGAGTGCCGCTTTGATGGCTATCGGCGGGTCGGTTCTGCTGGCGATCGCGCTGGTGTTGATTCCCCGGTCGTGGTTCGATGTTCTGGCTTCCGGGTGGCCGGTGCTGGTGAGCCACCCCCGCTTTCATGGAGCTTCTTGATCATGGTCTGATGGCCGTGGGGAGGAAGTCGTCCGTGGCAGCACCGAAGAAGTACCCCGATGAGCTACGTCAGCGCGCTGTGCGCTTGTACCGC
>NZ_JAVRFL010000005.1:0-258623 GCF_031845925.1 Micromonospora reichwaldensis | reverse complement strand
CCTGCCGACGGCCCGGCACCCGCCGACGGCCCGGCACCGGCCGACCCGGCGGTCACCCGTCCCGCCGACCCGGCGGGCGACGCCGGTCCGCCGCCCGCCGCACCTGCCGACGGCCCGGCACCCGCCGACGGCCCGGCACCCGCCGACCCGGCGGTCACCCGTCCCGCCGACCCGGCGGGCGACGCCGGTCCGCCGCCCGCCGCACCTGCCGACGGCCCGGCACCCGCCGACGGCCCGGCACCCGCCGACCCGGCGGTCACCCGTCCCGCCGACCCGGCGGGCGACGCCGGTCCGCCGCCCGCCGCACCTGCCGACGGCCCGGCACCCGCCGGCCCGGCGGTCACCGGTCCCGCCGACCCGGGGGCCGACGCCGGTCCGCCGCCCGGCGCGCCCGGCGGCCGGACCGCCCGCTCCGGCCCGCCGGCAGACCGGCCCGCGCCCGAGGGCCCGGCAGCGTCGGAGCGTTCCGGCGACGACGGAGGTACGCCCTGATGCCACTGTGGTTGGAGCTGGTCATCCGGGTGGGGGGCGTGCTCGTCGCCTTCCTCACCCTGCCGCTGCTGGTCGGGCAGGCCGAGCACAAGGTGATGGCGCACATGCAGGGCCGGCTCGGCCCGATGTACGCGGGCGGCTTCCACGGCTGGGCCCAGCTCGTCGCCGACGGCGTGAAGTTCGTGCAGAAGGAGGACGTCACGCCCCGGGAGGCGGACCGGGCGGTCTTCCGGCTCGCCCCGGCGGTCGCGCTCGTGCCCTACCTGCTGGTGCTGCTGGTGATCCCGCTCGGCCCGAACGACCTGGTCGGGCAGCCGCTGGACATCGGCCTGTTCTTCGTGCTGGCCGTGGTGGGCGTGGGCGTCGTGGCGGTGCTGATGTCGGCGTGGGCGTCGGCCAACAAGTACAGCCTCCTCGGCGGGATCCGCGGCGCGGCCCAGCTGCTCGGCTACGAGCTGCCGCTGGTGCTGGCCGCCGCGTCGGTGGCGATGGCGGCCGGAACGCTCAGCCTCTCCGGCATCGTCGAGGCGTGGCAGCCGTGGTGGCTGCTCTGGCAGGCCCCCGCCATGGTCGTCTTCTTCCTCGCCGGGCTCGCCGAGATCCGCCGCCCGCCGTTCGACATGCCGGTCGCCGACTCGGAGCTGGTCTTCGGCTACATGACGGAGTACACGGGCCTGCGGTTCGCGTTCTTCCTGCTCGCCGAGTACGTCGGCATCGTGGTGATCGCCGCGCTCACCACCGTGCTCTTCCTCGGCGGCTGGCAGGGCCCGTTCGCCGACGCGCAGCTCGGCTGGCTGTGGACCCTGCTGAAGGTCTTCGCCGTCTCGTTCCTGATCATCTGGCTCCGGGTGTCCTACCCCCGCCTGCGCGAGGACCAGCTCCAGCGCCTCTGCTGGCTCGTCCTGGTCCCCGTCTCCCTGGGGCAGCTCGTCCTCACGGCCGCCGTCCGCGTCGCGCTCTAGGAGCGCGCACCCCGGTAAGGAAGGGCACCTTGTTAACGCATTCTGTATAGGAAGGGGCCCTTCCTAACACCCCGGTCCGGGCCCAGCCCAGCACACTCGGATGCGGGGCGTGCCGTCAGCGCAGCGGGGTGTGGGCGGGGTCGACGCGCTCGGCGGGCGGGGGCGGCGGGGGCGGGGTGCCGTCGCCGAAGGGGCGACCGCCGAGGGCCTCGCGGCCGTGCGGGGTCAGCCAGTTCGCCAGGTCGGGGCCGAGCGGCGCCACCCCGGTCGGGTTGATGTCGCGGTGCACCTCGTAGTAGTGCCGCTTGATGTGGTCGAAGTCGACCGTGTCGCCGAAGCCCGGCGTCTGGAACAGGTCCCGGGCGTACGCCCAGAGCACCGGCATCTCGGTCAGCTTGCTCCGGTTGCACTTGAAGTGCCCGTGGTAGACCGGGTCGAAGCGGACCAGCGTGGTGAACAGCCGCACGTCCGCCTCGGTGATGGCGTCCCCGACCAGGTAACGCTGCCCGGCCAGCCGCTCGCCCAGCCAGTCCAGCCGGTCGAACAGCCGGTGGTACGCCTTCTCGTACGCCGCCTGGTCGCCCGCGAAGCCGCACCGGTAGACGCCGTTGTTGACGTCCCGGAAGAGCAGCGCGCTCACCTCGTCGATCTCGTCGCGCAGCCGCTCCGGGTAGAGGTCGGGCGCCCCCTCGCGGTGGTACGCCGTCCACTCGGTGGACAGGTCGAGGCTCATCGGCCCGAAGTCGTTGGTGACCACCTGCCCGGTGGGCACGTCCACGATCGCCGGCACGGTGATGCCCCGCTCGTAGCCGGGGAACCGGGCGAAGTACGCCTCGGCCAGCCGCTCGATGCCGAGCACCGGGTCGCGCCCGCCCGGGTCGAGGTCGAACGTCCAGCTCCGCTTGTCGTGGGTCGGGCCGGCCACCGCCAGCGAGATCGCGTCCTCCAGCCCGAGCAACCGCCGTACGATGATCAGCCGGTTCGCCCAGGGACAGGCGCGGCTGACTGCCAGCCGGTAGCGGCCGGGCTCCACGGGCCAGCCGTCGCGGGCGTCGGCGGTGATCCGGGTGGCGATGTAGCGCTGGTCCCGGGTGAACTCGCCGCCCGGCTCGACGTACCGGCCGCCGGTGCGCATCAGCACCTCGTCGCTGCCGCTGGCGGTGCCTCCCACGTCAGCCGTCGTGCCGCCCTCGGTCGTGCCGCCCATGCCCGCCCCCTCCGCCGTCGCCCGTCGCTCGTCCCATCATGGCGGCTGCGCCGTCCCCAGTCGCGCCGAGTGCCGACCTGGGCCGTCGCGCCGAACGCCGCCCACGGCTGTCCCGCCGGGGCCGACGGCGGCGGGCAGGGCGGGTGGGGCCGACGGTGCTGACCTGGGCCGGGTCGGCCGGCGGTTAGGCTGCCGCGATGATCGATGTGGAGGCGGCGGCCCGGCGCTTCATCGCCGACGTGTGGAACGGCGCGCGGGAGGAATCGGCGTACGAACTGGTGTCGCCGGAGTGCCCCGGGCTGGGCGGCGAAGGGCCGGAGGCGACGATGGCGTGGCACCGGGAGCGCCGGGCGGCCTTCCCCGACCTGCGCTACAAGCTCGTGGACGTGGTGGCCGCCGGGGACCGGGTGGCGGTGCACTGGCGGGCGGCGGGCACCCAGGCCGGGCCGTTCGGGCCGGTGCCGCCGACCGGGCAGGTGGTCAGCTACTCGGGGGCGAGCTTCCTGCGCTTCGACGACGCGGGCCGGATCGTCGACGTGTGGAGCTGCAACGAGCTGTTCCAGCTCCTCCAGCAGCTCGGCGTCGAGATGCTCCCGCCCGCGCCCGGTGGGATCAGCGGGACCGGGGCGTGATCCTGGCGAGCGGGATGTCGATCTCCCACGGCTCCGGGACGAGGATGCCGTCGGTCATCCGGGCCTGCTCGACGTAGACGCCCTTCGCCGGGTCGAGCTTGTGGGTGTGCACCACGATCCCGGCCTCGGTCTCGATCCGCCAGAAGTAGGGGATGTCGGCCTCGGCGTAGAGCGCGGGCTTGAGCACCCGGTCGATGCTCCGCGACCCCTCGGAGACGATCTCGACCACCAGCATCACCTCGTGGGGCCGGTAGTGCGACGGGTTGCGCGAGGCCGAGTCCAGCTCTGTGACCAGCACGTCGGGGATGAACGCCCGGGTGCGGGAGAGCCGCACCTCGACGCCCTGCGTGACGTCGAGGTCGGGCGGGCAGGTCTCGTCGAGCGCGGCCATGAGGCGACCGGCGATGGACTGGTGGAGTCGCCTGGGGGAGGGCGACATGATGAGGTTTCCGTCCAGGAGTTCGTGGCGGCGGCCGTCGTCGGGCAGGCGGTCGAGGTCGTCGGCCGTCCACTCGCCCGACGGCGGAAACTCGTCGTGCAGCGCGGCGGTCATGGCGAGCCCTTTCCGGTGCGTCGTTCTCCCCGCCTCACCGTACCGCCGGCAGACCCCGGGTGGTGGTCGCGCGCGCCGCGGCCACAGGGCAGGATGGTCGGCATGACCGACCGCAGCGAGCGCAGCGAGCCCGGCGGTGCCGGCGGAGACCGTGGCCTGCCGGGCGCGGGCCTGGTGAAGGGGCTCGCGGTCACGTTGAAGACGATGACCCGCCGCTCGACCACCCAGCAGTACCCGGACGTCGCCCCCGAGCTGCCGCCCCGCTCGCGCGGGGTGATCGCGCTGCTGGAGGAAAACTGCACGGTCTGCATGCTGTGCGCCCGGGAGTGTCCGGACTGGTGCATCTACATCGACTCGCACAAGGAGGAAGTGGCGGTGCCCGGCGCCGCCCGCCCCCGCCAGCGCAACGTGCTCGACAAGTTCGACATCGACTTCTCGCTCTGCATGTACTGCGGCATCTGCGTGGAGGTCTGCCCCTTCGACGCCCTCTACTGGTCGCCGGAGTTCGAATACGCCGAGTACGACATCAAGGACCTGCTGCACGACAAGGACCACCTCGGGCAGTGGATGGGCACCGTGCCGCCGCCGCCCGCGCACGACCCGAACGGTGAGCCGGCGAAGGAGGAGACCGCCGCCGCGCGCAAGGCCGCGGTCCCGGCCGCGCCCGCCGCCCGTCCCGCCGCCCCGGCCGTACGCCCCGAGCCCGAGGCCGGCGCATGACCGGTGCGGACGTGCTGCTGCTCGCCCTCGGCGCGGTGGCGGTCGGTTCGGGGGTGCTGGTGGTGGCGACCCGGCACCTGGTGCGCGCCGGCCTCTACCTGGTGCTCTGCCTCGGCGCGTTGGCCGGGATGTACCTGGTGCTCACCGCCGAGCTGGTGGCCTGGGTGCAGGTGCTGATCTACGTCGGCGCGGTGGTGGTGCTGCTGCTCTTCGCGGTGATGCTCACCCGCGCCCCGATCGGCGCCTCCGACGACCTGGACCGGCCGGGCTGGGCGGCGGCGCTGATCGGCGGCGGCACCGGGCTCGGGCTGGCCGCCCTGCTGGTCGACGCGTACCGCTGGACGGCCGTGGAACTGCCCGACGCGGGCACTGCGGAACGCCTCGGCGACCAGATCTTCCGTAGCTGGGTGCTGCCCTTCGAGGTGCTCTCGGTGCTGCTGCTGTCCGCCCTGGTCGGCGCCATCGTGATCTCCCGCCCCGACATCGGCCGGCCGCGGGCCGGGGACTCACCCGCCGACCGGCCCGACGCGGGCAGGTCCCGCGCCGACCGGTCGGGCAGGGCCGTCGCAGGCGCGGAGCCGCACGACGACGGCGGGCGGTCGCGGTGAGACCCGTCATCCCGTACGTCACCGCCGCGCTGCTGTTCGGCCTCGGCGTCTACGGCGTGCTGCGCCGGCGCAACGCGGTGCTGGTGCTGATGGCCGTCGAGCTGATGCTCAACGCGGTCAACCTGATCCTGGTCACCGCCGACACCACCGTGCGCGCCCAACTGCCGCACGGCGGGCAGGTCTTCGCGCTCTTCGTGATCGTGCTGGCCGCCGCCGAGATCGGGGTGGGCCTGGCGATCGTGCTCCAGCTCTACCGGCTGCGGGCCACCGTCGCCGTCGACGAGGTGCCGCTGACCGAGCCGGTCACGGTCGGCGCCACTGCCGAGGCCGACCCGGGCAACGCTGCCGGAACGAGCGCCCGGCCCGGGTCCGCCGAGCGCCCGGAGGGGGAACGGTGAGCACGACCACCCTGCTCGGCGCGCTGCTGCCGGCCGTACCGCTGGTGGCGGGACTGCTCGGTCTGCTGCTGCCGCCGGCGCCGCGCGACGCCGGGACGGACGGTGGCCGGGCCCGGCGGGTGGCGATCGCGCTCGGCGTGGCCGGGGCGGCCGGGGCGCTGGCGCTCGCGGTCGCCCTGCTGGTCGCCCTCGACCGGCCCGCCGAGGCGTCCACCACCTGGGTGGACCTGGGCGGGCTGACCGTGAGCCTCGGGGTGCGGCTGGACTCCGCCGCCGCGCTGGTCGCCGTCGCGGTCGCCGCGGTGGCCCTGGCCGTGCAGGTCTACTCGGTCGGCTACCTGCGCCGGGGCCCGCACGACGACGTCGACACCGACCACCGCTACCCGCCGTACGCGGCGCAGATCAGCCTCTTCACCGCCGCCATGCTGCTGGTGGTGGTCGCCGGCGACCTGATCCTGCTGCTGGTGGGCTGGGAGGTGATGGGCATCTGCTCGTACCTGCTCATCGCCCACGACCGCCGGCTGCCGGAGGCACCGGCCGCCGCGATGAAGGCGTTCCTGGTGACCCGGGTCGGCGACGTCGGCTTCCTGCTCGGCATCGCGCTGCTCGGCGTCTCGGCCGGCAGCTTCCGGATCGCCGACGTGCTCGCCCACGACCACGCCACCGGTACGCTGACCGCCGCCTGCCTGCTGCTGCTCGCCGGGGTGGCCGGCAAGAGCGCCCAGTTCCCGCTGCACACCTGGCTGCCGGACGCGATGGCCGGCCCGACGCCGATCTCGGCGCTGATCCACGCCGCCACCATGGTCGCCGCCGGCGTGTACGCGGTGACCCGGCTCTACCCGCTGTTCGAGGTGACCCCGGCCGCGCTGGCGGTGCTCGGCGTCATGGCCTCGGTCACCCTGCTGCTCGGCGCGTTCGCCGCCACCGCCCAGGACGACCTCAAACGCGTGCTGGCCTGGTCGACGGTCTCGCAGATCGGCTACATGACGGGCGCGCTCGCGGTCGGCTCGCCGCCGGCCGCGCTGTTCCACCTGCTCACCCACGCCGCGTTCAAGGCGCTGCTCTTCCTCGCCGCCGGCGCGGTGATCCACGCCGTGGGCACCACGCTGATGTCCCGGATGGGCGGGCTGCGCCGCACCATGCCGGTCACCTTCTGGTGCACGGTGATCGGGCTCGGGGCGCTGGCCGGGGTGCCGCCGCTGTCGGGTTTCTGGAGCAAGGACGGCGTGCTCACCGTCGCCCAAGACGCCGCCCTGCACGGGACCGGTCCGGCCCCGGCCTGGGTCGGCTGGCTGGTCTGGCTGGCCGGGCTCGTCGGCGTCGCGGTCACCGCCTGGTACGCCACCCGCCTGCTGCTGCGCACCTTCCTCGGCGAGGCGCGGATGCCGCTGACGCACCCGCACGACCCGCCCGCCGTGATGCGCTGGCCGGTGCTGCTGCTCGCCGTGCCGGCCGCCCTGCTCGGCCTCGCCGGCTTCGACTGGGCCTTCGCCCGCCGGCTGCTGCTCGCGCCAACCGCGGGCGAGCCGGGTGAGCGACTCCTGGTCCACGTCGGCCCGGAACTGCTGCTGCCGCTGGCGTTGCTGGCCGCCGGGGCGGGGCTCGCCTGGCTGCGCTGGCGGCGGGACCCGGCCGCCGACCCGGCGACCACACTGGGTCCGCTGCGGCCGGTCTTCGCCGCCGCGTTCCGGCTCGACGACGTCCAGCGCGCCCTGGTCGTACGCCCGACGAAGGCGCTGGCCCGCGCCACGCGTACGGCCGACGAGGTGGTGGTGGACGGCGCGGTCGAGGGCAGCGGCCGGGCCGCGCTCGGCCTCGGCGGCGGCCTGGCGTCGCTGCACCGCGCGGCGCTGCCGCGCGCGGCGGCCGGCGTGCTCGCCGGGGCGCTGCTGATCGGCCTGGCGGCCGTCCTGATCGGAGTATCCGCATGACCACGGGGGAGTTCCTGCTGGTGGCGGTGCTGGCGCTGCCGGCGCTCGGCGCATTCGCGGTGGCGGCGACGCCTCGGGACCGGGCGGCCCGGGCGGTCGGCACGGTCGTCGCCGCGCTGACCCTGGTGGCCGCCGCGCTGCTCTTCCTCGGCGACCGCGGCGGGACCAGCTACGCGGCGGACGCCCCCGCCGTGCGCCCCTGGCACCGGCTCGACCTGCCCTGGGTGCCCGGCCTCGACCTGCGCTTCCACCTCGGCGTGGACGGCATCTCCTGGCCGCTCGTCGTGCTGACAGCCCTGCTCACCCTGCTCTGCTGCGCCTACACGCTGTGGAAGGTGCCCGACGGCGGCAGCGGGCGGGCCCTGGTGGCCCTGCTGCTGGTCGTCGAGGTCGGCATCCTCGGCACCTTCCTCGCCCTCGACCTCGTGCTCTTCTTCGTCTTCTTCGAGGTCGTCCTGCTCCCCATGTACGCGATCATCGCCGGCTGGGGCGGCGCGGACCGGCGGCGGGCGGCCCGCAAGTTCGCCCTCTACACGCTGTTCGGCTCGGTGCTGCTGCTGGTCGGCGTGTTCGTGGTGGTGGCCGCCGCCGGGACGGCCGACGTGGTGGCGCTCACGGGCGGCACGGGCCTGTCCCGGGGCACCCAGCTCGCGGCGTTCACGCTGCTGGCGCTGGCCTTCGCGGTGAAGAGCCCGCTCTGGCCGCTGCACTCCTGGCTGCCCGACGCGCACACCCAGGCGCCCACCGTCGGCAGCGTCGTGCTCGCCGGGGTGCTGCTCAAGATGGGCACGTACGGGCTGGTCCGGATCGCGGTCGGGGTGGCCCCCGAGGGCGCCCGCTGGGCCGCCCCGGTGCTCGGCATGCTGGCGGTGGCGGCGATCCTGGTCGGGTCGCTGGTCTGCCTCGCGCAGCGCGAGCTGAAGCGGCTGATCGCGTACTCGAGCGTCGGGCACATGGGCTTCGTGCTGCTCGGGGTCGCCACGCTCACCGCCACCGGCATCCAGGCGGCCCTGATCGGCAACGTCGCGCACGGGGTGATCACCGGCCTGCTCTTCTTCCTCGCCGGCGCGGTCAAGGACCGTACGCACACCGGGTCGCTGGACGAGCTGTCCGGGCTGCGGGAGACCGCCCCCCGGCTGGCCGGGCTGCTCGGCTTCGCCGCCGTCGCCTCGCTCGGCCTGCCCGGGCTGGCCGGCTTCTGGGGCGAGGCGTTCGCCGTGGTCGCCGCCGTCGAGGTCGGCGGGGCGCTCTGGACCACCCTGGGCGTGCTGGCGGCGATCGGCGGGGCGCTCACCGCCGCGTACCTGCTGCGGCTGCTGCGCAGGGTGACGCACGGGCGGCCCAGCCCGGCGGTCGGGCGGCTGACCCCCGGCCTGGCCGGCGCGGAACTGCTCGCGTGGGCGCCACTGGTGCTGCTCGCCCTCGCGGTCGGCCTGGCCCCGACCCTGGTGCTCGGCGTCGCCGAGGCCCCCGTCGACGCCCTCGTGGAGGTGCTGCGGTGAGCGAGCGGATCATCGGGCTCACGCAGCGGAGCGGAGTGCCGGCATGAGCGTGGTGCAGAGCGTCGACAACGTGGCGCTGCTCCCGGCGTACCTGGCCGCCGGCACGGCCGTGCTGGTGCTGCTCGCCGACCTGCTGGTGGCCCGCGCCCGGGTCACGCTGGCCACGGCCGGCGTCGGCGCGGCGGCCACGGCGCTCGGCGCGGCCCTGGTCGGGGCCGGGGGCGAGCGGCGGACGTTCTGCGTGGGCCCCGACTGCTCGTACGTCTTCGGCGGCCGGGCCGCCCTGGTCGCCGTCGTCGTCGCCCTGCTCACCCTCGGCGTGCTCGCGCTGTCCGGCCCGTTGCTGCGGGCGGGTCAGTCGCCGGCGGGGGAGTACTGCTTCCTGCTCGCCTGCTCGATGACGGGCGGCGTGGTGCTCGGCGCGGCCGGCGACCTGATCACCCTGATCGTGGCGCTGGAGACGCTCACCCTCCCGCTCTACGTCCTCGTGGGGCTGCGCCGGGACAGCCTGGCCAGCGCCGAGGCGGCCGTCACCTTCTTCGTGGTCAGCGTGGTCGCCACCACGCTGACGCTGCTCGGGGCGGCGCTGCTCTACGCGGCCACCGGCGGGCTGCACCTGGGCCGGATCGGCGCGATCCTCGCCGACCGCGCGGACCTGCTCGACCTGCCCCTGACCACCGCCGCCGTGGCGCTGGTGGTGCTGGGGCTGGCGTTCAAGGTGGCGGCGGTGCCGTTCCACGCCTGGGCGCCGGCCGCCTACGACGGCGCGCCCCTGCCGGTGGCGGCGTACCTGTCCACCGCCTCCAAGCTGGGCGGCGTGGTGGCCCTGCTCGCCGTGGTGCAGCACGCGCTGCCCGCCGACGTGACCGGCCCGGTGCTCGCCCTGCTCGCGGTGCTGACGATGACCGTCGGCAACCTGGTGGCGCTGCGCCAGCGGCGTACGGTCCGGCTGCTCGCCTGGTCCTCGGTCGCCCAGGCCGGCTACATCCTCGCCCCGCTCGGCGCGCTGGCGCTGGCCGCCGGGCGCACCGCCGACGCCCGCACCGCCGCGTACGCGGCCGCCGTGGCGTACGCCGTCTTCTTCGTGGTGCTGGAACTGGCGGCCTTCGCGGCCGTGGTGGCGTTGCGCCCGGCGGGCGCGGACGGCGGCACGGTCGACGACCTGCGCGGGGCGGCCCGGCGCCACCCGTGGCGGGCGGCGGCGCTCGGGCTGGCGCTGATCGGGCTCGCCGGCCTGCCGCCGGGCCTGGCCGGGCTCTTCGCGAAGGTGACCGTGGTCCGTTCGCTGCTGGACGGCGGCGCGGGCTGGCTGGCCGTGGTGGTGGCCGTGAACGCGGTGATCGGCCTGGCCTACTACCTGCGTCTCACCGCCGCCCTGTGGGCCGCGCCGGCCGAGGGGCCGGCCGTTCCGGTGGGCGCCGCCGCCGGCGGCATCTCGACCGTGGCCCACGTGGCCCCCGTGCGGGCCCGGACGGTCGGCGTGGTGCTGGCCGTGGCGACGGCGGCGGCGCTGGTGCTCGGCTTCGCCCCGCAGCTCGTGCTCGACGTCGCCGCCCGCTGACGCGGCGGTTCGCGTCGGACGGTCTTCCCGTCTTCCGGGGCTTCAGTCCCGACGGGCACTTCGGACATCTCAGGCAACTCACAGCCATGAGACGGATGGTTGACGGGTACCGGGTTGTTGCACCGGTCAGCGGATCCCGAGCGATCCGTGCTGCACCGAAGGAGTGATCGTGCACCACAACCGTCTGAAGACCGCCGCGCTGCTCGGCCTGCTCACCTCGCTGATCCTGGCGGTGGGCTACTGGTTCGGCGGCAGTGGCGGCCTGGTCATCGCCGTCGTCGTCTCGCTGCTCATGAACGGCGTCACCTACTTCTACTCCGACAAGCTCGCGCTGCGCTCGATGCGGGCGCAACCGGTCAGCGAGGCACAGTTCCCCGAGCTGTACCGGATGGTCCGCGAACTGGCCACCGAGGCCGGGCAGCCGATGCCGCGCCTCTACGTGAGCCCGACGTCGCAGCCCAACGCGTTCGCCACCGGGCGGAACCCGCAGCACGCGGCCGTCTGCGTGACCCAGGGGATCACCGAGATCCTCGACTACCGGGAACTGCGGGGCGTGATCGGGCACGAGCTGTCGCACGTCTACAACCGGGACATCCTCATCTCCAGCGTGGCGGCCGGTCTGGCCGGCATCATCACCATGCTGGCGAACATCGCCTGGTTCATCCCGCTGGGCGGGGGCGACGACGAGGACTCCCCGAACCCGGCCGTGCTGCTGCTCACCATCATCCTGGGGCCGATCGCGGCCACCGTCATCCAGCTGGCGATCAGCCGCAGCCGGGAGTTCCAGGCGGACGCCTCCGGGGCCACGCTCACGAAGGACCCGCTGGCCCTGGCCAGCGCCCTGCGGAAGATCCACATGGGTGCCCAGCGTCGGCCGCTGCCGGCCCAGGGGCAGCTCACCAGCACCGCCCACCTGATGATCGCCAACCCGTTCAAGGGCGGCGGCGTGGCGGCGCTCTTCTCCACCCACCCGAAGATGGAGGAGCGGGTCGCGCGGCTGGAGCGGATGGCCGCGAACAGCGGCCCCGTGCAGTTCCAGCGCTGAGGCGCTGATCACCTTTCCGCCCGTGTCCGGTCCGCCGGACACGGGCGGAACGCCGTGTGAGCGCGTTAACCGTTCCTTCCACGCCTCCGGCGGCGTTAGGGTCGAAAGGTTCCCCGCTCGTTACATCCCCTGGAGGTCGACCGTGGCCGCACTGCGCCAGTACCTGGGCGTCTGGCGGATCCCCGGAGCGCCGATGCTGCTGCTCACCGGCATCGTCGGCCGGCTCGGGATCGGCATGACGCCGCTGGCGCTGCTGCTGGTCGTCGAGCAGGTCACCGGCCGCTACTCGCTGGCGGCCGTCGCCGGGGGCATCTACGCCCTCTCCGGCGCCGCGCTCAGCCCCGTGGCCGGCCGGATCGCCGACCGGATCGGTCCCACCCCGGTGCTCGTCGGCACCGCGATCGCCCACCCGTTCGCCCTGCTCGGCCTGCTCTGGTCCGCCCGCTCCGACGCCGGCAGCCTGACGCTGGTCTTCGTGGCCTCCGGGGTCGCCGGGGCCACCTACCCGCCGCTGACCGCCGCGATCCGGGGCGCCTGGAACGACCTCACCTCGCCGTCGTCCGGCCGGTGGCACCTGCGCAACACCGCCCTCGCCGCCGAGACCACGCTCTTCGAGATCGTCTTCGTGCTCGGTCCGCTGCTGGTCGCCGGCTTCATCCTGTTCGCCGACGCCGGTGCCGCCCTGGTCGGTTCGGCCGTGGTGACCCTGGTCGGCACCCTCGCGGTGGCCCTCGGCCGGGTCATGCGCGGCTGGCAGCCGCACCCGCGCGAACACCAGACCAGAGGGCTCGGCCCGCTGCGCGTGCCCGGCTTCCCGGCGCTGCTGCTCTGCGTCGCCAGCCTGGGCATCGCCTTCGGCGCGGCCGGCGTGACCGTGCCGGCGTTCGCCACCGCCTACACGTCCGACGACCCCGACAGCCTGGCCGGGGTGCTGCTGGCCGTCTGGGGCGTCGGCAGCGCCGTGGGCGGTTTCTGGTTCGGCGTCCGCAAGCCGGCCCGGAACATGACCCGGCAGTTCTCGCTGCTGCTCGGTGGCGTGGCCGCCAGCTTCGCCGTCTTCGCGGTGATGCCCACGCCGGTGGCGCTGGGCACCGCCCTGGTGATCGGGGGCGCCATGATCGCGCCCGCGCTCACCCTGGAGAACACCCTGGTCGGCCGGATCTCCCCGACCAGCATGCTGAACGAGGCGTACACCTGGGTGGTGACCATGTCGGTGGGGGCCAGCGCCGCCGGCGGCGCGGTGGCCGGCCTGATCGTCGACCACGCCGGCGGGGTGCCCTGGGCGTTCGTCTTCGCCGGGGCCGCGGTCGCCGTCGGGGCCGGGGTCGCGGCCCTGCCCGCCGGGCCCATCTCCCGCGCGGAGGCCACGGCGGTACGCACCGAGGAGCTGCTGCCAGCCTGACGCCTACGGGTTCTGGCCCGGTCGGCCCCACCTCGGCGGGGCCGACCGGACATCGTCAGCGGTAGTTGGTGAACTGGAGGGCGACGCCGAAGTCCTCGCCCTTGAGCAGCGCGATGACGGCCTGGAGGTCGTCCCTCTTCTTGCCGGTGACGCGAAGCTGGTCGCCCTGGATCTGGGCCTGGACGCCCTTCGGGCCCTCGTCGCGGATCTTCTTGCTGATCGCCTTGGCCTTGTCCGAGTCGATGCCCTGGATCACCTTGCAGTCGATCTTGAAGATCTTGCCGGACGGGCGCGGGTCACCGGCGTCCAGCGACTTCAGCGAGATGTTCCGCTTGATCACCTTCTCCTTGAAGACCTCCAGCGCCGCCCGCACCCGCTCCTCGGTCTCCGCCTGGAGGCTGATCGCCTCCTCGCCCGACCAGGAGATCTCGGCGCCGGTGCCCCGGAAGTCGAACCGCGTCGCGAGCTCCTTCTCCGCCTGACGGAGAGCGTTGTCGACCTCCTGGCGGTCGACCTTGCTCACGATGTCGAACGACGGGTTCGCTGCCATGCTCATGCTCCTGCTGTCCGGCGGTCTGTGGTCCTTCGTCCCGCTGACCAGCGGTACGACCCCCTGACGGTACCCGGTTGCGCCGAGGCCGGGGTGAGCCGCTATCCTTGCTTCCGCTGCCGCGTTACGACGCGGTGGGGTGCCCTGGCGGGTTGCCCGAGCGGCCAATGGGAGCGGACTGTAAATCCGTCGCGAAAGCTACAGAGGTTCGAATCCTCTACCCGCCACCAGGTGCAAGAACGGCCCCGTGAACTGCGGAAACGCGTTCCGGGGCCGTTCTCTTTCAGTCCAGCGGAGTCCAGCCCGATCCGGCGCCCTGTGGATGCCCGTGGGAACATGACGGGAACAGATGATCTTGCGTAGCGACCCTCGCAACGCGACGACTAGCCCGGATTTCCCTTCGGGTTGCCAGGACCGCTGCGGGAACTGCCCCCGTCGACGTCGCCGCGGTACGCACGTTCACCCAAGGGTGGTTCGCCGATCCCCGCTCCAAGCCCATCAAGTAGTTCCATGCTGCTCCGCGGCGGTCAATCGTGCTCGGGGATGCCTGCCACCCGGTGTGACGCGGCGTGCATGACCTCAGTCACGAGCCGACGTACGTGGCCTCCTCGGGCGCTGTACAAAGCGCGTCGGCCGTCGCGCCGCACCGTGACAAGTCCTGCCAGCCGTAGCTTGCCCAGGTGCTGTGACACCGCAGGCCGCGCCACTCCCAGTGCCTCCACCAATGCGGTGACGTCATGTTCGTTATGGACGAGCAGCCACATCAACCGCAGCCGTGTGCCGTCCGCGAGCATCCGCAACATCTCGGTTGCTGCCTCAACGTGGCTATCAAAAGGTAGGCGTTGTTGCAGGTCATTGGCACCTGCATCATTGTCGCGTGCGTACATGAGCACATATTATCGCCGGCGTCGGGGATACCGACCGTCATGCCATCAGGGACGTTGGGAGACGCCGTGAAAGACCACGACCACGAGCACGGTCATGACCAGGGCCACGACCATTCGGGCGATCACGAGCACGGCCAGGACCACGACCTCCCACACGATCATGACCATCACCATCACCATGGGGGCCGGCTCGCCGCCCGGTGGCATCGGCTGACCCATGCGGTGGTCCCTCATTCGCACGACTCCCGAGCAAAAATCGACCCGGCGTTGGAGTCTTCCCGCGAGGGCCTGCGCGCCCTATGGATCTCGCTTGTCGGCCTTGGGATCACCGCCGTTGCTCAAGCCGTCATCGTCGTGCTGTCCGGCTCGGTCGCTCTACTCGGTGACACCCTGCACAACGTCGCCGACGCTCTGACCGCCGTGCCCCTCGCCATCGCTTTCCTGCTGGGTCGGCGTGCCGCCACCCGCGCCTACACCTACGGCTACGGTCGTGCCGAAGACATCGCCGGGATCATCATCGTCGCGGTCATCGCCGCGTCCGCCGTCGCCGCCGCCTGGACCGCTGTCGCCCGGTTGCTGCATCCGGCCGAGGTGACCCACCTGCCCTGGGTGGCCGCCGCCGGCTTCGTCGGCTTCGTCGGCAACGAGCTGGTCGCGCGCTACCGCATCCGGGTCGGCCGGCGCATTGGCTCCGCCGCACTGGTCGCCGATGGCCTGCACGCCCGTACCGACGGCTACACCTCCCTCGCCGTCCTCGCCGCTGCTGGCGGCGCA
Source organism: Micromonospora reichwaldensis (assembly GCF_031845925.1). NCBI lineage: Bacteria > Bacillati > Actinomycetota > Actinomycetes > Micromonosporales > Micromonosporaceae > Micromonospora > Micromonospora reichwaldensis. The sequence goes on along the minus strand of NZ_JAVRFL010000005.1, from coordinate 243,399 downwards.
GCACTCGGCTGGCGCTGGGCCGACCCCGTCGTCGGCCTGGCCATCGCCGTAGCCATCGCCTTCGTTCTCAAGGACGCCGCCCGCGAGGTCTACCGGCGGCTCATGGACGCCGTCGACCCTGAACTCGTCGACCAGGCCGAAACCACGCTGCGCGCCGTCGACGGCGTCCGCGACGTCACCGCGGTCCGGCTCCGCTGGATCGGCCACCGTCTCCATGCCGAAGCCGAACTCGTCGTGGACACCCACCTCAGCCTCGTCGCCGCGCACGAGATCGCCGCCGACGCTGAACACCAACTCACCCACGCCGTACCCAGGCTGATTTCCGCGACCGTGCACACTGACCCGCATTGCCACCCTGGCGGACACCACCATGCTGACCTGTCACACCGGCGCCGGCAGTGCCTTGACGAAGACCTGAAGGTCGTTGGTTCGACTCCGCCCTTGGCCACATAGCCTTTCGGCGGGCTGCCTGAAAGCGCCGATAGCGGAAACGCCGTCGGCGCTTTTGCATACGGGCTCCTGCTGGCATGATCGCTGGTGCCTGTGGTTGAACCACTCTGCGCCGGTAAACCCCCGCCCCGCCTGCCGCCGATCCCACCTCCGTGATGCGGGCCAGAGCCAGGGCGACAAGGGGGAGTGCCTTTGTCGCTCCGGCCTGCACCACCGACGAGCACCTTGATCAAGTTGGCTAGGGTGATCGACGTGAGGCGGGGGACCCTTTCGGCGAAGCACTGGCCGTGGATTCTTTTGTCTCTTGTCGTCATTGCATGTACGGGTGCGTTAGCCGTGCCTGCGGCGTGGGCGGTGAGGGTCCAGGTAGAGGCAGAGCGGGGAGAGCAGACCCCGGATGCTGCGGCGGTTGTCTACCTTCTGCGGTTGAGTAGTGGGGATGATGGCGGGCTGCGTCGAGTGCTTGCCGCCGACCGCCGTGACGAACTGATCCACCAGTGGCGTGCATACCGGGGACAGATGTCGAGATCGACCAACCCGCAGCAAACTCGAATCAGGTCCGTTGCAGGTCGACCACGTCCGCGACGGTGTCGCCCTGGTGGTCACCGAGGTCTACGCGGTTTGGTGGCACGACCAGCTATCGCAGTCGAGTAGCAGGCATCCGTGGCGCTTCGAGGTCCGAGAAGATCGGGGCGGGTGGCGGGTCTGGACGGTCACGGCTCCGGCTTGGTGTGGCGACTACATCCGGCCGGACCGGTGCTGACGGTTGGCACCCAGGGCGACAGGGCGATCAGCTACGCCTTGGTCGTCGGCTTCACGAAGGTCCCCCGCTGCGGCACCACGAACAACACGCCCTGGTCGACCAGTACCGCGATCGCTCGCCGTACGGTCGCCCGCGCGAGGCCGTACTCCTGCACCAACTGAGACTCGGACGGGATCGCCCGGTTGGGCTGCCAGTCGCCACGCTCGATCCGGGCGGCAAGGATGCCGGCCAGTTGCCGATACGGCGGCAGCGGCGCCCCGTGGTCAATGCGGGCCTCCGGGTCGATCTCCATAACTCGACGCTAGAAGTTCCCGGATGATCGCCCTCGACCTTCTACGTACCTAGACGTATGAAGACCAGCGTTGGTACGGTGCGGTTACCCGCTGTGCTGGTCGTAGAGACCCGAACTCGCCCCGGTGCGGCGGCATCCCTGCCCGGCCGGGGCACCTCCGACTCGGCCGGGTAGGGCCACCCGTCGAGCAGGAAGGGCCTTCATGCCTGCCGGACCGCACGGCCGTACCTCGGCCAGGCAGCAACCTGGCTCACCCAGACCTGGTGATGAGTTCTGGATCGGCCGGGATGCCTCGGTGCAGTTCGCACGGCAGCCGCGGTTCGTGTTCCGGGTGATCTCGGTGTGCCCGAAGCCGACCTATCAGGGGTGGGTGTGGCTGACGGGCTATCAGCTCGACGAGCTGGGCAACGCCGTCGACAAGCGCGAGGTCTTCGTCCGGCTGGCCGGCCTACGCGCTGTCCGTCGCTCGACGTAGCGCACCCTGCGCTACCTCCCGCCATCCCGTCACCGTCGTCCCACACCCCGTGGAGCGGGTCAGCCCTCCTGGACCAAGGTGGAGCACTCCACGACTGAACGACCTTGGACCAGGAGGGCGAATCTGCTCGGCTCCGCCTGGGACGACGGTGACGGGATGGTTCTCCTCAACCACCCTCCCACCGCGCCCCCTAGCCTCTCCTCGCCATCCCGGAGCCCGAGGCCCCCGCCGGAGGCACGTCCCGACCTGCCGCGCGACTCGTCCGCCCCCACCGGTCAACCGCTCGCCAGATCCCACCTCGGCCAAGCCCAGCCACCGAATGACGACCACGACGGGCCCGGCGCCATCCCGCTCAGGGCGAGGAGTTACCGCAAGACGGCAACCGGGGTGACCACGCCTCACGGTCTTCAAAGCTGAACCACAGACGGCCGGAAACGCACGCTGCCAGCCCGACCCCCGCGCACCCATCCCGCCCACTGCCCGGCGCATCCGGTCGAGCCTGACGCGCGCTGACACGCAGGGCCCCGGCAAAGTCGTGACGGTGTCTGACTTGTGAGGCTTGGAGTAGAAGCGCCGTTGGTGGTGGCAGCAAGACGGGCATGACCGGCTCAGAAGATCATCAAGGTTCTCTACGCCATGCTGATCGCCCGAAGTGAGTCATGCCCGCGCTGCCATGGACGTGCCACCGCAGTACGGGTCCTGGTCGGCGGTGTACGCCCTGCGGCCGACTTGAAGGTGAGTGGGACCTTGAGCCGTGGGACGACGATCGTGACGGTGCCGATGCCCAGCCAGGCAGTCGGTGCGATGACCCGGCGGATAGTGCCCGGCATCGTCTTGACGTCCACTGAGCTCGGCAGATCCGGATACGCGGACCGGCGTACGGCATGCCTGCGACCCACATGGCCGAGATGGCACCGCCCAGGATTTCGGGTGTGCGGCACACCCAGATTTCTTCTGGCGTGACACCATGCCCACCTCGATCACGGCCCCTCAGCCTGCCAGGCGCCACCAGAAGGTAGGTCCCGACGATGGGGTAGGGCTGGCCGTCAGCGATCGAGCCGGGGCCCCTCAGGTCCGGCGCCGCGCACCGCGACCGCCGTGCCGCTGGCCGTGCACCGCTGGAGTCGCCGACAGGCTGGCCTACACCCACAGAGGTAGTCGCCGTGGTCCCGATACCGCAGGGGTTTCAGTTGAAGGTCAACTCGTCGTTTGACGCGTACGGCGCGACGTTGGAGGAGTGTTACGTCTCTAAAAGTGATCCAGCTGGAGGTTTGACATGAGGGTTCGTCGGTTTTTTACCGCCGTGGCGGTCGGGGTCGCCACGATGCTCGGCGCGGTGGCTGTTGCTCCGGCACCCGCGCAGGCGGCGACCAGTTGGAGCCTGAGCAACTCGCGGGGGGACGTCGTGGGTGCCTGGGTGCACGGCGACTGGTGGTGGGGCTCCGACGGTCGCCTGTACCTGACGGTGCACGTCAAGGACACCGCTGCGAACGGCGTGAATGCCGGGGCCTACCTCGGGGCCAACTACAGCGACGCCGGCGTACGGTTCGAGTGGGTGGACAACAGCGCCGGGGCGGACTCGACCATCACCAAGACCTTCAGTTTCGCCTCCAACGTCACCAGCATCTATGGATACGAGTGCGCCGGGAGCAGCTGCGGCGACTGGGTCCGGATCTTCTGACGCAGCACGATCAGGGGCCGCCGTCCGGAAGGACAGTGGCCCCCGGGGATCCCCCTACCTCGCTGCACAGCAAGGGACCCGCAGCACGCGCTGCGGGCCCCTCGTGTTCGGGTCTACTTGCCGGGCTTCGCCTTGACCGGCGACTCGGGCTGTTCTGGCTGATCACGGGAATACCGTGGGCGCGGGCCTTCGTCGACATGTGCGTGTCGTAAGTGATCAGGGTGATGGGGCGGCCGGCGAGCGGCTGGCACGCAAGGATCCGGTCGATGATCTCGTCGTCGCCGACCTCCAGCGGCATGTGCCCGAGCGGGTCCAGGACCAGCTCCGCGCTGAACTGCGCTAGGGCCTGTGTCGAAGTCGGTCACCGCCACTCGCTGATGGCGACGATGTGCACGGTGGCTTCGTAGCGCACGGCGAGTTTGTCGAAGCGGGTGGCCACCAGGGCCCCGGCAAAGTCGTGACGGTGTCTGACTTGTGAGGCTTGGAGTAGAAGCGCCGTTGGTGGTGGCAGCATGACGGGCATGACCGGCTCAGAAGATCATCAAGGTTCTCTACGCCATGCTGATCGCCCGAAGTGAGTCATGCCCGCGCTGCCATCATCGCTGATCTCGTCCCTGTCCTGCGCACCGGCTCTGACCGTTGCCGAAACCGCTGGTGGGCTGCCCGAAGCGCTCGCTGGTCTGCCTGATCCACGCGCCAGGCGAGGTGTCCGGCACCGGCTGACGGTCGTGGTCACCGCAGCCGTGTGTGCGGTGGTCGCCGGCTACCGCTCGTACACGGCGATCGCCGAATGGGTCGCCGACGTGCCGGCGGCAACCGCTGTCGCCTTGGGCATGACTGCCGACCGGCGCCCATCAGAGGCGATGATCCGTCGGCTGTTGCAGGCCATGGACCCGCAACTACTGACCGCGGCGATCAGTGTCTGGCTCGCCGGCCGGGCCACCGTCGCCGGCTCAACGACCCCGCGGCGATCGCCGTCGACGGCAAGACCCTGCGCGGCTCCCGCACCACCGACACCCCTGCCCGGCATGTGATGACCGCCTGCGACCAGGCCACTGGTGTGGTCCTGGCCAGCATCGACGTCGACGGCAAGACCAACGAGATCACCCGGTTCGCACCGCTGCTCGACCACATCAGCGACCTGCGCGACACCGTGATCACCGCCGACGCCCTGCACTGCCAACGCGAGCACGTCACCTACCTCGTCGAACGCGGCGCGCACTGGAACCTGACCGTCAAAGGCAACCAACCCCACCTGCACACCCAGCTCACCGCACTGCCCTGGCCGGCCGTCCCGACGCCACCCGCGACACCGACCGCGGACACGGCCGCCGCGAAATCCGCAGCATGAAGATCCTGACGATCTCCACCGGCATCGACTTCCCGCACGCCGCCCAAGCCATCCAGATCCGCCGCCGCAGACGCCGCCTGGACCAGCCGAAACGCTTCACCACCGAAACCGTCTACGCCATCACCGATCTCCGCATCCACCAGGCGAAACCGACACAACTGGCCGGCTGGATCCGCGGACACTGGTCGATCGAGAACAAGGTCCACTGGGTCCGCGACGTCACCTACGACGAAGACCGCAGCCAGATCCGCACCGGCACCGGACCCGAGATCATGGCCGCTTTACACAACGCCGCGCGCCCTACGCCTGAGCGGAGCCACCAACATCGCCGCCGCCAACCGGCATCACGCCCGCGACAGCACCCGCCCCCTGGCACTACTCGGCATCACCTGACGACTTTGCCGGGGCCCTGCGCTGACACGCCCTGCTCCTGGTGGTGTATCGCGCCGGGCCGGCATGGCACGCAGCCGTTCCGCGCCCCTCCAAAACCCCGCCGCGTGCGCCGGGACGTGACCGGCCGCCAGGCCGCATGCGCGGCCCGGCGCTGACGCGGCGGCGGGCCGCTTGCGGCCCGCCCTTGACCAAGTAAAGAAAGTCTGAACACACTACGCTTCGGCCATAGGTCAAGTCGCTGGCGACCAGTTCATAGCATTGGTCCATGCCGAGGTATGGATGGATAGTCCTCGCGATCGCTACCGTCGTTGCGTTGGCCTCAATGGCGTGGCTCCGGCGCTCTCGGCGTGGCAGACCGCGCACAAGGGAACAGCAGCGCCGAGACGCGGTGCGGGCTGCGCGGTCAATACGCAGGAATTCACTCCGCCCGAACCGGGACATCTTCGAGCGGGGCCACGGTGTGCCGGATCGGCACTCTAACGCCATCTTTGAGAACGGCGCCTTGGGTGATGGGGCCGGCGGTGGTGGAGGCGGCGGAAACTAACAAGGGCGAAAGGTTGTACTCCCCCCTCCCCGTTACCTTTTTGATCGTCCCCAGCCGGGGACTCCTCGGTCGCCCGGCCCGGTATGACTTACTGCCCCTGTCGTTGATGATCCGGGGGGTGTTGTCGCCGGGTCGGGTGGCGTCGGCGGACCGCTGATAGGGACACGGCCGCCCCCCTTGCGGGGTTGGTCTCTTCGTAACGTGGCTGCCGGCAGTCCGACGCCTGGACCAGCGGCCGAGGCCACGGGATCGATGCGTGGAGGCGAGTCTGGTGCACGGCGGGTACGGCGTCTTCCTCGGCTTGGACGTCGGCAAGGAAGGCCATCACGCGGTCGGGTTGGCTCCGGACGGCAAGCGGCTGCACGACGCGGCGTTGCCGAACACGGAGGCCCGGCTGCGGCAGCTGTTCGACAAGCTCGCCCGCCACAGCCGGATTCTGGTGGTGGTCGACCAGCCGGCCTCGATCGGCGCCCTGCCGGTCGCGGTGGCTCGGGCTTGCGGTCATCAGGTGGCCTACCTGCCCGGCCTGGCGATGCGCCGCATCGCTGACCTGCACCCCGGTGCGGCGAAAACCGATGCCCGCGACGCCTACGTGATCGCTGACGCCGCTCGCACCCTTCCGCACACGCTGCGCCGGGTCGATGTCGGCGACGAAGCGCTGGCGGAGCTGGAGGTCCTGGTCGGCTTCGACGACGACCTCGCTGGCGAAGCCACCCGGGTGTCCAACCGGATCCGTGGCTTGCTCACTCAGATCCACCCCGCCCTGGAACGGGTTCTCGGCCCGAAAGTGCAGCACAAGGCCGTGCTGGAACTGCTGACGCGCTGCGGGGGACCGGTCGGGCTACGCAAGGCCGGACGTCGCAAACTGCTGTCCGTCGCCGAGCCTCACGCCCACGCATGGGTGAACGCCTCGTCGAGCAGATCATGAACGCGCTCGACGAGCAGACCGTCACCGTCCCCGGCACCCAGGCCGCGGAGACGATCTTGCCCCGCCTGGCTGACAGCCTCCGAGATGCCCTGCGACAACGTGACCAGGTCGCAGGCGAGGTCGAGAGGATCCTCGATGCGCACCCTCTCGCCTCGGTCCTGACCTCGATGCCCGGCATCGGTGTCAGGACCGCCGCCCGGATCCTGCTCGAAGTCGGCGACGGCACCGCCTTCCCCACCCCCGGCCACCTCGCCGCCTACGCCGGCCTGGCACCCGTCACCCGACGATCCGGCAGCAGCATCCGCAGCGAACATCCACCCCGAGGCGGCAACAAGAACCTCAAACGAGCCTTCTTCCTCGCCGCGTTCGCCGCCCTCGCCGACCCCGTCAGCCGCGCCTACTACGACCGCAAACGCGCCGAAGGCAAACGCCACAACGCCGCCCTCATCTGCCTCGCCCGACGCCGCTGCGACGTCCTCTACGCCATGCTCCGCAACAAGATCCCCTACCAACCACGCCCCACCAGCCCCGTCCCCGCTTGACGAAACCCATAGGGACACCCCCCCCGACCTCAGGCGTCCATTCGCTCGACCAAAACGTCAGCAATCTTCCGCATGCTGGTGACCACTACATCGGCTCCGGCTGCTCGGAACCTCTCGACCTTGGCTGGACGGTTCGCGTACCCGATCACTCGCACTCCGGCCGCGCGTGCTCCGTCGATGTCCGTGAGCGAGTCGCCAACCAGCACGCACCGGCTCGGCGGCTCACCTACGGCGTACACGGCGTGCAGGATCGGTTCAGGGTTGGGCTTCATACAAGCGGGGTCGGCGTACGCCCGGCCGACCACTGGGGAGATGTACCCGGCGAGCCGGTGCGCCGTGAGGTAAGCGCTCATTGCACCGGCCGAGTTGTTGCTTACCACTGCCACCGACATCCCGACCTGCCAGGCAGCCACGATGACCTCTCGGCCGTACGGCGTCGGTTCGGCACTCTCGACGGCCTGGCGCTCGGCTGCACAGAGCGCGTCCTCTACCGCCCGCGTGATGCCGTGGTCGCCGGCAGCGCCAATGCGGCGTAGTACCTCAACCGCGCTCGGCAAGCGGGCCGACCGGGTGACCGCCTTCTTCGGCTGCCTCTACTACGCCGGCACTCGCCCGTCTGAGGCAGCCGACCTGCGTCATCCTGACTGCGAGCTTCCCGGCCGCTGCCTCGCCTGCGGCGTGGAGCTGTCGGACGTGACAGCGCCAGCAACCGGCGCGTGTCGACACGAGAAGATCGAATACGGCTGGGGTCGGATCACCCTGGCCGGCACTGCTCCCCGCGCTGACTCGGCCTGGACTGACGATGGTCAGACACACGAGCGGCGCGGCCTCAAACACCGGGCACGTAAGGACACCCGCGTCGTACCGATCCCGCCGCAGCTCGTCGCGCTGCTGCATCGGTACATCACCGACCATGGAACTGCTCCTGACGGTCGACTGTTCCGGGGCCTGCACGGTGGTCCGCTGTCCGAGTCGGTCTATGACCGCTGGTGGAAGTTCGCCCGCGAGAATGCGCTCACCCCGGCGCAGGTCGCCTCACCGCTCGCCCGCCGGCCGTACGACCTGCGCCACGCTGCCGCCTCGCTCTGGCTCAACGCAGGTGTCCCGGCGACCGAGGTAGCCCGCCGCCTGGGGCACAGCGTCGCCGTCCTGCTGCGGGTGTACGCGAACTGCATCGACGGGGGAGAGGACGGGGTGAACGACCGCATCGGTGACGCGCTGGGTGACCAGTGGCGGTGAGGCGTGCCTCGCGGCGTGTGGAGAACCCCTGCCGTGCTGTATGTGGCTCAGCCCCGGTAGACACCGCCGCTGCGGTGCGCTGCCCTTGCGAAGTCGGAAAAGTCCACGTTGGAAATCAGCAGGTTGGTCTCGATGGAGTGCAGCTCTTTGGGCACGACCCGGAACGGCTCCGTCGGAGCGTCCAGCTCGCTGAGGTTAATGGCGAGGATGGGATGTTCCGGCGATGAGACGGTCACCGCGTCGACGACGAACACCACCGCATGCTTGTACTCGTGGGGGTAGGTGCGGGGAAAAGCGCGGACCAGCGCCGGCACATCGAGGCCAGCCAGCCTCGGATCCTCGACAAACTCGACGTTGGCTCTGAAGCCCTTTCCTGTGTCCTGGGAGATGTCCTCTTTAAGTTGGGCCCAGAGCGCATCGTCGCTGAAGTCCGCGCGGATCACTGGAACGCGGTGTGTGTCGGGCAAGTAGGCCATGGCGGCAGTCTAAGCTGAACCGGCCTTCCCGCTGCGGGAACGATACGGGAACATGAGCCTTAGGCCCGGCTCATACGCTAGGAAATGCCTGGTCACGGGCGGTGTGGCGCCCAAGATCCCGCGCTCTCTGTAAATCCGTCGCGAAAGCTACAGAGGTTCGAATCCTCTACCCGCCACCAGGAGCACCAACGGCCCCTGACCAGCAGGAATGCTGATCGGGGGCCGTTGTCGTTGATCTAGCGGAGTCCGACTGCTCCAGCCGTCTACGACTCGTTCTGGGCAGATCGTGGACGGGCCGATCATTCTTTAGAAAGCACCGCTGAGGATGTGACTGCTGGTGCTGTTGGTACCTATGGGGTTGGCGCGGGTCGTGCGTGTGACGACCGGATGAGGGCACCGCGCTGGGGGTAGTTAGCCGCAGGAGATGTGCCGGGTGCAAGTCAGTCCCGAGGTTGGACTCGGGCGGCAGTCGGAAGCCCTGAGCGCCGACCACGCCGATCCGTTCGGTTTCCGTACCGCCTGGCCGTGATCGTGCCGCTCTTGGGGGCGGCGGTCCGCGGCTTGCCGCCGGCCGGCTCACCCCCGCCCTCGCAGCGATCGGCTGAGCGGACCGTGCCCGCCGCGGCGGTCCGCCCCAGCCCCGGCTGCGGGTTCTGCCTCCCGTCGTACAGCCCAAGCGGCCCTAGGCCGTCGGGATCATCCGATGACGGCCATACATGCCGTCGTTCGGCTACGGGAACTCGTGCACGACCTCGATCAGCCCGACGATGTGCGCGTTGAACTTGTCTAGCTCCTCGGCTGGCACCCACAGCTCCAGGATGGTGTCACCACCGGCCTGCCGCACCGGATAGCGGCTGAGAAAGTCCGTCTCGACGTGGAAGCGGGTCACGTACCCGACGCCGGAAGCGGGCACGTTCCAGTCTCGGGCGATCATGACCGCGTAGTCCTCGTTGAGGACCGGGTAGAAGATCGGCTGGTCCGGCAGTCGCGGCGGCCACTTTCGCCATCCCGAGTCGCGAACGAGGCCGAGTTCTTCCGGTCCGGTCGGGCGCCACAGCACCGTCGTTCCGCCACCGCTGTTCATCTCGACTCCGCCGTTTCGGGTTCATGGTGAGCCCGGACAGTACCGGCGGACCAGCGACCGGCACCACCGCATCCGGCTCAAGGCGGGAGTGAACCGATGACGGCTCCGACCCTGCCCGTCCTGGCCCCTGACGCCCCGACCCCGACTGCCAACCCTCAGCCGGGGTCGCGGGCGGCCCGCATGGCGCTACCTCGGACGAAGCTTGCCGGGCCAGGGATCCAAGGGGGGAGACCACACCATGAACGACAAGATCGGCGACGCCCTCGGATGAACGTCAGTGGTTCAGCTGCTCTCGGCTGTGGCGTCGCCGATCAAACGCCGAGCTTCTGCGATGACGTCTGCGTCGAGGTCCGCAGTCGTTGTACCGGTGTACGGGTGCCCGTTGTAGACGGAGTCGACGTAGTCGTAGGCGCTCTCGAGAGCGATCAGATCGGCTGCCAGGGGAGTGCCGTCATAGGTGATGAACCGGTATGCCCAGGACGACAGATCGCGAGGCGTGACGGTCTGTGCGAGCAGTCGGCGGGCCATGATCCGGAGGGCTTCCTCTTCACCCTCTCGGCTTCCCTCCCGGTAGTAGGTCAGGGAAAGTTCCACGAGTGCGCCTTCGAGCCAACGGCGCAACTCCTCATTCTCGCTGCCTCGGGCCGGCGAAACGCCCGCCAGGATGTTAAGGGTTGGACTGTCTACGCCCGCAACGAGGCAGTCACAGGCTGCCTGGATTACGTCGGCCGCCGTACTCGATCCGACGCTCCAGAGGATGGCGGCGTTTTGAAGGCGGGTGAGGGCATTCTCGCTGTGCATCGGTACACGGTCCGCTGCCAAGCCGGAGTTGTCTCCGAGATATCCGCCGCCGAGTGGATGCACCAAGCGTTCTGCGGACCGAGGCCGCCCGGCGCAATCGCGCCCACCCTCTGACTCGAGGGCGGGCGCGGATTCGCAGCGGTCAGCAGCAGTTTGCCTGGGCTCCGGTGGTGGCCGTTTCCCTGTCGGTGGCGGGGGTGCAGCACGCGCTTTCGGTGACCTTGTCCAGTTGGTCGGAGTCGGCCTTGACGGTGTAGACCTCCCAGGGCTCGTTGCCGGGGCCGCGTACCCAGACCTTGTCCTGGAGGGCGTAGCAGCATTCGGTGCTGTTCTCCTCCAGGGTGATCAGGCCGGAGTCGGTGAGGCGCCTGGTGGCGGCGTTGACCTCGTCGGTGCTGAACACCTCGACGCCCAGGTGGTCCATCACGGTGGGCTGGTCGGCCTCGCCCTCCAGGAGCACGAGCTTCAGCGGCGGGTTCTCGATGGCGAAGTTGGCGTAGCCGGGGCGTCGTTTGGCCGGCTCGGTGTCGAACAGCTTCGAGTAGAAGGCGATGGAGCCTTCGAGGTCGGATACACGCAGGGCGAGCTGGACGCGGGACATGGTTCCCCTCCTGACGGATTCAGCGGATGTGGTGGCTGGTGAGAGCGGTGGTACGGGTGCGCTCGTAACGGGCGTCGGCGTGGCAGTCCGCAGTGCAGACCTGCCCGCACGGCTCGCAGAGCGTCACGTCTCGAACGCGGGTGTTGCGACGACGGGAGAACAGCTTGAGCATCACTTCGCCCTTGCCTAGATGTTTTTCGAAGCAGGCCCTACGTTGCACCCTGTTTCGAGATCTGTCAACCTAGAGGCATGTCGAAACAAGTGCTGCCGGTGGTGGACCTCCAGGCCGTGGCGTGCTGCTCCCCGATCGCGGTCCGCCCCTTGGAGGCCGAGCAGGCGGCGGTGGTCGCGCCGATGTTCAAGGCGCTGGGCGACCCGATCCGGCTGCGGCTGATGTCGATGATCGCCTCCGTGCCGGAGATCTGCGTCTGCGACCTGACCCCGGCGTTCGACCTGTCCGGGCCGACCATCTCCCACCATCTCAAGGTGTTGCGCGAGGCCGGCCTGGTCGACTCCGACCGTCGCGGCACCTGGGTGTGGTACCGGGCCCGCCCGGAAGCATTTCGGCAGCTCGGCGCGCTGCTGGACCTCCCCGCCGGGTCCGCGCAGGCCACCGCGTGACTCTCACCCTGGCCCGCCGGGCATCGGCTGAGTTCACGGGTACGGCCCTGCTGGTCGCCGCCGTCGTCGGCTCCGGGATCGCCGCCTCCCGGCTCTCTCCGAACGACGTCGGGCTTCAACTCCTGGAGAACGCGATCGCCACCGCCCTCGCCCTGGGCGCGCTGATCCTCATGTTCGGGCCGGTGTCCGGGGCGCATTTCAACCCGGTCGTCTCCGCCGTCGACTGGTGGCTCGGCCGCCGCGCCGGCACCGGCCTGACCGCCCGAGACCTCGCCGCCTACGCCGCCGCCCAAACCGGCGGAGCCATCACGGGGGCGATGCTGGCTGGCCTGATGTTCGACCTGCCGGCCGTGGCCTGGTCGCGTACCGAGCGGACCGGCGGGAACCTGTGGCTGGCCGAGGTGGTCGCCACCGCCGGTCTCGTCGTCCTGGTCTTCGCCCTCGCCCACACCGGCCGCACCTCCGCCGCCCCTGCCGCCGTGGGCGCCTACATCGGCGCGGCCTACTGGTTCACCTCGTCGACCTCGTTCGCCAACCCCGCCGTCACCATCGGTCGCGCGTTCACCGACACCTTCGCCGGCATCGCCCCGGCGTCGGTGCCCAGCTTCGTCGCCGCCCAGCTCGTCGGCGGCCTGGTCGCCGTCGCCGCCCTCGCCGCCTGGTATCCCCACGCCGCCGACTCCGCCGACAACGTCGTCGTGCCGCACCTCGCCCGGGAGAACCGATGACCGCCCCCGCCGGCGCCACCGGCATCACCGTCGCCGCCATGGGCGATCAGCACGCCGACGCCGTGCTGGACATCTACCGGCTCGGCATCGCCACCGGCAACGCCACCTTCGAGACCGAGCCGCCCACCTGGGAGCAGTTCACCGCCAGCCGGCTGCCCGGTCACCGCTGGGTGGCCGTCGACCCCACCGGCCGGATCCTCGGCTGGGTCGCCTGCTCCGCCGTCTCCGACCGGTGCGTCTACGCCGGGGTGGTCGAGCACTCCGTCTACGTCCACCCCGACGCCCGCGGCCAAGGAGTCGGCCGTCTCCTGCTCGACGCCCTGATCGCCTCCACCGAGCAGGCCGGCATCTGGACCATCCAATCCGGCGTCTTTCCCGAGAACACCGCCAGCCTCGCCCTGCACACCGCCTGCGGCTTCCGCACCGTCGGCACCCGCGAACGCGTCGGCCGCCACCACGGAACCTGGCGCGACGTCACCCTCATCGAGCGCCGCAGCCCGATCTTCATCTGACAGGAAGGACATCACCGATGAGCCACAAACCCAGCGTCCTGTTCGTCTGCGTCCACAACGCCGGCCGCTCCCAGATGGCCGCCGCCTGGCTGCGCCACCTCGCCGGAGACACCATCGAGGTCCGCTCCGCTGGCAGCGCACCCGCCGACCAGATCAACCCCGTCGCCGTCGACGCCATGCGGGAGGTCGGCATCGACATCGTCGACCAGACGCCGGCCCAACTCACCTGGGACACGGCCGAAGCCAGCGACGTCATCATCACCATGGGCTGCGGCGACGCCTGCCCCGTCTTCCCCGGCAAGCGCTACGAAGACTGGAAGCTCACCGACCCCGCCGGCCAACCCCTCGACATCGTCCGCCAGGTCCGCGACGACATCAGGACTCGGGTTACGCAGCTGCTGGTCAGCATCGAGCAACACGGCTGAACACCCCCGCTCGCTCCCTTCCCACCTGCTTCCTTTGAAGCGGCGGATTTGCGACGGGAGGACTGCGGCCTTCCCCGGCGGCGCCGGACTGTACGGCCCTAGGAGCTGCGGCTGTCCACGGGACCAGGGCGGGAGCAGGTGACCCTGCGCTCCCTGTCGCCCGGCGCCGGTCCGAGGGGTGCAGGCCGCACGCTCCAATGCGTGGCTGTGGCGGTTCCGCCGCCAAATGCCTTCGTAGCCGATACATTCCGAGTCGTGGACACACCACCGGTGGAACCGACCTTCTCGGCCCGTACCGCCGCCCGGCCCGTCACCCCGCGTGCCCTGGGAGGACTGGCGTGAGGGACCTGGAACGCCGTTACCGGCAACTGCTGCGGGCGTATCCCGCCGCGTACCGCCAGGCGCGGGGCGGCGAGATCGTCGGCACGTATCTCGACCTGGCCGCACCCGACCGCCGCTGGCCGTCGATCCTCGACGTGGGGGACGTGCTGGTCGGGGGCGGGCGTGAACGCCTGCGCGCCGCCGGCGCTGCCGACCTCATACCCGGCGTACGCCTCGCCGCTGTTCTGAGCCACCTCACCGCGACCGCTCTCGCTGGCTTCTGGGCCGCCGCCGAAGTGGTCACCACGCCGGGTATGTGGGGCTCGCCGGCCTTCGGGCCGTTCGCCACCACGGGCATCGTCGTCTGGGCCTGCTGGCTGCTGGCCGCCGTCGTTCATGTTCTCGGGCCGGTCCGGTGGGCCCGCGCCGCGATCGGACTGGCGCTGATGTCCACCGTCGCCGTGGTGCCCGTCGCCGCCCTGTTCGGGCTGCCCCGCCCGTACCTGTTCGTTCTGCTTCCTCAGGCGGCCCTGGGCGTGCTGGCACTGGCACTCCCCTCCCACACGGTGCTACGCCACCGCCTCGCACCCTTGCCGGTCGCACTGGGGGCGGCTCTCGTCGCAGTCGGGGTCCTGGCCGGGAAGGGCGCGTGGTTCTACCGGTTCAGCTACGGGGGCGCGTTCCTCCCGGAAACCGGCGCGGTCCTTCTGCTGGCCGCCATGCTCGCCGCGGCCGTGCTGTCCCTGCGCGGCGACGCCCGGGGCATCTGGGCTCTTCTCGTCCTGCTCACCCCCGTCGGACTGCTCGCCCTGGGGCCCCTGACCGAGAACGTCGCGCCCGTGGTCGGCGCCGGCCATGCGGACTTCCGCGTCGGCGCCGGAACCGCCGTCGCCGTCCTCATCGCGGGCGTGGCGGCTCTGACCGGGGCGCTCGCAGTCCGGGCACGTTCCGGCGCGACGGCCGACACCCCGGCGGTACCGGTGCGCGAGCGGTGCCCAGCCTGCGGCAGATAGCAGCCACGGGACCGCCGTCCTGAATGCTCCTACCCGGGTTCGTGGCGGAGCTTTGTCGGTCCGTCGTCTCAGCCCTGGCGCGCTGGCGCAGAACGAGTATGGTGGTCGATGTCCGGCCGGGCCTCCTCCCGGGCAGGGGGTCACCCACGGTGAAGGTGGGTACGCCCGGACTCCCGGACCTTCCCCGAATTGCGCGGAAGGTCGCAATCCGCAATGTGCGAAGTGCATGATGCCCACTCAGCCCCCGTGATCAGGGCTCGGTCGGGGCGGCCCGTGGGCCGAACGGCGGAACGTCGCCGACGCTCGGCCCGGCGGTACACGCACCGCTTTTCTGGGTACCTGCCTTGTGGCACGATCGTGGAACCTCCACCATCCCCGTGACACTTCCCCTGCAGGAGCAACCATGTCTCGTCGAAAGCTCGGCCAGCTGCTTGGCTCGCTTTTCGCGCTCGCCGTTCTCGCGAGCGGCGTCCTGGTCGGTGACCTCCAGGGATTCGGAGATCTCCAGACCGCCGACATCATCTGGAACATGCCCGCGCCTCGTTGAGTGACCACCGCTCGATGACGTGACACCGGCGGGCCGGTAAGGGGGCACGGGATGGCGGGTCGTGGCCCCACCGGCCCCCGCTCGACTGAATACGCGTGGCTGATCACCGGGCCGTTGGCCCTGATCGCCATCGTCTGCACGACGGCGGTCGGCTTGGTCGCGCCGCAGCCGTTCGGCGGGTGGTCGCTCGCGCTGCCACTTCTCGTGGCCATGGTGGCCGCCGGGATCCCGGTACTGAACTTCACCGTTCGGCGGCAGTCCCTCGGCGTGACGCTGACCGAGATCCCACTGGTCCTGGCGTTCTATCTCGTCGAACCGCTGACGGTTGTCATGATCTACACGGTCGCGTCGGCCGTGTCGCACCTCAGGCACCGGTTCGGCCCGACGAAGTTCTGGTTCAACGTGGGCCGCGCGGCCGCGGGTTCGTCCCTGGCCGTCCTCGTGCTCCAGGCCCTGCCGCCCGTCGAGGATGTCGGCCCGGCCACCTGGCTCAAGCTGTTCTTTGCGGCCAGCATGGTGAACCTGCTGAGCATGGCCTCGGTCGCCGGCGTGCACACACTGTTGCAGGGCTGGCAGGCGGGCCGGGGCGCGTTCCGGCAGTCGATGCCGGGGCTCCTGGCAGCGATGATCAATATTGCCATCGGCATCATCGTCCTCATCCTCATCGCAGCCACCTGGTGGTCGTTGCTGCTGCTGGGGGCGCTCCTCGTCGCGCTGGCCTTCGTCTACCGGGCGTACGCGCAGTTCTTCCGGCAGCACCGCACCCTCACCGACATGTACGAGCTGAGCCGCGCCGTCAGCGAGAGCGGTGAGTACGGCACGCTGCCCGATGCCCTCCTGGGCCGCGTACGGGCGCTCATGCAGGCGGAGTACGCGACGCTCTGGCTGCCCGCCCAGGGCCGGCACCCCGAGGTGCTGCTGACCGCGCGCAACGACGCCCCCGGTCTGCTCGACTTCGCCAAGACCCCGGCCGCCCTGCGGGAACGGGCCCGCGACGAGGGCCGCACCGTGGCCGTCGGTCGGGGACTGACGACCGACGGCGACCTGCGCGCCCCCCTCTCGACGCACCGGGTCAAGGACGTGATCGTCCTTCCACTGCGGTCCGGCCAGGCGGTCATCGGGACGCTGGAGGTGGCCAACCGGCTGGGGGACAGCAACTACTTCGTCCGCACCGACGTGCCGCTCTTCGAGACGGTGGCGGCGCACGCGGCGGTGGCGTTGGAGAATTCGCGGCTGGTCGACCGGCTCCGGCACGACGCCAGCCACGACACGCTGACCAGGCTGCCGAACCGGCGACGGATCACGGGCGCGCTGGAGGAGGCCGTCAAGATCCGGGCGCCCGGCGAGGTGGTGGCCCTGCTGCTGTTCGACGTCGACCGGCTGCGCCAGGTCAACGAGTCGCTCGGGCACGCCGCCGGCGACAAGGTCCTGGTGGAGGTCGCCAACCGGCTACGCTCCTGCGTACCCTCGTCGGCCCTGGTCGGGCGGGCCGGCGGGGACGAGTTCCTGGTGACGCTGCGCCTGGAGAGTGCCGAGGCGGCGATGGAGCTGGCCGCGCAGCTGCGCGAGCAGATCCGCGACGAGATGGTCTTCGACACGCTCACCCTCGACGTGGACACGGCGGTCGGTGTCGCCGTGTACCCCGACCACGGCAGCGACGCCGTCGCCCTGCTGCAACGGGTGGATCTGGCGGCGACGGCGGCCAAGTCCGTGCCGGGCAGCGTGCAGCTGTTCAGCCCGACGCTGGAGTCGCGGTCGCTGCGGCGGCTCGGCCTCGCCGGCGACCTGCGGCGCGCGCTGGACGCCGACGAGCTGGAGGTCTACTTCCAGCCCAAGGTGACGCTGCGCGACCGCCGGCTGGTCGGCGTGGAGTGCCTGGCCCGCTGGGAGCACCCGGCGCACGGCACGGTCGCCCCGGAGGACTTCGTCGCGGTGGCCGAGCACACCGGCCAGCTCGGCCGGCTCACCGAGTCCGTGCTCCGCGAGGGGCTGCGGCGCAGCCGGGACTGGACGCATGCCGGCCAGCCGCTCGCCGTCGCGGTCAACCTCTCCGCGCGTACGCTCACCGACCAGCACTTCCCGGCCCGCGTCAAGGAGCTGCTCGACGAGTACGGCGTGCCGCCGCAGCTGCTCACGCTGGAGATCAAGGAAGCCGGGGTGCTGGACGGCACCGACCGGCCCATCCCGACCCTGCGGCGACTGCGGGACCTCGGCGTACGGCTGTCGGTGGACGACTTCGGCACCGGCGACTCGTCCCTGGCCCACCTACGCCGCCTGCCGGTGCACGAGGTGAAGGTCGACCGCTCCTTCGTGCAGGGCATGGCGACGGACCCGGGCGACCTGGCGATCGTCAACGCGGTGGTCACGCTCTCCCAGCAGTTCGGCCTGGCCGTGGTCGCCGAGGGTGTGGAGAGCGAGCTGACCCTGGAGCTGCTCCAGGACATCGGCTGCGAGATCGGCCAGGGCTTCCTGTTCAGCCGCCCGTTGCCGTACGAGCGGCTGGAAGCCTGGTTCGGTGCCCAGGTGGACCCGGAGACGATCTCCCCGGGGGAGCTTCCCCGGCTGCGGGCCGTGCCCTGACCTGTGGAAACGCCCCGGTGGGGGATCCGATTTCATCTCCGCCGCACGGCCGTGTAATGTATCCCCTGCGCGTCACCCCCCGGGGAGATCGCGCAGGCCCCCTTAGCTCAGTCGGCAGAGCGTCTCCATGGTAAGGAGAAGGTCTACGGTTCGATTCCGTAAGGGGGCTCAGAGGGTCCGGCTGGACCCGCCACGGCGGTGTAGCTCAGATGGTAGAGCAAGCGGCTCATAATCGCTGTGTCGCCGGTTCAAGTCCGGCCACCGCTACTCTCGTCCACCGGGCCAGCTCCCGGCGGTCGGTGGGATGGGCGCCACTGGCGCCCACTTTGCATGTCCGCGCCGTCAGCGCGTAGGCTGATGCGCCGTAGTTGTTACCCGTAGCGAGGAAGGCACTCCGCCGTGGCGAAGGCGACCGATGTCCGGCCGAAGATCACTTTGGCGTGTGTGGAGTGCAAGGAGCGCAACTACATCACGCGCAAGAACCGTCGTAACGACCCCGACCGCATCGAGCTGAAGAAGTTCTGCCCGCGGGACGGCAAGCACACGGTCCACCGCGAGACCCGCTGACCCACGGCCGGCGCCGCCGGCCCGGTCCTCAGGCACTTCCCGATCGCCGGTCCGTAGGGACGGCGCGGCTCCGGCCGCCGCCGACCGTACGGATCGGCGATCGGCGTTTGCGTGTAGGTTCGCGGCATGTCCCTGGACCCGTCCTTCGTCGGCCGGACGTATCCGCCGACCGCCCCCTACCAGGTGGGCCGAGAAAAGATTCGCGAGTTCGCGACGGCGATCGGCGCCGCCGATCCGGCCCACCACGACCCGGAGGCCGCCCGCGCGCTCGGCCACCCGGACGTGGTCGCCCCGCCGACCTTCCCCATCGTGCTCACGATGGCGGCCAACCAGCAGATCATCGACGACCCGGCCCTCGGCGTCGACTACAGCCGCGTCGTCCACGGCGACCAGCGCTTCGCCTACACCCGGCCGGTGGTGGCGGGGGACGAGCTGGTCTGCGTCAGCGTCATCGACGACGTCAGCAGCCGTGGCGGGCACGGCTTCCTGACCACCCGCACCGAGGTCGCCACCCCGGCCGGCGAACCGGTCGTGACCGTCTGGTCGAAGCTCGTCGTACGCGGGGAGGGCTGAGATGGAGCTGCCAGCCAGGACGTTCCGGGTGACGCGCGCGGACCTGGTCCGCTACGCCGGCGCCTCGGGGGACTTCAACCCGATCCACTGGAACGACCGGACCGCCACGAAGGTGGGTCTGCCCGGTGTGATCGCCCACGGCATGTTCACCATGGCGCTGGTAGGCCGCGCGGTGGCGGAGTGGGCCGGGGCACCCGACGCGATCGTCGACTACAACGTCCGCTTCACCCGCCCGGTGGTCGTCCCGGACGACGACGAGGGCACCGAGATCGAGGTGACGGCCGTCGTCCGGGAGGTCACCGAGGACGGCCTGACCAGGCTCGACGTGACCGCCGTCTGCCGGGGGGAGAAGGTGCTCTCGCAGGCTCGCGCGACCGTCCGGACAGCCCGCTGACCAGGCTTCCGACGCGCGAGGGGCAGACCGGTTGGGAAAGTGGTGCCGCTACCCGTACACTGGTCCGCCGTGGGGCAAGTAACCCCTGCACGGTCGTGCATGACCGGGCGGGGCGAGCATTGCCGCACAGGGGTGTAGCTCAATTGGCAGAGCAGCGGTCTCCAAAACCGCAGGCTGCAGGTTCAAGTCCTGTCACCCCTGCGCCTCAGGCCTGACCGTTCCCGTGGGTCGCGCCGCCGTACGGCGGCGTCCGGCCCGTGGTGGTGGCATCGGCGGGGTGGCTCCGAGGCATTCGGGCCCTCCCGGCTGATCCGCCGGCCGCGGCCCGTCGCGGGACGGTTGGTCCGGCCGGCGTGACCAAACGCCGCGCACGCCCGACAGCGTGCGACCCCGACATCCCGCGACGGAGGGCGAAGTGGCCGACAAGAAGCGGCGCGGCGAGGACGCCGGCGACGATCGTCTGCACGACGAGGTCGTCGACGACGTGGCCGACGACGACGCCACCGACGCCGAGGAACCGGTATCCCGGGGCGGCACCGCGACGCGCTCGCGGGCGAAGGCGGATTCGGCGGACAGCAAGCCGAAGACCAAGGCGGAAACCGACCGGGTCGGTCTGTTCGGCCGTATCGCCCGATTCATCCGCGAGGTCGTGGCGGAACTGCGTAAGGTCATCTGGCCGACCCGCAAGGAGCTGCTGACCTACACGGCCGTGGTGGTCGCCTTCGTCGCGGTGATGCTGACGATCGTGGCCGGCCTTGACTTCGCCTTCGCGAAGGGCGTGCTGTGGGTCTTCGGCAACCCCAGCTGACCGGCCGACTGAGCCGATAGTGACGGAAGTGAGCGAGCGTGCCTGAGTACGACGAGACCGCCGAGACCACGGACGAGCAGTCCACGGTGGCGACGGCGGCTGGTGACGAGTCGGTCGAGGCCGCCAGCGAGCCGGAGTTCCCCACCACCGAGCCCGCGCCGGACGAGGACTACGACCCGGTCGCCGAGCTGCGGCAGAAGCTGCGCTACGCGCCGGGCGACTGGTACGTGGTGCACTCGTACGCCGGCTACGAGAACAAGGTCAAGACCAACCTCGAGACCCGGATCACGAGCCTCGACATGGAGGACTACATCTACCAGGTCGAGGTGCCGACCCGGGAAGAGGTGGAGGTCAAGAACGGGAAGCGGTCGCAGATCCAGGCCAAGGTCTTCCCGGGCTACATCCTGGTCCGGATGGAGCTGACCGCCGAGTCCTACTCCTGCGTGCGCAACACGCCGGGTGTCACCGGCTTCGTGGGCGCGACGGACCGGGCCGACCGCCCGGCCCCGCTCTCCCTCGACGAGGTGCTGAAGTGGCTGGCACCGGCCGTCGAGACCGAGCAGAAGAAGGCCAAGCCCGAGATCAAGGTCCTCGACTTCGAGGTCGGCGACTCGGTCACCGTCACCGACGGCGCCTTCGCCTCGCTGCCGGCGACGATCAGCGAGATCAACGCCGACCAGCAGAAGCTCAAGGTGCTGGTGTCGATCTTCGGTCGCGAGACGCCGGTGGAGCTGAACTTCAACCAGGTCGCCAAGATCTGACGTCGGGAGCGCCGGCGGTGGGCAGCGGCCCGCCGCCGGCGTACCTGTTCCGCGCCCCGCCCGACCTCGGCGCAGGCGGCGGTGGGACGCTGCGCTACTCTAGAACGTCGCCGCTGTCGCATCGCGCTGACCGTGCGCGCCTGCGGCCGGCACCTTTCCCAGTTCCAAGCCCCAGGAAGAGACATGCCTCCGAAGAAGAAGCTCGTCAAGACTTTCACGCTTCAGCTGAAGGCGGGCCAGGCCACGCCGGCGCCGCCGGTCGGCCCCGCGCTCGGCCAGCACGGCGTGAACATCATGGAGTTCTGCAAGTCCTACAACGCGCAGACCGAGTCCCAGCGGGGCGACATCGTCCCCGCCGAGATCAGCGTCTACGAGGACCGCAGCTTCACCTTCGTCCTGAAGACCCCGCCCGCCGCCCGGCTGCTGCTCAAGGCCGCCGGGGTGGAGAAGGGCTCGGGCGTCCCGCAGAAGGACAAGGTCGGCTCGGTGTCGCAGGCCCAGGTGCGTGAGATCGCCGAGAAGAAGATGGTCGACCTCAACGCCAACGACATCGACCAGGCTGCGAAGATCATCGCCGGCACCGCCCGGTCGATGGGCATCGTCGTCAACGACTGACGCTGGTCAGCACTCACCCGATCAGTTCGTGGGAGGGCGCGCGGAAGTCGCGGCCCGCCATAGACCACAGGAGTACGTAGAAAATGCAGCGCAGCAAGAGCTACCGCAAGGCCGCCGAGGTCATCGACCGGTCGAAGCTCTACACCCCCGCCGAGGCCGTGAAGCTGGCCAAGGACACCACCTCCGCCAAGTTCGACGCCACGGTCGAGGTCGCCATGCGCCTCGGCGTCGACCCCCGCAAGGCGGACCAGATGGTCCGTGGCGTGGTCAACCTGCCGCACGGCACCGGTAAGACCGCCCGCGTGATCGTCTTCGCCGCCGGTGCGAAGGCCGAGGAGGCCGTCGCCGCCGGTGCGGACGAGGTGGGCACCGACGAGCTGGTCGCCCGGATCCAGGGCGGTTGGCTCGACTTCGACGCGGCGATCGCCACGCCGGACCAGATGGCCAAGATCGGCCGGATCGCGCGGATCCTGGGCCCGCGCGGTCTCATGCCGAACCCGAAGACCGGCACGGTGACCATGGACGTCACCAAGGCCGTCTCGGACATCAAGGGCGGTAAGATCACCTTCCGGGTGGACAAGCACTCCAACCTGCACCTGATCATCGGCAAGGCCTCGTTCTCCGAGACCCAGCTGATCGACAACTACGCGGCGGTCCTCGACGAGGTCCTGCGGGCCAAGCCGTCCGCCGCGAAGGGCAAGTACCTCAAGAAGGTCACCCTCACCACCACCATGGGCCCGGGCGTCCCGGTCGACCCCAACGTGGTGAAGAACCTGCAGGAGGCTCCGGCCGAGGCCTGAGCACCCGTACCCGTGACGGGGCGTCGCCACATCGTGGCGGCGCCCCGTTCCGTGTCGGTTGTGGCATGCTCGGCCGGTGCGCCTGGAGAACGTCTGGCTGCGCTACCGGCGACGGGGCCCGTGGGTGCTGCGGGAAGCCGCGGTGCGGATCGGCCCCGGTGAGGTCGTGGTCGTCCTCGGCCGCAACGGCGTGGGCAAGTCGACCCTGCTCCAGGTGGCGGCCGGGGTGCTGCGGCCGAGTCGGGGGCGGGTCACCGGTCGACCCCGGCACGTCGGGTGGGTCCCGGAGCGCTTCCCGGCCGACCAGCCCTTCACCGTCGAGCACTACCTGACCGCCATGGGACGTGTCGCCGGCCTCGACCCGGCGGCCGCCGGCCACGCGGTCGACCACTGGACCTCCCGGCTGGGCCTGTCCGGGTTCCGCCGGGTCCGCCTGCCGGAGCTGTCCAAGGGCACCGCCCAGAAGGTCGGCCTGGCCCAGGCGATGCTGCGTCCGCCCGGTCTGCTGGTGCTCGACGAGCCGTGGGAGGGCCTCGACGCCGCGACCCGGGACCTCGTGCCCGAGGTGATCGACGAGGTGGCGGCGGCGGGCGGTTCGGTGCTGGTCAGCGACCACCGGGGCGAGATCGCCCGGCTGCCGGGTGCCCGCCGGTGGACGGTGGCGGACGGCACGGTCACCGAGGCCGCCCCGTCGGCGGAGGCGGCGCTGGCGGTGGTCGAGGTCGGGGTCCCGGCGGCGCGGGTCGACGGCACCGTCGCCCGGCTGCGCGCCGAGGGGCACCGGATCCTTCGCGTACGCCGGCCCGCCCGACCCGGCGTGGTCGCCCGGGACGGCGCCGAGGGGCCGCCGACGGTGACCGTGGACCCCGCCACGCCGCCCGTCGCCCGGGCGCCAGAGGCCACGGGCGGGACCACCGGGGGGCCGCGGTGACCGCACTGCTCCGGCTGCGTCTGGCGGGCTTCCTGCGTACGGGACGGGCGCTGGCCCCCCTGCTGGCCGGCCTGGTGGCTCTCGGCGTCCTCTACGGCGGCGGCCGGGCGCAGCCGGGGGAGGCCTACGGCGTCTCGGCGGTGGTGCTCTTCCCGGTGCTCGCCTGGCAGACCAAGGTGCTGCTGGACGTCGAGCCGGACGTGCAGCGCCGGCTGGCGCAGGCGCTCGTCGGGGTGCGCCGGGAGCGACTGGCCGGGCTGCTGGCGGCCGGCGTGGCCGGGCTCGGCACGGTGGCCGTCGCGCTGGTCTTCCCGTGGCTGGTGGGCGGGGTCGCCGGTCCGGAGGGGCCGGGCGACCGGTCGGTGCCGGTGGGGATCGCCGTCGGGCTGTGGGCGCACCTGCTGGCCGTACCCGCGGCGGTGGCGCTCGGGGCGCTGGCCAGCCGCGCCTCCACGGGTAGTGCCGGCTACGGCGTCGCGGTGCTCGCGCTCGGCGGGGTCGGCACGGTCGCCCTCGGCCTGAGCGGCTCGGTGGCGCCCTGGCTGGCGCCACCGGTGATGGCCACCGCACGAGCCGCCGCCGACGGCCTGGCCGCGCCGACGGTGGGCCTGCTCACCGCCTGGGCCGTGGCCTGGAGCGCGGCGGCCGCAACGGCGTACCTGTGGCGGCGGCGCCACCGGCCCTGACCGTCGGCCCCTCGGGGTGCGGGGGAGTGACCTGGCCCACCGGGGGGCGATTTGGTGGTCGCGGGGCTCCTCGCGTAACCTTGGCCGCGAAGTTCCACCCAGAGACCGCTGGTCACCGTGCCCCGGCACGGTCGAAGGTCCCGCGACTACGGGCGACCCGCGCAGGGCGGTAAGCGAAAATCGGTGCTGAGCATGGTCCGCCGACCGTGTCCGTGTGCCGGCCCTCGCCCCGTGCGCCCTGCGCCGGGGCCTTTCTCGTTGTCGTGGCACCTGCGCCCCCGTCGAAAGCTCCGGCCGACGACGGTGACCGGCCTCGAGTAACGAGAGAGGAGGGACATGGCGGACAAGCCGATCCGGGCCGACAAGGCCACGGCCGTCGCTGAGCTGACCGAGAGCTTCCGCAACGCGGGTGCCACGGTGCTGACCGAGTACCGCGGTCTGACGGTTTCCCAGCTCACCCAGCTGCGGCGCTCGCTCGGCAAGGAGACCAGCTACACCGTCGCGAAGAACACGCTCGCGAAGCGTGCCGCGACCGACGCTGGTATCTCCGGCCTCGACGAGATGTTCTCCGGTCCTACCGCGCTGACTTTCGTTTCGGGCGACGTCGTCGAGGCGGCGAAGGGGCTTCGCGACTTCGCGAAGGCCAACCCGAAGCTCGTCATCAAGGGCGGTGTCTTCGAGGGCAAGGCCATTACCGCGGCCGAGGTCACGAAGCTCGCCGACCTGGAGTCCCGTGAGGTGCTGCTGGCCAAGCTGGCCGGCGCGATGAAGGGCAACCTGAGCAAGGCCGCGGCCCTGTTCCAGGCCCCGCTGTCGAAGACCGCCCGTCTGGCGGCCGCCCTGCAGGACAAGCGCGAGAAGGAGGGCGCCGAGGCGGCCTGAGGCCCCGCGGCGCACCCAGTTCTTACCTAACAGATTCAGGAAAGGACGCCAGACATGGCGAAGCTCAGCACCGACGAGCTGCTCGGCGCGTTCAAGGAGATGACGCTGATCGAGCTCTCCGAGTTCGTGAAGCAGTTCGAGGAGACCTTCGAGGTCACCGCGGCCGCTCCGGTCGCCGTCGCCGGCCCGGCCGGCCCGGCCGCCGCCGCTCCGGTCGAGGAGGAGAAGGACGAGTTCGACGTCATCCTCGAGGCTGACGGCGGCAAGAAGATCCAGGTCATCAAGGTCGTGCGCGAGCTGACCGGCCTGGGCCTCAAGGAGGCCAAGGACCTGGTCGAGGCCGCTCCGAAGGCCGTCCTGGAGAAGGCCAACAAGGAGACCGCCGAGAAGGCGAAGACCAAGCTCGAGGGCGAGGGCGCCAAGGTCACCCTCAAGTGACCTGACGTACCACCAGGCGCGTGTCCGGCTCGGTGAGCCGGGGCACACCGCGTCACGGCGGGCGGTGATCCGACACTGGATCGCCGCCCGCCTTCGTGGTGGATCCGGCGACAGGGGCGGTGAGCAGGGCGTCAACGCGTCGCGACGGTCGGCGACCGGCGCCCGGGGGTAGCCCGTCGGTGGGAAAGAAGCGGCGACCCGGATGCCGGGCCTTGACGCGGCCCCGGGCTGACAGGCACGCTGACACAGCAAGACCTTCCGCGCTTGCAACGGCCACCACTTGGGTAATGGCAGCGGCGACACCATCGCCCGCGGCACCTGAGCGGCCCGGCAGGAACGTCGCGTTCCGAGCGGCCCGGTTCGACCCCGGTTCAGGGGTCCCGAGGCACGTTCCGCGACGACCTGCGGGTTGGGCTGGACAGCGGTTAGCCTCTCGGCTACACTGCTAGTTTGCGCTGCCTTCCGACTTGACCCCTGCTCGGAAATGTCCGTTTACGGATATTTCTGGTGGGGTCATTGGAGTGCACGCGTACCAGCCGTTCTGCAGCACCGGTCCTCGGAAGGACGCATCTTGGCAGCTTCCCGCCCTGCGAAGACCAGTCGTACGTCGAGCGCATTCGCTCCCCGCCGAGTTTCATTCGGCAGGATCACCGAACACCTCGAGGTCCCCAACCTCCTCGCCATCCAGAACGAGTCCTTCGACTGGCTCGTCGGCAACGAGGCTTGGCAGGGCCGGTCGGCGGACGACCCGCACGCACGCTCGGGTCTCGCGGAGATCCTCGACGAGATCAGTCCCATTGAGGACTTCTCCGGCACCATGTCGCTCTCCTTCTCGGCTCCGCGCTTCGACGAGGTCAAGGCCTCGATCGAGGAGTGCAAGGAGAAGGACCTGACCTACTGCGCCCCGCTCTTCGTGACCGCGGAGTTCACCAACAACACCACCGGCGAGATCAAGAGCCAGACGGTGTTCATGGGTGACTTCCCGATGATGACGCCGAAGGGCACCTTCATCATCAACGGCACCGAGCGCGTCGTGGTCAGCCAGCTCGTCCGGTCCCCGGGCGTCTACTTCGACAAGCAGCCGGACAAGACCTCCGACCGCGACCTCACCAGCGTCAAGGTCATTCCCAGCCGGGGCGCCTGGCTGGAGTTCGACATCGACAAGCGCGACACGGTCGGCGTCCGCATCGACCGCAAGCGCCGGCAGGCCGTCACCGTCCTGCTCAAGGCCGTCGGTTGGTCGGCCGAGCGCATCCGCGAGCGGTTCGGCTGGTCCGAGCTGATGATGACCACGCTCGAGAAGGACCACATCGCCGGCGCGGACGAGGCGTTGCTCGACATCTACCGGAAGCTCCGCCCTGGCGAGCCGCCGACCCGCGAGAACGCCCAGACCCTGCTCGACAACCTCTTCTTCAACCCGAAGCGGTACGACGTCGCCAAGGTCGGTCGTTACAAGTTCAACAAGAAGCTCGAGCTGGAGGTGCCGATCACGACCGGCACCCTGACCGAGGACGACATCGTCGCCACCGTGGAGTACCTCTGCCGGCTGCACGCCGGTGAGGACGGCTACGAGGCCGACGACATCGACCACTTCGGCAACCGGCGCCTGCGTACCGTGGGTGAGCTGATCCAGAACCAGGTCCGGGTCGGTCTGTCCCGGATGGAGCGCGTCGTCCGCGAGCGGATGACCACCCAGGACGTCGAGGCGATCACGCCGCAGACCCTGATCAACATCCGTCCCGTGGTGGCGGCGATCAAGGAGTTCTTCGGCACGTCGCAGCTGTCCCAGTTCATGGACCAGACCAACCCGCTGGCGGGCCTGACCCACCGGCGCCGGCTGAGCGCGCTCGGCCCGGGTGGTCTGTCCCGGGAGCGGGCCGGCTTCGAGGTCCGCGACGTGCACCCGTCCCACTACGGCCGGATGTGCCCGATCGAGACGCCGGAAGGCCCGAACATCGGCCTGATCGGCGCGCTGTCCACCTTCGCCCGGGTCAACCCGTTCGGCTTCATCGAGACGCCGTACCGGAAGGTCGTCGACGGTCGGGTCACCGACCAGATCGACTACCTGACCGCGGACGAGGAGGACCGGTTCGTCAAGGCGCAGGCCAACGCGCCGCTGAAGGCCGACGGCACGTTCGCCGAGGACCGGGTCCTGTGCCGCCGTAAGGGCGGCGAGACCGAGGACGTGGTGCCGAGCGCCGTCGACTACATGGACGTGTCGCCGCGGCAGATGACCTCGGTCGCCACCGCGATGATCCCGTTCCTCGAGCACGACGACGCCAACCGGGCGCTGATGGGCGCGAACATGCAGCGCCAGGCGGTGCCGCTGGTCAAGGCCGAGTCCCCGCTCGTCGGCACCGGCATGGAATACCGTGCCGCGGTCGACGCCGGTGACGTGGTCGTCGCCGAGGTCGGCGGTGTCATCGAGGACCTCTGCGCCGACTACATCACCATCCACCAGGACGACGGCCACCGCCGCACGTACCTGCTGCACAAGTTCCGCCGCTCCAACGCCGGCTCCTGCGTGAACCAGAAGCCGGTCGTCTTCGAGGGCGACCGCGTCGAGGCCGGCCAGGTCATCGCCGACGGTCCGTGCACCGACGAGGGCGAGATGGCGCTCGGGCGCAACCTGCTCGTGGCGTTCATGTGCTGGGAGGGCCACAACTACGAGGACGCGATCATCCTGTCGCAGCGCCTCGTGCAGCAGGACGTGCTCACCTCGATCCACATCGAGGAGCACGAGGTCGACGCCCGGGACACCAAGCTGGGCCCGGAGGAGATCACCCGCGACATCCCGAACGTCAGCGAGGAGATGCTCGCCGACCTCGACGAGCGCGGCATCATCCGGATCGGCGCCGAGGTCGTCCCCGGCGACATCCTGGTCGGCAAGGTCACGCCCAAGGGCGAGACCGAGCTGACCCCGGAGGAGCGGCTGCTCCGCGCGATCTTCGGTGAGAAGGCGCGCGAGGTCCGGGACACCTCGCTGAAGGTGCCGCACGGCGAGACCGGCACGGTCATCGGCGTGCGTACCTTCTCCCGCGAGGACGGCGACGAGCTGCCGCCGGGCGTCAACGAGCTGGTCCGGGTCTACGTCGCCCAGAAGCGGAAGATCCAGGACGGCGACAAGCTCGCCGGCCGGCACGGCAACAAGGGCGTCATCTCCAAGATCCTGCCGATCGAGGACATGCCGTTCCTGGAGGACGGCACGCCCGTCGACATCGTGCTCAACCCGTTGGGTGTGCCGTCCCGGATGAACATCGGCCAGGTGCTGGAGACGCACC
The DNA here is from genome assembly GCF_031845925.1 of Micromonospora reichwaldensis. Classification (NCBI taxonomy): domain Bacteria; kingdom Bacillati; phylum Actinomycetota; class Actinomycetes; order Micromonosporales; family Micromonosporaceae; genus Micromonospora; species Micromonospora reichwaldensis. Next base: position 214,296 of record NZ_JAVRFL010000005.1, on the reverse strand, counting down.
TCGGCTGGGTGGCGAAGACGGGCTGGAGCGTCGACGGCGACGACGCCGAGTGGAAGCGCCAGCTGCGCTCCATCGAGGCGCACGAGTCGGAGCCGGACACCAACGTGGCCACGCCGGTCTTCGACGGTGCCCGCGAGGAGGAGATCTCCGGCCTGCTGGCGTCGACCCTGCCCAACCGGGACGGCAAGCAGCTGATCGGTTCCACCGGCAAGGCGCAGCTGTTCGACGGTCGCTCCGGCGAGCCGCTGCCGGACCCGATCGCGGTCGGCTACATCTACATCCTGAAGCTCAACCACCTGGTCGACGACAAGATCCACGCCCGGTCGACCGGTCCGTACTCGATGATCACGCAGCAGCCGCTGGGTGGTAAGGCGCAGTTCGGTGGCCAGCGCTTCGGCGAGATGGAGTGCTGGGCGATGCAGGCGTACGGCGCCGCGTACGCCCTGCAGGAGCTGTTGACGATCAAGTCCGACGACGTCCTCGGCCGGGTCAAGGTCTACGAGGCGATCGTCAAGGGCGAGAACATCCCGGAGCCGGGCATCCCCGAGTCGTTCAAGGTGCTGCTCAAGGAGCTGCAGTCGCTGTGCCTCAACGTCGAGGTGCTGTCCAGCGACGGCGTGGCCCTGGAGATGCGCGAGACCGACGACGAGGTGTTCCGCGCCGCGGAGGAGCTGGGCATCGACCTGTCCCGGCGCGAGCCGAGCTCGGTCGAAGAGGTCTGAGGTGAGCGGTCGGGGGCCGGCTCGCCGGCTCCCGACCCCACCCACTAGCTAGCAGTACAGACGACGACATAGGGGACATAGTGCTCGACGTCAACTTCTTCGACGAGCTGCGCATCGGCCTCGCCACCGCTGACGACATCCGTCAGTGGTCGCACGGTGAGGTCAAGAAGCCTGAGACGATCAACTACCGCACCCTGAAGCCGGAAAAGGACGGGCTCTTCTGCGAGAAGATCTTCGGTCCGCAGCGGGACTGGGAGTGCTACTGCGGTAAGTACAAGCGGGTCCGGTTCAAGGGCATCATCTGCGAGCGCTGCGGCGTCGAGGTGACGCGGTCGAAGGTCCGCCGCGAGCGGATGGGGCACATCGAGCTCGCCGCGCCGGTGACCCACATCTGGTACTTCAAGGGCGTGCCGAGCCGGCTGGGCTACCTGCTGGACCTCGCCCCCAAGGACCTCGAAAAGATCATCTACTTCGCCTCGTACGTCGTGACGAGCGTGGACGCCGAGTCGCGTCACCGTGACCTCTCGACGATCGAGAACGAGATCCTGGCCGAGAAGCGGCAGGCCGAGAACAGCCGAGACTCGGAGATCGAGAAGCGGGCCACCAAGCTCGAGGCCGACCTGGCCGAGCTGGAGGCCGAGGGTGCCAAGGCGGACGTCCGGCGCAAGGTCAAGGAGGGCGGAGAGCGCGAGATGCGCCAGATCCGCGACCGGGCCCAGCGCGAGATCGACCGCCTGGACGAGGTGCTGGACACCTTCCGCAAGCTGGAGCCGAAGCAGCTCGTCACCGACGAACTGCTCTACCGCGAGCTGCGGGACCGGTTCGGCGAGTACTTCACCGGCGGCATGGGCGCCGAGGCCATCAAGGCGCTGGTCCAGAACATGGACCTCGACGCCGAGGCCGAGAACCTGCGCGAGACCATCCGCTCCGGCAAGGGACAGCGGAAGATCCGGGCGCTCAAGCGGCTCAAGGTCGTCGCGGCGTTCCTGAACACCCGCAACTCGCCGCTCGGCATGGTGCTCGACTGCGTGCCGGTCATCCCGCCGGACCTGCGCCCGATGGTGCAGCTCGACGGTGGCCGCTTCGCGACCTCCGACCTGAACGACCTGTACCGCCGCGTGATCAACCGGAACAACCGCCTCAAGCGGCTGATCGACCTCGGCGCGCCCGAGATCATCGTCAACAACGAGAAGCGGATGCTCCAGGAGGCCGTCGACGCGCTGTTCGACAACGGCCGCCGCGGCCGGCCGGTCACCGGGCCGGGCAACCGCCCGCTGAAGTCGCTCTCCGACATGCTCAAGGGCAAGCAGGGTCGGTTCCGGCAGAACCTGCTGGGCAAGCGCGTCGACTACTCCGGCCGTTCGGTCATCGTCGTCGGCCCGAAGCTGAAGCTGCACCAGTGCGGCCTGCCCAAGCAGATGGCGCTGGAGCTGTTCAAGCCGTTCGTGATGAAGCGGCTGGTCGACCTCAACCACGCGCAGAACATCAAGTCCGCCAAGCGGATGGTCGAGCGGCAGCGCCCGGTCGTGTGGGACGTGCTCGAAGAGGTCATCGGCGAGCACCCGGTCCTGCTGAACCGGGCGCCGACCCTGCACCGCCTGGGCATCCAGGCCTTCGAGCCGCAGCTCGTCGAGGGCAAGGCGATCCAGATCCACCCGCTGGTCTGCACCGCGTTCAACGCCGACTTCGACGGTGACCAGATGGCGGTGCACGTGCCGCTGTCCGCCGAGGCCCAGGCCGAGGCGCGGATCCTGATGCTGTCGTCGAACAACATCCTCAAGCCGGCCGACGGCAAGCCCGTCACCATGCCCACCCAGGACATGGTCATCGGCCTCTACCACCTCACCCACCTCACGGCGGGCGAGAAGGGCGAGGGCCGGGCGTTCAGCTCGGACGCCGAGGCGCGGATGGCGTACGACAACGGCGAGCTGCACCTGCAGGCCCCTGTGAAGATCCGCCTGCGTGGCGTGGTCGGGGTCGACAACGGCGCCGGCGCCGAGGCGTGGACCGCCCCGGAGGGCTGGGTCGAGGGCGAGCCGCTGACCGTCGAGACGACCCTCGGTCGGGTGCTGTTCAACGAGACGCTGCCGCAGGGCTACCGCTTCGTGAACTACGAGATCCGCAAGGGTCAGCTCTCCGCGATCGTCAACGACCTCGCCGAGCGCTTCCCCAAGGTGGCGCTGGCCGCCACCCTGGACGGGCTCAAGGAGGCCGGCTTCCACTGGGCCACCTGGTCCGGCGTGACGATCGGCATGGAGGACGTCATCGCCCCGCCGCGCAAGCGGGAGATCCTGGAGCGGTACGAGAAGGAAGCCGACCAGATCGACAAGCAGTACCAGCGCGGTCTGATGACCCCGGAGGAGCGTCGCGGCGAGCTCATCCAGATCTGGACCAAGGCGACCAACGAGGTCGCCAAGGAGATGGACACCGCCCTGCCGCAGGAGAACCCGCTGTGGAAGATGATCAACTCGGGTGCCCGCGGTAACCTCCTCCAGCTCCGGCAGATCGCGGCGATCCGTGGTCTGGTGGCCAACCCGAAGGGCGAGATCATCCCGCGGCCGATCAAGGCCAGCTACCGGGAGGGTCTGTCCGTGCTGGAGTACTTCATCTCCACGCACGGTGCCCGTAAGGGTCTCGCGGACACCGCCCTGCGTACCGCCGACTCGGGTTACCTGACCCGTCGTCTGGTGGACGTCTCGCAGGACGTCATCATCCGCGAGGAGGACTGCGGCACCGACCGCGCCATCCCGATGCAGATCGGCGAGCGGATCGACGGCAAGCTGGTCGTGCACGAGCACGCCGAGACCAGCGTGCACGCGCGGACGCTGGCCGACGACATCAAGGGGCCGGACGGCGTCGTCGTCGCCGAGCGGGGCCAGGACATCAACTCGATCCTGGTCGACAAGATCGTCGCCGCCGGGACGGAGACGGTCCGGGTGCGCAGCGTGCTCACCTGCGAGTCGAAGCTGGGCGTCTGCGGTGCGTGCTACGGCCGCTCGCTGCCGACCGGCAAGACCGTGGACGTCGGCGAGGCGGTCGGCATCATCGCCGCCCAGTCGATCGGTGAGCCGGGTACGCAGCTGACGATGCGTACCTTCCACACCGGTGGCGTCGCGGGTGAGGACATCACCCAGGGTCTGCCCCGTGTCCAGGAGATCTTCGAGGCCCGGGTCCCGAAGGGCAAGGCGCCCATCGCCGACACCCCGGGTCGGATCCGGATCGAGGACGGCGAGCGCTCGCGGAAGATCATCGTGGTGCCGGACGACGGCAGCGACGAGATCGTCTACGACAAGATCTCCAAGCGGGTCCGGCTGCGGACCCACGACGGCGGTCACGTCGCGGTCGGCGAGAAGCTGACCGAGGGCACCATCGACCCGCACGAGCTGCTGCGGATCATGGGTCCGCGGGCGGTCCAGGTCCACCTGACCAGTGAGGTCCAGGAGGTCTACCGCTCGCAGGGTGTGCTGATCCACGACAAGCACATCGAGATCATCATCCGCCAGATGCTCAAGCGGGTGACGGTCATCGACTCCGGCTCGACCGAGTTCCTGCCGGGCGTGCTGGTCGACCGGGCGCTGTTCGAGTCGGAGAACCGCCGACTCGTCTCCGAGGGCGGCGAGCCCGCCGCCGGCCGCCCGGTGCTGATGGGTATCACCAAGGCCTCGCTGGCCACCGACTCCTGGCTCTCGGCGGCCTCCTTCCAGGAGACCACCCGGGTGCTGACCGACGCGGCGATCAACTCGCGCAGCGACTCGCTCGTCGGCCTCAAGGAGAACGTGATCATCGGTAAGCTCATCCCGGCCGGTACGGGCATCAGCAAGTACCGCAACGTCCGGGTCGAGCCGACCGAGGAGGCGAAGGCCAAGGTCTACTCGATGACCGGCTACCCGGAGACCGACTACGGCTTCGGGCCGGCCAGCGGCCAGGCGGTTCCGCTGGACGACTTCGACTTCGGGTCGTACCGCTAGGCAGCACGATCGACGAGGCCCCCGGCACGCGCCGGGGGCCTCGTCGCGTCCCGGGTCCGGGGTGGCCCGTGCGGGCGCCGCGGGGGAGCGGACCGGGGCATGATGGGGGGCATGACGACCGCACCCGGGCAGGCGCCCGTCGCCCAGCCGGGGCTGCCCCGCCATCCGCTCGACCCGGACCCGGCCCGGGCCACCAAGGCGCGGGCGGTCTTCGCGCTCGGCCTGATCGGCGCGCTGACCGGCCTGTTCATCGGCGGCGTGGTGCCGGCCACGGTGGCGCTCCAGCTCGCCCGCCAGGCGCGCCGGGAGGCGTACGCCTCGGGGGGTTTCCTGACCGGCTCCGCCTGGCTGCGGCGAGGGGAGCGGCTGGCCTGGACGGGCCTGGTGCTCGTCGCCGTCAGCGTGGTGGCCGCGGTGGTGCTCGGGGTGGTCCGGCTCGCCGACACGCCCCACGGGCAGGACTTCGCCCCGAACATGGACTGACCGACCACCCGAGGGGAACGGGTCTCGCGCCGGGCGCGGGCCGTCGGGCCGGCGGCGGTAGCCTGGCCCGGTGTCCGTCGCGCGGCGGTGGACGCCGAGACGTCGACAGGAGGACCCGTGACGGAACCGGCGCGCTACCCGGGCGGCGATCCCGTGGCGCACCCCGCCGCGAATCCCGACGCCCCGCCCGGCGAGTCGCAGTGGGCGCGACCCGACGCGGGCACCCCGTCCGTCACACCGGGGTACCCGCCACCGGCGGCGCCCTGGCACGCCCCGTCCGGGGAAGAGGTCCCGGGTCCGTCGTCGGCGTCGCCCCGGGGCGCCTCGCCCGGGGCGGGGGTCCCGGGTCCGTCGTCGGCGTCCCCGTGGGGCACCTCGCCCGCGGCAGCGGGCCCGTCGCCGTCGCCGGGCTGGGGTCCGGGCCCGGTCGCCCCGCCCCCACCGCCACGCGAGGCCGCCCGGCCGCCGAAGCGGGTCGACCCGGTCGCGGGCACGTCCTTCGGCGTGGTGCACCTCGACGTGCCGCCGGTCACCTCCGGGCTGGCCGTGGGTTCGCTGGTGGCCGGGATCGTCTCGACGCTGGTCGCGTTGCTCGTGATCTGTGTCGGCGCGGTCGGCGGCGTGGGCGGCGCCTGGGCGGCCGGCGCCTTCACGGTGCTGGGCATCCTGGCCGGCGCGGGCGCCGTCGTGGCCGGCCTGCTCGGGATGCGGCAGATCCGGCGCCCGGCCGCCCCGCCGGCGGTCCGGTTCACCGGGCGGGGCCTGGCGGTGGCCGGCGTCAGCTGTGGCGGGGCGGGGCTGCTGCTCAGCCTGCTCGGCCTGGGACTGGCGTTGCTGCTGACGCTCGGGTGACGCCCGCGCCCGCCCGTGGGGCGTGACGGCGGCCGTGACGGGGTCGACGGGCCGGTCCGCGGGGAAGCCGGTACACTTGGGCCGTAGGTGCCCACCACGGGCGGGTAGGCGCGACGGGTTCGATCGGCAGGCGGTGGACGCTCCGCAGGCCGCTCCGTTTTGACCTGTGCGGTTGTGGTAGGTACTCTTTCCCCTTGTGCCCGGGCCAGCCCGGGCAACTCGTGCGTGCGCTGGATCCGGTGAGCCGGAGATCGCGTGGGAGCACGACAAAGCCAAAGATCCGGCGCGCGGCCTGCCGTGCGCCGGTGCAAGACCCCGTCGGCAACGCGTGAGCGTCGGCGCCGGGGCCGTGAGCTGGGCGACACGCCCGACCGCGGGTGCCGGGACCGCCGCGAGGTGGCCCTGGTCGGAATGTAGGAGAGTCGACCATCTGGTCGGCTACGGCAGACGGTGCGGCCGCCACCAGGCGGTCGAAGGGAGCGGAGAAACCCGGTGCCCACGATCCAGCAGCTGGTCCGAAAGGGCCGCCAGGCTAAGACGAGTAAGACCAAGACCCCGGCGCTGAAGGGTTCCCCTCAGCGGCGCGGCGTGTGCACCCGCGTGTACACCACCACCCCGAAGAAGCCGAACTCGGCGCTGCGCAAGGTCGCTCGTGTCAAGCTCAGCAGCCAGATCGAGGTGACCGCCTACATCCCGGGCGTCGGCCACAACCTGCAGGAGCACTCGATCGTGCTCGTCCGCGGCGGCCGGGTGAAGGACCTCCCCGGCGTGCGTTACAAGATCGTCCGCGGTTCGCTGGACACCCAGGGTGTCCGCAACCGCAAGCAGGCGCGCAGCCGTTACGGCGCGAAGAAGGAGAAGAGCTGACATGCCGCGTAAGGGACCCGCTCCGCGGAAGCCGCTGGTCGCTGACCCGGTGTACAACTCGCCGCTGGTCACCCAGTTGGTGAACAAGATCCTCCTGCGCGGTAAGCGTCAGCTCGCCGAGCGCATCGTCTACGCCGCCCTCGAGGGCTGCCGTGAGAAGTCCGGCACCGACCCGGTCGTCACCCTCAAGCGGGCGATGGACAACGTCAAGCCGACCCTCGAGGTGCGTAGCCGCCGCGTCGGTGGCGCCACCTACCAGGTCCCGGTCGAGGTCCGCCCCGCCCGGGCGACCACCCTGGGCCTGCGCTGGCTGGTCACCTACTCCCGCGCCCGTCGCGAGAAGACCATGATCGAGCGGCTGATGAACGAGCTGCTGGACGCGAGCAACGGCCTCGGTGCCGCCGTCAAGCGGCGCGAGGACACGCACAAGATGGCCGAGTCCAACAAGGCCTTCGCGCACTACCGCTGGTAACACCCTGGTTCCGGCGCCCGCGAGGGCGCCGGAACCGCCACCAGTTGTGTCGAGACGACGATAAGTAGGGATTGAAGTGGCCGCCGCAGACGCGCTCGCCAACGTACGCAACATCGGCATCATGGCCCACATCGATGCCGGTAAGACCACCACCACCGAGCGGATCCTGTTCTACACCGGCATCACGTACAAGATCGGTGAGGTCCACGAGGGCGGTGCCGTCATGGACTGGATGGAGCAGGAGCAGGAGCGTGGTATCACCATCACCTCCGCTGCTACCAAGTGTGAGTGGAAGGGCCACACGATCCAGATCATCGACACGCCCGGTCACGTCGACTTCACGGTCGAGGTCGAGCGGTCGCTGCGGGTGCTGGACGGCGCGGTCGCGGTCTACGACGGTGTCGCCGGCGTGGAGCCGCAGACGGAGAACGTCTGGCGGCAGGCGGACAAGTACAACGTCCCCCGGATGTGCTTCGTCAACAAGCTCGACCGGACCGGTGCCGACTTCTTCCGCTGCGTGCAGATGATGATCGACCGGCTCAACGCCACCCCGCTGGTCCTCCAGATCCCGATCGGTGCCGAGTCCGACTTCATCGGCGTGGTCGACCTGGTCGAGATGCGGGCCCTCACCTGGCGCGGCGAGACGCAGAAGGGTGAGGACTACGCGATCGAGGAGATCCCGGCCGACCTCGCCGACTCCGCCGCGGAGTGGCGCGAGAAGCTGATGGAGACCCTGGCCGACGTCGACGACGCGGTGATGGAGAAGTACCTGGAGGGCGAGGAGATCTCCGTCGAGGAGATCAAGGACGCCATCCGTCGGGCCACCATCGCCGGCAAGGCCAACCCGGTCCTCACCGGCACCGCCTTCAAGAACAAGGGCATCCAGCCGATGCTGGACGCGGTCATCGCGTACCTGCCGTCGCCGCTGGACATCCCGGCGATCGAGGGTACGGCCACCGACGGCGAGACCCCGCTGCAGCGCAAGCCGTCGAAGTCGGAGCCCTTCTCGGGCCTCGCCTTCAAGATCCAGACGGACAAGCACCTCGGCAAGCTCACCTACGTGCGGATCTACTCCGGCACGCTCGAGTCCGGCTCCCAGGTGGTCAACTCCACCAAGGACCGCAAGGAGCGGATCGGCAAGATCTACCAGATGCACGCCAACAAGCGGGAAGAGCGCAGCTCGGCCCAGGCTGGCGACATCATCGCGGTGCAGGGTCTCAAGCAGACCACCACCGGTGACACCCTGTGCGACCCGGCGAACCCGGTCATCCTGGAGTCGATGACCTTCCCGGAGCCGGTCATCGAGGTCGCCATCGAGCCGAAGACCAAGGCCGACCAGGAGAAGCTCAGCACCGCCATCCAGCGGCTGGCCGAGGAGGACCCGACCTTCCGCGTCAAGCTGGACGACCAGACCGGTCAGACGGTCATCTCCGGCATGGGCGAGCTGCACCTGGACATCCTGGTCGACCGGATGCGCCGCGAGTTCAACGTCGAGGCCAACATCGGTAAGCCGCAGGTGGCGTACCGCGAGACCATCCGCCGCAAGGTGGACAAGGTCGAGTACACCCACAAGAAGCAGACCGGTGGTTCCGGCCAGTACGCCCGGGTGATCATCAGCCTGGAGCCGCTGCCGCTCGGCAACGACGCCCCGACCTACGAGTTCGCCAACGCCGTCACCGGTGGCCGCATCCCCCGGGAGTTCATCCCGTCGGTGGACGCGGGCGCGCAGGACGCCATGCAGTACGGCATCCTCGCCGGCTTCCCGCTGGTGGGTGTCAAGCTCACGCTGCTGGACGGCCAGTACCACGAGGTCGACTCGTCGGAAATGGCATTCAAGATCGCCGGCTCGATGGTGATGAAGGAGGCGGCCCGCAAGGCCGACCCCGCGCTCCTCGAGCCGATGATGGCCGTTGAGGTCACCACTCCTGAGGAGAACATGGGTGACGTCATCGGCGACCTCAACTCCCGCCGCGGCATCATCCAGGCGATGGAGGAGCGCAGCGGCGCCCGCGTCGTCAAGGCTCTGGTGCCGTTGTCGGAGATGTTCGGCTACGTCGGCGACCTGCGGTCGAAGACCCAGGGCCGGGCTAGCTACAGCATGCAGTTCGACTCCTACGCCGAGGTTCCGTCCTCGGTCGCGAAGGAGATCATCGCCAAGGCGACGGGTGAGTGACCCTCACCTGACGTGATCGATGATCCGAGGCGGTCGCGGGAGGGTGCTCCCGCCCGCGACCACCTCGGTCGGAACGCGTGAGACCGGGCCTGTAGGCTTCATCGCCGCAGAACCCACCAAAGCTCTCCGGCCGTCAGGCCGGAAAGGCTGTCGACAGAGTCCTAAGCGCCGACCGGCGCGCCGGGCGTACGAACCAAGAAGTCCACAGGAGGACCCAGTGGCGAAGGCGAAGTTCGAGCGGACTAAGCCGCACGTCAACATCGGCACCATTGGTCACATCGACCACGGTAAGACGACGCTGACGGCGGCCATCACCAAGGTCCTGCACGACCAGTACCCGGACCTGAACCCGTACACGCCGTTCGACGAGATCGACAAGGCGCCGGAGGAGAAGGCCCGCGGCATCACGATCTCCATCGCGCACGTCGAGTACCAGACCGAGGCGCGGCACTACGCGCACGTCGACTGCCCCGGTCACGCCGACTACATCAAGAACATGATCACCGGTGCCGCCCAGATGGACGGCGCGATCCTGGTGGTCGCGGCGACCGACGGCCCGATGCCGCAGACCCGCGAGCACGTGCTGCTGGCCCGCCAGGTCGGCGTGCCGTACATCGTCGTGGCGCTCAACAAGAGCGACATGGTCGACGACGAGGAGCTCCTGGAGCTCGTCGAGCTCGAGGTTCGTGAGCTGCTGTCGAACCAGGAGTACCCGGGCGACGACCTGCCGGTCGTGCGGGTCTCCGCGCTGAAGGCCCTCGAGGGTGACCCCGAGTGGACCGGCAAGCTGCTGGACCTGATGACCGCGGTCGACACCGCGATCCCGCAGCCGGAGCGCGAGACCGAGAAGCCGTTCCTCATGCCCATCGAGGACGTCTTCACGATCACCGGTCGTGGCACGGTCGTCACGGGCCGCGCCGAGCGTGGCGTGCTCAAGCCGAACGAGGAGGTGGAGATCGTCGGCATCCGCGAGAAGTCGATGAAGACCACCTGCACCGGCATCGAGATGTTCCGCAAGCTGCTCGACGAGGCCCGCGCGGGCGAGAACGTCGGTCTGCTGCTGCGTGGCATCAAGCGCGAGGACGTCGAGCGCGGCATGGTCGTCATCAAGCCGGGCACCACGACCCCGCACACGGAGTTCGAGGCGACGGTCTACATCCTCTCCAAGGAGGAGGGTGGCCGCCACACCCCGTTCTTCCAGAACTACCGTCCGCAGTTCTACTTCCGGACCACGGACGTCACCGGTGTCGTCACCCTCCCCGAGGGCACCGAGATGGTCATGCCGGGTGACAACACCACCATGACGGTGAAGCTGATCCAGCCCATCGCCATGGAGGAGAACCTCAAGTTCGCGATCCGCGAGGGTGGCCGCACCGTCGGCGCCGGGTTCGTCACCAAGATCATCAAGTGAGCTAGGTAACCCCGATTAGACCCGCCGCCGGTCGTGCGGCATACTAGTCAGGTTGCGTAACGACAGTTCGCTGCCTGTGTTCGGCTTTCGCTGAACCTCCGGGTGGCAGAGCAGTCGAGCGTAGGGTGGTTGGCGGCCCGTCCGCCAACCACCCTCGCACGGCGTTCAGGTCGCGGTAGTGCGATCGACGCCTTGACCCACCGCGCGGTCAGAGTCGCTCCGGAGTCCCGGGGCGGAGCCTGGCCCGAGGGCGCGACACGCCCGACCGCGGGGGTCGGCGAAGTGGGCCTGTGCCAGCCGGTACAGGCGCCCGCAACACAGCGGCATCGAGAGAAGGAACAGAAGCCACCATGGCGGGACAGAAGATCCGCATCCGGCTCAAGGCCTATGACCACGAGGTCGTCGACTCCTCGGCTCGGAAGATCGTCGAGACGGTGACGCGTACCGGGGCGCAGGTCGCGGGCCCGGTGCCGCTGCCCACGGAGATCAACCGTTTCTGCGTTATCCGCTCGCCGCACAAGTACAAGGACTCGCGCGAGCACTTCGAGATGCGCACGCACAAGCGGCTGATCGACATCATCGACCCGACCCCGAAGACGGTCGACTCGCTCATGCGCCTCGACCTGCCGGCTGGCGTCGACATCGAGATCAAGCTGTAGGGACCGGACAAATGGACAGGCAAGTCAAGGGGATCCTGGGCGCCAAGCTCGGCATGACCCAGGTCTGGGACAACAACCGTGTTGTCCCGGTGACCGTGGTCGAGGCCGGCCCGTGCGTCATCAGCCAGGTTCGTAGCGCCGACAAGGACGGTTACTCCGCGGTCCAGCTGGCGTACGGCACGATCGACCCGCGCAAGGTCAAGAAGCCGATCAGCGGGCACTACGCGAAGGCCGACGTCGCGCCGCGGCGCCACATCGTCGAGCTGCGCACCAGCGACGCCGCCGACTACTCGCTCGGCCAGGAGATCACGGTCGAGGAGTTCCCGGCCGGCGTCTCCATCGACGTGACCGGCAAGACCAAGGGCAAGGGCTACGCCGGCCCGATGAAGCGGCACGGCTTCCACGGTCTGCGCGCCAGCCACGGTGTCGAGCGCAAGCACCGCTCGCCGGGCTCCATCGGCGCCTGCGCCACCCCGGGTCGTGTCTTCAAGGGCACCCGGATGGCCGGCCGCATGGGTGGCGTGCGCTACACCGTGCAGAACCTGACCGTCCAGGCGGTCGACACCGAGAACAACCTCCTGCTCGTCCGTGGCGCCATTCCCGGCCCCAAGGGCGCGCTGGTCCTGGTCCGTACCGCGGCCAAGACCAAGGCGAAGAAGGGCGGTGCGGCCAAGTGACCACCGTTGACGTCCTCACCGTCGAAGGCTCCAAGAGCGGCTCCGTCGAGCTGCCCGCCGACATCTTCGACGTCCAGGCCAACGTCGCGCTGATGCACCAGGTCGTGGTGGCCCAGCTCGCGGCGGCCCGGCAGGGCACGCACAAGGTCAAGACCCGCGGCGAGGTCGCCGGTGGCGGCAAGAAGCCGTACAAGCAGAAGGGCACCGGTCGCGCCCGGCAGGGCTCGATCCGCGCGCCGCAGTTCGCCGGCGGTGGCGTCGTGCACGGCCCCGTGCCGCGCGACTACAGCCAGCGGACCCCGAAGAAGATGAAGGCCGCCGCCCTGCGTGGCGCCCTCTCCGACCGGGCCCGCGCCGGGCAGGTGCACGTCGTCGAGGCGTTCGTCTCGGGTGAGAAGCCGTCGACCAAGGCCGCCCTGGCCACGCTGACGAAGCTGACCGAGGCCCGTCGGGTCCTGGTCGTGCTGAGCAGCACCGACGAGCTGAACTGGGTGTCGCTGCGCAACGAGCCGCGGGTGCACCTGATCGAGGCCGGCCAGCTCAACACGTACGACGTGCTGGTGGCCGACGACGTGGTCTTCACCAAGGACGCCCTGGACGAGTTCCTGGGTGTTCCCGCCGAGACCACCGAGGAGGGTGGCAAGTGAGCACGATCGCCGACCCGCGCGACATCATCGTGGCGCCGGTCGTCTCGGAGAAGAGCTACAGCGAGCTGAACCGCAACTGGTACACCTTCCTGGTGCACCCGGACGCGAACAAGACCGAGATCAAGATCGCGATCCAGCAGATCTTCGACGTCCGCGTCCTGACGGTCAACACGCTCAACCGCCAGGGCAAGCGCAAGCGGACCAAGACCGGTTTCGGGCAGCGTAAGGCCACCAAGCGGGCGATCGTGAAGCTGGCTGACGGTGACCGTATCGAGGCCTTCGGCGGCCCGGTCAGCTGAGGGGTGTAGACAATGGCTATCCGTAAGTACAAGCCGACGACGCCGGGCCGGCGTGGCTCCAGCGTCGCCGACTTCGCTGAGATCACCCGGTCGACGCCCGAGAAGTCGCTGCTGGCTCCGCTGCCGAAGAAGGGCGGGCGTAACGCCCACGGCCGGATCACCGCGCGGCACCACGGTGGCGGCCACAAGCGCCAGTACCGTCTCATCGACTTCAAGCGGGTCGACAAGGACGGCGTGCCGGCGAAGGTCGCCCACATCGAGTACGACCCGAACCGCACCGCGCGCATCGCGCTGCTGCACTACGCCGACGGCGAGAAGCGCTACATCCTCGCGCCGAAGGACATGAAGCAGGGCGACCGCGTCGAGTCGGGTCCGGGCGCCGACATCAAGCCGGGCAACAACCTGCCGCTGCGCAACATCCCGGTCGGTACCACGATCCACAACGTGGAGCTGCGTCCCGGCGGCGGCGCCAAGCTGGCCCGCTCGGCCGGCGTCGGCATCCAGCTGCTCGGCCGTGAGGGCGTCTACGCGACCCTGCGCATGCCGTCCGGCGAGATCCGGCGGGTCGACGTCCGCTGCCGCGCCAGCATCGGCGAGATCGGCAACGCCGACCAGTCGAACATCAACTGGGGCAAGGCCGGCCGCATGCGGTGGAAGGGCAAGCGCCCGACCGTCCGTGGTGTCGCTATGAACCCGGTCGACCACCCGCACGGTGGTGGTGAGGGTAAGACCTCCGGTGGTCGCCACCCGGTCAACCCGCAGGGTAAGCCCGAGGGCCGCACCCGTCGTAAGGGCCAGCCGAGTGACCGGCTGATCGTCCGCCGCCGCTACGCCACGCGTAAGCGCGGCTGAGGGAGATAAGACATGCCTCGCAGCCTGAAGAAGGGCCCGTTCATCGACGACCACCTGCTCAAGAAGGTGGAGACGCAGAACGACAAGGGCTCGAAGAACGTCATCAAGACCTGGTCGCGGCGCTCGACGATCATCCCCGAGATGCTGGGCCACACGATCGCCGTGCACGACGGACGCAAGCACGTCCCGGTGTTCGTGACTGAGGCGATGGTCGGGCACAAGCTCGGCGAGTTCGCGCTGACCCGCACGTTCAAGGGTCACGAGAAGGACGACCGGAAGAGCCGTCGGCGCTGACGCCGCGGGCATACGGATAGAGGAACAAGGGGTTACAGCGATGCCAGGAAAGGGCGACGCTCCGGTGCTTCCGGGCGCGCGGGCGGTTGCGCGGCACGTGCGCATCTCGCCGATGAAGGCGCGCCGGGTGGTCAACCTCGTCCGCGGCCTGCCCGCGAAGGAGGCGCTCACGGTGCTGCAGTTCGCGCCGCAGGCTGCGAGCGAGCAGGTGTACAAGGTGCTCGCGAGCGCCATCGCCAACGCGGAGAACAACGAGCGGCTGGACCCCGACGCGCTGCTCGTCAGCGAGGCGTTCGTGGACGAGGGCCCGACCATGAAGCGGTTCCAGCCGCGGGCGCAGGGCCGGGCGTACCGGATCCGCAAGCGCACCTGCCACATCACCGTCGCGGTGGAGGCGGTGGCGCCGGCCGCGCCGAAGAAGGCGGCCGCGAAGAAGGCGGCCCCCGCGAAGCAGGCGGAGCCGGCCGAGACGCAGAGCAAGACGGAGGGCGCCGAGTAATGGGTCAGAAGGTTCACCCGCACGGGTTCCGGCTCGGCATCTCGACCGACTGGAAGTCCCGCTGGTTCGCGGACAAGCTCTACAAGGACTACATCGGCGAGGACGTCAAGATCCGCCGCATGATGTCCAAGGGCCTCGAGCGCGCCGGCATCTCCAAGGTCGACATCGAGCGCACCCGGGACCGGGTCCGCGTCGACATCCACACCGCCCGGCCGGGCATCGTCATCGGCCGTAAGGGTGCGGAGGCCGACCGGATCCGCGGCGAGCTCGAGAAGCTGACCGGCAAGCAGGTCCAGCTGAACATCATCGAGGTGAAGAACCCCGAGTCGGACGCGCAGCTCGTCGCACAGGGTGTGGCCGAGCAGCTCTCCAGCCGGGTCAGCTTCCGTCGGGCGATGCGCAAGGCCATGCAGTCCGCGATGAAGAACCCGGTCTGCAAGGGCATCCGGGTCCAGGTCTCGGGTCGTCTCGGCGGCGCCGAGATGAGCCGGACCGAGTTCTACCGCGAGGGCCGGGTTCCGCTGCACACGCTGCGGGCCAACATCGAGTACGGCTTCTTCGAGGCCCGTACGAGCTTCGGCCGGATCGGCGTGAAGGTCTGGATCTACAAGGGCGACGCGGTGCCGGGTCGGGAGACTCCGGCCGAGGCGCCGTCGCGTCCGCGCCGTGACCGTGGCGACCGCCCCGAGCGGCCGCGCCGTGGCCGGTCCGGCTCGTCCGGCACGACCGCCGGCGGTACCGAGGCCGGCCGGGCCGCCGCCGCGACGACCATCGCGCAGCAGGCCGAGACGCCGAGTGGGGACGCGGTGGATCCCGCCGCCGTCGCCGCCGCGGCAGAAACGCAGCAGGAGGGCTGACAGATGCTGATGCCGCGCAAGCCCCCGAAGGGCTTCCGCAAGCCGCACCACCCGGACCGCAGTGGCGCGTCCAAGGGTGGTAACCGGGTGGTGTTCGGCGAGTTCGGGATCCAGGCTCTCGAGCCGGCGTACGTGACGAACCGCCAGATCGAGTCGGCGCGTATCGCGATGACCCGCCACATCAAGCGTGGTGGCAAGGTCTGGATCACGATCTTCCCGGACCAGGCTCTCACCAAGAAGCCGGCCGAGACCCGGATGGGTTCCGGTAAGGGCTCGCCCGAGTGGTGGGTCGCCAACGTCAAGCCGGGGCGGGTTCTCTTCGAGATGTCCTTCCCCAACGAGCAGATCGCGCGAGAGGCGATGCGTCGCGCGATCCACAAGCTCCCGATGAAGTGCCGCATTGTTACGCGCGAAGTGGGTGAATCCTGATGGCAGCGGGCGTTAAGGCCTCCGAGCTGCGTGAGCTCTCCGAGGAGGAGCTGGTCACGAAGCTGCGCGAGGCCAAGGCGGAGCTGTTCAACCTCCGCGTGCAGGCCGCGACCGGCCAGCTGGACAACAACCGGCGGTTGCAGGTCATCCGTCGGGAGATCGCCCGGATCTACACGATCATGCGTGAGCGCGAGCTGGGTCTCTCGGCCGCGCCGACTGAGGTGACTGCATCATGAGCGAGAACACCACCACCGCCGCCGCGCGGGCCCGCCGCAAGGTGCGTGAGGGCCTCGTGGTCAGCGACAAGATGGAAAAGACCGTCGTCGTCGAGGTCGAGGACCGGGTCAAGCACGCGCTGTACGGCAAGATCATGCGTCGTACGCGCAAGTTGAAGGTGCACGACGAGCAGAACACCGCCGGCATCGGCGACCGGGTCATGATCATGGAGACCCGGCCGCTGTCCGCCACGAAGCGGTGGCGGATCGTGGAGATCCTGGAAAAGGCCAAGTAGCGAAGGCTCGAGCTCGCCCGGCGTCAGTCGGGCGCGGGTTCCGCCAGGCTCCGGCCGCCATGCGCGGCCGGAGAACCGGCAGACATAGGAGATAGACGTGATTCAGCAGGAGTCGCGACTGCGCGTCGCCGACAACACGGGTGCCCGGGAGATCCTGTGCATCCGGGTTCTCGGTGGCTCCGGTCGGCGCTACGCGAGTATCGGCGACGTCATCGTGGCCACCGTCAAGGACGCGATCCCGGGTGCCGGTGTGAAGAAGGGCGACGTCGTCAAGGCCGTCGTCGTTCGCACCGCCAAGGAGAGGCGGCGGCCGGACGGTTCGTACATCCGCTTCGACGAGAACGCCGCCGTCATCATCAAGGACGGCGGGGACCCGCGCGGTACCCGCATCTTCGGCCCGGTGGGCCGGGAGCTGCGGGACAAGCGGTTCATGAAGATCATCTCTCTCGCGCCGGAGGTGTTGTGACCGTGAAGGTCAAGAAGGGCGACACGGTCGTCGTCATCGCCGGCAAGGACAAGGGTGCCAAGGGTAAGGTCATCGCGGCCTACCCGCGGCAGGACAAGGTCCTGGTCGAGGGCGTGAACCGGGTCAAGAAGCACACCCGCATCAGCACCACCCAGCGTGGCGCCAAGACCGGTGGCATCGTCACCCAGGAGGCCCCGATCCACGTCTCGAACGTGCAGGTCCTGGACTCCGACGGCAAGCCGACCCGCGTCGGTTACCGGATCGACGACAACGGCCAGAAGGTCCGCATCGCGCGTAGCACCGGTAAGGACCTGTGATGACCACGGCTACCGAAACCAAGACCATGCCGCGCCTCAAGGAGCGGTACCGCAACGAGATCGTGGCGCAGCTGCAGGAGCAGCACCAGTTCGGCAACCCGATGCAGGTGCCGCGGCTCGTCAAGATCGTCGTCAACATGGGTGTCGGCGAGGCCGCCCGGGACGCCAAACTGATCGACGGCGCCGTCCGGGACCTGGCCACCATCACCGGCCAGAAGCCGCAGGTGCGGCGGGCGACCAAGTCCATCGCGCAGTTCAAGCTCCGCGAGGGCATGCCGATCGGCGCGAAGGTGACCCTCCGCGGCGACCGGATGTGGGAGTTCCTGGACCGGCTGCTCTCGATCGCGCTGCCGCGTATCCGTGACTTCCGCGGTCTGGACGGACGCAAGCTCGACGGGCACGGCAACTACACGTTCGGTCTGACCGAGCAGTCGGTGTTCCACGAGATCGACCAGGACAAGATCGATCGGCAGCGGGGCATGGACATCACGGTGGTCACGACCGCCACGACCGACGACGAGGGCCGGGCGCTGCTCAAGCTCCTGGGCTTCCCGTTCAAGGAGAACTGAGATGGCCAAGAAGGCGCTGATCATCAAGGCGGCCGCGAAGCCGAAGTTCTCGGTTCGCGCGTACACCCGCTGCCAGCGGTGCGGGCGTCCCAAGGCGGTCTACCGCAAGTTCGGTCTCTGCCGGGTCTGCATCCGGGAGATGGCCCACCGCGGTGAGCTGCCGGGCGTGTCCAAGGCTTCCTGGTAAGGGCGACCGCGTCCCGGCCTTCGGGCCGGGACCCCTTGCACCGATCACGTATTGCTCTTCGCCGTAGGCCCGGCGTGCATCGCCTCGGGAACCCCGGCGAGAAAGGCTGACGAAATCCATGACGATGACCGACCCGATCGCAGACATGCTCACGCGTCTGCGTAACGCCAACCAGGCGTACCACGACCAGGTGACGATGCCCTACTCGAAGATCAAGGCGAACATCGCCGAGGTCCTCAAGGCCGAGGGCTACATCGCCACCTGGTCGGTCGAGGAGCCCGAGGAGGGCGCCGTCGGCAAGCGACTGGTCGTCGAGCTGAAGTACGGCCAGAACCGGGAGCGGAGCCTGGCCGGCATCAAGCGAGTGTCCAAGCCCGGTCTGCGGGTTTACGCCAAGTCGGACGGGCTCCCGCGGGTGCTCGGCGGGCTGGGCGTGGCGATCATTTCGACGTCCCAGGGGCTGCTCACCGACCGGCAGGCCCGCAAGCGGAGCGTTGGCGGGGAAGTCCTCGCCTTCGTCTGGTAACGGGAGACAGGTAGAAATGTCGCGTATTGGACGTAAGTCGATCCCGGTGCCGACCGGCGTCGACATCACGATCGACGGGCAGACCGTCAAGGTCAAGGGCCCGAAGGGCGAGCTCTCGCACACCCTGGCCGAGCCGATCACGATCGACCGGGCCGAGGACGGGCAGCTGAACGTCAACCGCCCGAACGACGAGCGCAAGGCCAAGGAACTGCACGGCCTCAGCCGTACCCTGGTCGCCAACATGATCGTCGGCGTCACCGAGGGCTACCGCAAGAGCCTGGAGATCGCCGGCACCGGTTACCGCGTGACCGCCAAGGGCCAGGACCTGGAGTTCGCGCTCGGGTTCTCGCACCCGGTGCACGTGGCGGCGCCCGCCGGCATCACCTTCACGGTGGAGAGGCCGACGCTGTTCCACGTGGCCGGCATCGACAAGCAGCTCGTCGGTGAGGTTGCCGCCAACATCCGGAAGATCCGCCCGCCGGAGCCCTACAAGGGCAAGGGCGTGAAGTACCAGGGCGAGGTCATCCGCCGCAAGGCTGGAAAGGCAGGTAAGAAGTGAGCGCCACGCTGCTCAAGCGCCGCCGCGGCGTCGCCGCCAAGCGTGCCGTCGGGCGTGCGCGCCGGCACTTCCGGGTCCGCAAGAACGTCAGCGGCACCGCCGAGCGTCCCCGCCTCGTGGTCACCCGTTCCCTGCGGCACATCGTGGCCCAGATCGTGGACGACACCAAGGGTCACACCCTGGCGTCGGCCTCGACCCTGGACGCATCGCTGCGCGGCACGGAGGGCGACAAGAGCGCCCTGGCCGGCAAGGTCGGTGCCCTGCTCGCCGAGCGCGCCAAGGCCGCCGGCGTCTCCAAGGTCGTCTTCGACCGCGGTGGCAACCGGTACGCGGGGCGGGTCGCCGCGCTTGCCGACGCCGCCCGCGAAGCCGGGCTCGAGTTCTAGAAACCCCGTCACGAGAGAGAAGGAAGGCTGCTGATGCCAGGTCAACAGCGCCGTGGCGGCGGGTCCGGTGGCAACGAGGGTGGTCGCCGCGACAACCGCCGTGAGGGCGGCCGCGGAAACGCGCCCGTCGAGAAGACCCCGCACCTCGAGCGGGTCGTCGCGATCAACCGCGTCGCCAAGGTCGTGAAGGGCGGTCGTCGCTTCAGCTTCACCGCCCTGGTGATCGTGGGCGACGGCGACGGCACCGTCGGTGTGGGCTACGGAAAGGCCAAGGAGGTGCCCGCGGCGATCGCCAAGGGCGTCGAGGAGGCCAAGAAGCACTTCTTCAAGGTGCCGCGGATCGCCGCGTCGATCCCGCACCCGGTGACGGGTGAGGCCGCGGCCGGTGTGGTGCTGCTCAAGCCGGCGTCCGCCGGTACGGGTGTCATCGCCGGTGGCCCGGTGCGTGCCGTGCTGGAGTGCGCGGGTATCCACGACGTGCTCTCCAAGAGCCTCGGTTCGTCGAACCCGATCAACATCGTGCACGCCACCGTGGCGGCGCTGAAGGGGCTCGAGTCCCCCGAGGCCGTCGCCGCCCGTCGTGGCCTGCCGGTCGAGGACGTCGCGCCGGCCGCCATGCTGGCGTCGCGGGCGGGGGTGGCTTCCTGATGGCTCGCCTGAAGGTCACCCAGGTCCGGTCCGGGATCGGGACCAAGCAGAACCAGCGTGACTCGCTGCGTTCGCTCGGTCTCAAGCGGATCAACGACGTGGTGGTCAAGGAGGACCGTCCGGAGATCCGCGGCATGATCTTCACGGTCAACCACCTCGTGAAGGTCGAGGAGGTCGAGTAATGACGATCAAGGTCCACCACCTGCGCCCGGCGCCCGGTGCCAAGACCGCGAAGACCCGTGTGGGTCGCGGTGAGGGCTCCAAGGGCAAGACCGCCGGTCGCGGTACCAAGGGTTCCAAGGCCCGTAAGAACATCTCGGCGGCGTTCGAGGGTGGGCAGATGCCCATCCACATGCGCCTGCCGAAGATGAAGGGCTTCAAGAACAAGTTCAAGGTGGTCTTCCAGGTGGTCAACCTGGACCGGCTCGCCGAGCTGTTCCCGAACGGCGGCCAGGTCGGCCCGCTCGAGCTGGTCGAGGCCGGCGCGGTCCGCAAGGGCCACCCGGTCAAGGTCCTCGGCACCGGGGACCTGGGCGGGGTCGCTCTCCAGGTGTCGGCGCACGCGTTCAGCGCGTCGGCCAAGGAGAAGATCACCGCCGCCGGTGGCTCCGTCACCGAGCTGTAAGGGCTGCACGATCCACGGCGCCCGCTCAGTTGTCGCAACTGGGCGGGCGTCATGGTCTGCCTGGCACGTGTGCGCCGGGTAACATCGGATTCGGTTTATGTAGCCGGGCACATCTGCCCGGACGGGGATCGGGCTGTTAGAGTCCCTTCCCAGCCATGGATATCGGGCACTCGCCCGGCACCCAACCCGCCCCGCCAGGGATCACCGGCGGCCCGCCTCGCGCAGGAGGAAGAAGTTGCTGTCCGCCTTTCTCAGTGCGTTCCGTACGCCTGACCTGCGCAAGAAGCTGCTGTTCACAGTAGGCATCATCGCGGTCTACCGGCTCGGGGCGACGCTGCCCAGCCCGGGTGTCTCGTACGGCAACGTCCAGAAGTGCATCGACGCCATGGAGAACGGCTCCACGGGCGTGATGAACCTGCTCAACCTCTTCTCCGGCGGCGCGCTGCTGCAGCTCTCGGTCTTCGCGCTGGGCATCATGCCCTACATCACAGCGTCGATCATCCTGCAGCTGCTGACGGTGGTGATCCCCCGGCTGGAGCAGCTCCGCAAGGAGGGCCAGTCCGGCCAGGCGAAGATCACCCAGTACACCCGCTACCTGACCCTGGGCCTGGGTGTCCTCCAGGCGTCGGCGTTCGTGGCGCTGGCCCGCTCCGGGCAGCTCTTCAACAACCAGTGCGACCAGTTCCCGATCATCCCCGAGGGGACCGGGATCCCGGACTGGCTGACCCTCAGCCTCCTGGTCATGACGATGACCGCCGGCACCGGCGTGGTGATGTGGCTCGGTGAGCTGATCACCGACCGGGGCGTCGGCAACGGCATGTCCGTCCTGATCTTCACCTCGATCGCCGCCCGGCTCCCCAGCGAGGGCTGGCAGATCAAGCAGACCGGTGGCTGGGGCAAGTTCCTGCTCGTCATCGCGCTGGTCCTGGTGGTCATCACCGCGGTCACCTTCATCGAGCAGGCGCAGCGCCGGATCCCGGTGCAGTACGCCAAGCGCATGATCGGCCGGCGGATGTACGGCGGCACCTCGACCTACATCCCGCTGAAGGTCAACCAGGCGGGTGTCATCCCGGTCATCTTCGGCTCCTCGCTGCTCTACCTGCCCCAGCTGGCGCTGCAGTTCTTCGACCAGAACAACCCGGGCAAGACGCAGGCGTGGATCCAGAACAACCTGGTGGACCCGACCAGCCCGATCTACATCGCGGTCTACTTCCTGCTGATCATCTTCTTCACGTACTTCTACGTCTCGATCACGTTCAACCCGACCGAGGTCGCGGACAACATGAAGAAGTACGGCGGCTTCGTGCCGGGTATCCGCCCGGGCAAGCCGACCGCCGACTACCTCGACTTCATCCTCAGTCGGATCACGCTGCCGGGCGCCCTCTACCTGGGCATCATCTCGATCCTGCCGAACTTCTTCTTCATCTGGCTGGACAAGCAGCAGTACCTGAACTTCCCGTTCGGCGGCACCGCTGTGCTGATCATGGTCGGCGTCGGTCTGGAGACCACGAAGCAGATCGAGAGCCAACTCATGCAGCGGAACTACGAAGGGTTCCTGCGGTAGATGAGACTCGTTCTGGTTGGCCCGCCGGGTGCGGGCAAGGGCACGCAGGCCGAGTTCATCGCCGCGCACCTCTCGGTCCCGAAGATCTCGACCGGCGACATCTTCCGGTCGAACGTCTCGCAGGGCACCCCGCTCGGCGTCGAGGCGAAGCGCTACATGGACGCCGGTGAGCTGGTGCCCGACGAGGTCACCATCAACATGGTGCGGGACCGGCTCGCCGAGCCGGACGCCTCCGAGGGCTTCCTGCTCGACGGCTTCCCGCGCACGACGCCGCAGGCCGCCGCGCTGGACAAGCTCCTCGCCGACCTGGGCACCGCGCTGGACCTGGTGCTGGAGCTGGTCGTCGACGACGACGAGGTGATCCGGCGGCTCTCCGGTCGGCGTACCTGCCGGGGCTGCGGCAAGATCTGGCACGTCGAGTTCGACGCCACCTCGCGTGAGGGCATCTGCGACCGGTGCGGCGCCGAGCTGTTCCAGCGCGACGACGACAAGCCGGAGACCATCGCCACCCGCCTGCGCGAGTACGCGGACAAGACCGCGCCGCTGGTCGACTACTACGGCGCCCAGGGCAAGCTGGTGGGCATCGACGCCACCGGCCCGGTGGAGGACGTCACCGTCCGCGCCATCGACGCCCTGCGCTCGTACGGCGGCTGACGTCCCGCCGGGCTCCGGCGGATAGAGTGCGAAGAGCGGGGTACGCCTGACGTGCCCCGCTCTTCGGCATCTGCAACGAAAGGTAACGGCTCCATGCGTCGTCCCCAGCTGGACATCCAGCTGAAGACCCCTGACCAGATCGAGAAGATGCGGGCTGCCGGGCTGGTGGTCGCCGAGGCGCTGCGTCGGATGCGGGAGGCGGTCGCCC
This sequence comes from Micromonospora reichwaldensis, assembly GCF_031845925.1. Lineage (NCBI taxonomy): Bacteria > Bacillati > Actinomycetota > Actinomycetes > Micromonosporales > Micromonosporaceae > Micromonospora > Micromonospora reichwaldensis. The sequence goes on along the minus strand of NZ_JAVRFL010000005.1, from coordinate 190,915 downwards.
CAGGGGTCAGCACCGCCGACCTGGACGCCATCGCCGAGTCGACCATCCGCGAGGCCGGTGCCGTCCCCTCCTTCAAGGGCTACCACGGCTTTCCCGCGTCGATCTGCTCGTCGGTCAACGAGCAGGTCGTGCACGCCATCCCGTCGGCGCAGCAGGTGCTCCGCGACGGGGACATGATCTCCATCGACTGCGGTGCGGTGCTCGACGGCTGGCACGGCGACGCCGCCATCACCGTCGGGGTGGGCGAGGTCGAACCGGCGCTGCTGAAGATGGCGGCGGTGGCCGAGGACGCCATGTGGGCGGGCATCGCCGCAGCCGCTCGCGGCGCGGCCAGCGGCAAGGGCCGGCTCACCGACATCTCGCACGCCGTCGAGGACGCGGTCCGCAAGGGCGGGCGGTACGGCATCGTCGACGGCTACGGCGGGCACGGCATCGGCACCGAGATGCACCAGGACCCGCACGTGCTCAACCACGGGCGGCCGGGCAAGGGCCCGCGCCTGGTGCCGGGCATGGCGCTGGCCATCGAGCCGATGATCACGATGGGCTCGCCCCGGACGGTCGAGCTGTCCGACGGCTGGACCGTGATCACCCGCGACCGGTCGATGGCGGTGCACGTCGAGCACACGATGGCGCTGCTCCCGGACGGCGTCTGGGTGCTGACCGCGCCGGACGGCGGACGCGCCCGCCTGGGCGAGCTGGTCACCTCCCGCCAGCCCGCGGACTCGCCGGCTCGCTGAGCCCTCAGCAGCGCCCCGCCGGGCGCCGCGTCCCGTCCTCCCGCCCCCTGAGGCGCGCACCAGCCGCACGGAGGGGCCGGAGGGCGACGCGCACCGACCGCATCGAAAGCCTCGACGGCGACCGTCCCCAGGGCCCGGATGGGTGATCGCACCGAGGGCCTGGACGGCCACGCGCACCGAGGGCCCGGATGGGTGATGGCACCGAGGGCCTCGACGGCCACCCGACCCGAGGGCCCGGACGGCGACCGCCCCACGGGGACCCAACGGCGATGCGCACGGAGGGCCGGAGTCGCGGGGCCCGGCTGCGCGATGCCGGCCCGGCCCGCGTCCGGGATGCGGCGCGCCGCCGCCCCGACCGCCGGCCGGGGCTCCCGCCCGCGCCCCGGGCGCGCAGGGCGGGAGGGGCAGCGGCTGGTGGAGCGGTGGCATGCTTGCGGGCATGGAGGGACGCGACGGGATGCGGGCCGCCGACGCCGACCGCCAGGCGGTGGCGGAGCGGCTGCGGGTGGCCGTCGACGAGGGCCGGCTGGACCTGCACGAGTACGACGAGCGGTTGCAGCGGGCGTACGCCGCGCGCACGTACGGCGAGCTGGACGCGCTGGTGACCGACCTGCCGGCGCCGGCGTCCCCGGCGGCGTCGGAGCTCGCCACGCGGCCGGAGACCGTCCCGTCGCCGGCGGAGGGTGTCCGGTCGGCGGCGACCTCGTCGGTGGCGGCCCGGTGGCTGGTCGAGGTGTGGCTGCCGTACCTGCGGGTGGTGGCGATCACGGTGACCGTCTGGGCGGTGACGTCCGCGCTCTCCACGGATCTGCTCTACTTCTGGCCCGTCTGGGTGGCCGGGCCGTGGGGAGGGGTGCTCGTGGTGCGCACGGTCGCCGGCCTCGTCAGCGGGGAGCCGCGGCGCCAGGCTGAGCAGCGGGAGCGGCGACGCGAGCGCCGCCGGGCGAAGCGGGCGCGCAAGCGGGAGCTGGCTGCCGCCGAGGAGGGGAGCCGGGGGCCGGTGCGGGAGCTGCCGGCGGCCCAGCGGGAAGGCCGGCCCGGCGAGGCCGACGCCGAGGTGTGAATGGCCCGTTCCGTCCGGTTCGACGCACCGATTCCCGGCCGGTTTGGCGACGGCCCGCAGGCGGGCGTACACTTTCTGATCGGCGCACAGCGTCCACTCCGGCATGCCCACCCTGCGCTTCGGTGGGAGCCGGAGCCGCGGCTGGCGCGGGCAATCTGATCTTGATCGGTGGCCCGTGTAAGACGTTGTGGGCCGTCCGGAGTAACCGACGTCAGGACAGCGGAGGACATGCCGAAAAAAGACGGAGCCATCGAGATCGAGGGTCGGGTCATCGAGCCCCTGCCGAACGCCATGTTCCGGGTGGAGCTCGCGAACGGCCACAAGGTGCTGGCTCACATCAGCGGCAAGATGCGGCAGCACTACATCCGCATCCTGCCGGAAGACCGGGTCGTCGTCGAACTCTCGCCGTACGACCTGACCCGCGGGCGCATCGTCTACCGCTACAAGTAAGCCTGACGGCGGCCGGGACGTCCCCGTGTCCGTCTTCGACGTCCGGTGTCGCGCCTCGGCGCGTCGTCGGGCCAGATGGGAAGTAAGGCAACCGTGAAGGTCAAGCCGAGCGTCAAGAGGATCTGCAACAAGTGCCGGGTCATTCGCCGGCACGGCCGGGTCATGGTCATCTGCACCGACCCGCGCCACAAGCAGCGCCAGGGCTGAACCAGTTCCGGCCGGCCGTGTGACAACGGTCGGTCGAAATCGGTCCGGGCCGCAGATCCAGACACCGAATCACATGCTCGTCCCAGCCGCGGGCGGTGCGCATCGCGTACCTCATCGTGGTTGACCCCCGGTCGGAGGCCGGGGCCCGCTCGGGCAGCGACCGACCTGGTCGCCGGCGCACGACGCCGGTGACGGAACGGTCGGTAGCGGGGTGGGACGGGTCCACACCTCCGCCAGAACATCACGAGGAGTACGCCCGCACATGGCACGTCTAGTCGGCGTCGACCTCCCCCGCGAGAAGCGGATGGAGATCGCGCTCACCTACATCTTCGGCGTGGGTCGCACCCGGGCCCTGGAGACGCTCTCTGCCACCGGCATCTCGCCGGACAAGCGCGTCCGGGACCTCACGGACGAGGAGCTGGTCCAGCTCCGCAACCACATCGAGGGCAACTACAAGGTTGAAGGCGACCTGCGCCGCGAGGTCGCCGCTGACATCCGCCGCAAGGTCGAGATCGGCTGCTACGCGGGTATCCGGCACCGCCGGGGCCTGCCCGTTCGTGGCCAGCGGACCAAGACCAACGCGCGGACCCGCAAGGGCCCGAAGCGGACCGTGGCCGGCAAGAAGAAGCCCGGCAAGAAGTAACTAGGAGCGCACAGACTTATGCCACCGAAGGCTCGTGCCGGAGCCGCCGTCAAGAAGGTCCGGCGCAAGGAACGCAAGAACGTCGCCCACGGGCAGGCGCACATCAAGAGCACCTTCAACAACACCATCGTGTCCATCACGGACCCGACCGGTGCGGTCATCTCCTGGGCCTCCTCGGGCCAGGTGGGCTTCAAGGGCTCCCGCAAGTCGACTCCGTTCGCCGCGCAGCTGGCCGCCGAGGCCGCCGCGCGTCGGGCCATGGAGCACGGCATGCGCAAGGTCGACGTGTTCGTGAAGGGCCCCGGCTCCGGCCGGGAGACCGCCATCCGTTCGCTGCAGGCCGCCGGGCTGGAGGTCGGGCAGATCTCCGACGTCACGCCGCAGCCGCACAACGGGTGCCGTCCGCCGAAGCGTCGCCGGGTCTGAGAGGTTAGAGAGAGATGGCTCGTTACACCGGTGCTGACTGCCGCCGTTGCCGGCGGGAGAAGATGAAGCTGTTCCTCAAGGGCAGCAAGTGCGATGGTCCGAAGTGCCCGTTCGAGTCCCGGCCGTTCCCGCCCGGGCAGCACGGCCGCGGCCGCACGAAGGAGACGGAGTACCTGCTCCAGCTCCGTGAGAAGCAGAAGGCCCGCCGCGTGTACGGCGTGCTGGAGAAGCAGTTCCGCGGCTACTACGAAGAGGCCGTGGGCAAGAAGGCCAAGACCGGTGAGGTTCTCCTGCAGATCCTCGAGTCGCGGCTGGACAACGTGGTCTACCGGGCCGGCTACGCCAAGTCCCGGGACATGGCCCGCCAGCTCGTCAAGCACGGTCACTTCACCGTGAACGGCAAGAAGGTCGACATCCCGTCGTTCCGCGTCAAGGAGCACGACATCATCGAGGTCCGGGGCAAGAGCAAGGAGCTCACCCCGTTCATCGTGGCGCAGGCCGAGGCCGGCTCGAAGTCGGTTCCGGCGTGGCTGGAGGCTATCCCCAGCCAGATGAAGGTGCTCGTGCACTCGCTCCCGGCCCGTCAGGTCATCGACACGCAGGTCCAGGAGCAGCTGATCGTCGAGCTCTACTCCAAGTAGTCGGAGCTCGTTGCGGTGGCCCGCCCTTCCGGGGCGGGCCACCGGAACAGTTTGTCGTGGGCGTCATATGGCGGGCGCCCCGGAAGAGAAGAGAAGACATGCTCATCAGCCAGCGACCGACTCTCTCCGAGGAGTCGATCAACGAGACCCGGTCCCGGTTCACCATCGAGCCGCTGGAGCCGGGCTTCGGGTACACCCTGGGCAACTCGCTGCGGCGCACGCTGCTGTCGTCGATCCCGGGTGCGGCGGTCACCTCGATCAAGATCGACGGCGTGCTGCACGAGTTCACCACGATCCCCGGCGTCAAGGAGGACGTGGTCGAGCTCGTCATGAACATCAAGGAGCTGTGCGTCAGCTCCGAGCACGACGAGCCGGTCAGCATGTACCTGCGCAAGCAGGGCCCGGGCGACGTGACGGCGGGCGACATCCAGCCGCCGGCCGGCGTCTCGGTGCACAACCCGGACCTGAAGCTCGCCACCCTCAACGGCAAGGGCCGGCTCGACATGGAGCTGACCGTCGAGCGGGGTCGCGGCTACGTCACCGCGGCGCAGAACAAGCAGGCCGGCGCCGAGATCGGCCGGATCCCGGTCGACTCGATCTACTCGCCGGTGCTGAAGGTGACGTACCGCGTCGAGGCGACCCGTGTCGAGCAGCGGACCGACTTCGACCGGCTGATCATCGACGTCGAGACCAAGCCGTCGATGGGCCCGCGTACCGCGCTGGCCTCCGCCGGCTCGACGCTGGTGGAGCTGTTCGGTCTGGCCCGGGAGCTGGACGAGACCGCCGAGGGCATCGACATCGGGCCGTCCCCGCAGGACGCCCAGCTCGCGGCCGACCTGGCGCTGCCGATCGAGGAGCTGGACCTGACCGTCCGCTCCTACAACTGCCTCAAGCGCGAGGGCATCAACTCCGTTGGTGAGCTCATCGGGCGTACCGAGGCCGACCTCCTCGACATCCGCAACTTCGGTCAGAAGTCGATCGACGAGGTCAAGATGAAGCTCGCCGGGATGGGTCTGGGGCTGAAGGACTCGGCCCCGAACTTCGACCCGGCGCACGTCGTGGACGCCTTCGGCGAGGCCGACTACGACACCGACGACTATCGCGAGACCGAGCAGCTCTAGTCCGCGCTGCCGCCACACCTGAGGAGCACCAAGCATGCCCACGCCCACCAAGGGCCCCCGCCTCGGCGGCAGCCCCGCGCACGAGCGGCTGATGCTGGCCAACCTGGCCACTGCGCTGTTCCAGCACGGCAAGATCAAGACCACCGAGACGAAGGCCCGGCGGCTGCGTCCGCTGGCCGAGCAGCTCATCACCAAGGCCAAGCGCGGCGACCTGGCGTCCCGCCGGCGGGTGCTGGGCGTCGTCAAGGACAAGGACGTGGTCTACGCCCTGTTCGACCAGATCGCCCCCCGGTTCGCCACCCGCAACGGTGGCTACACCCGGATCGTGAAGACCGGTCCGCGCAAGGGTGACAACGCGCCGATGGCGATCATCGAGCTGGTCGAGGAGCTTCAGGTCGCCGAGCCGAAGGCGAACAAGAAGACCGCCGCCCGCAAGGCCGCGCAGCAGGACAAGGTCGAGGCGCTCGCCCCGGCCGAGGAGGCCCCGAAGTCGAACTCGGGCGACCAGGACGCCGAGGCGCCCGTGTCGGCGTCCGGCGACACCGCCGCCGCCCGCGAGGACAGCGACGAGGCCGGCGAGAACGACAAGGCCTGATCCAGGCCACCGTCGGGCCCGGCACCCCTTCGTGGGGTGCCGGGCCCGACCCGTGAGGCGGAGGTACGAGTGGACGAGCGCACCCGGCTGCGGCTGGACGTCGCGTACGACGGGTCGGGCTTCTCCGGCTGGGCCGCCCAGCCCACCCGGCGCACGGTCGCCGGGGTGCTCGTGGAGACCCTCGACCTGGTCCTCGGCGCGGGTACGGCGACCGGCCTGACCGTGGCGGGCCGCACGGACGCCGGGGTGCACGCCACCGGGCAGGTCTGCCACCTCGACCTGCCGGCCGCCGTGTGGCGGGAGCACGACGGGCGGCTGCTGCGCCGACTGGCCCGGCTGCTCCCCACCGACGTCCGGGTACGCGCGATGGCCGAGGTGCCCGCCGACTTCGACGCCCGGTTCTCGGCCACCTTCCGCCGCTACGAGTACCGCGTGACCGACGCGCCGTGGGGCGCCGAGCCGCTGCGCCGGCACGAGATCCTGGCCTGGCCGAAGCCGCTGGACCTGGCCGCGCTGAACGCCGCCGCGGCGGGGCTGGTGGGGGAGCACGACTTCGCCGCGTACTGCCGGCGCAAGGAGAACGCCACCACGCTGCGCGAGGTGACCCGGCTGGACTGGCGGCGGGACCCGGACGGGGTCCTCGTGGCCACCGTGCAGGCCGACGCGTTCTGCCAGGCGATGGTGCGCAGCCTCGTCGGTGCCATGCTGGTCGCCGGCGACGGGCGCCGACCGGCCGAGTGGCCGGGCAGCCTGCTGGCCCGCCGGGAACGCTCCAGCGAGGTGACCGTGGCACCGGCGCACGGGCTGACCCTGGTCGCCGTCGGCTACCCCGAGGACCCGGCCGAGTACGCCCGCCGCGCCGAGGCGACCCGGCAGCTGCGCGTACCCGTGGAGGGCTGACCGCCCGGTCCGGCCCAGGCCCCGGCACCCGGCCAGCATCGTCGAGCGTCAAGGAGTGGAAGCCGTGCAGGAACCTCGCCGTGTACGGGACCTCGGCATCGTCGTCGGGACGCTGCCGACGGGCCCGCTGAACGCCGTCACCGACGTGCCCGGCGTACGGGTGGGCCACACCACGCTGGTCGACGGGGACAGCATCCGCAGCGGGGTGACGGCGATCGTCCCGGACCAGCTGACCGACCGTCGGTCGCTGCCGGCAGGGCTGTTCGTGGGCAACGGGCACGGCAAGATGGTCGGCTCGACCCAGGTGGCCGAGCTGGGCGAGATCGAGACGCCCGTGGTGCTGACCGCGACGCTGTCGACGTTCCGGGCCGCGGACGCGCTGCTCACGTACATGCTCGGGCAGCCGGGCCGGGAGACGGTGGAGTCGCTGAACCCGGTGGTGGCGGAGACCAACGACGGGTTCCTGTCCGACATCCGGGCGCGGCCGGTGCGGGAGCAGCACGTCCTCGCGGCGCTGGCGGAGGCCCGCGGCGGACTGCCCGCGGAGGGTGCCGTCGGCGCCGGTACGGGCACGGCGGCCCTCGGCTTCAAGGCCGGCATCGGCATGTCCTCGCGGCTCGCCACGACCTCCCGTGGCGCCGTGACCGTCGGTGTGCTCGTGCAGTCCAACTTCTCCGGCCTGCTACAGGTGTGCGGGGTGCCGATCCGGCCCGGGCAGGTGGGGGTGCCGAGCCTGTCGCTGCCGGTCCGGCCGGAGCAGCCGGGGAACTCCTGCGTCATCGTGGTCGCCACGGACGGCCGCCTCGACGCGCGGCAACTGGGTCGGGTGGCCCGCCGGGCCGTCTTCGCCATGGCGCGGGTCGGTTCGGACTTCGCCGGCGGCAGCGGCGACTACGCCCTGGCGTTCTCCACCGCCGACACGCAGGCGCCGACGCCGACGGCGCCGGAGTCCGACCTGGAGCCGGTCTTCGCGGCGGTGCTGGAGGCCACGGAGGAGGCACTGCTGAACTCGCTGTTCATGGCGCGCACCACCGTCGGAGTCAAGGGGCGGGTCAAGTACGCGGTCCCGCACGACCGGATGCTCGACCTGTTACGGGCACACCGGGTCGAGCTCCGGACGTAGGCGGCCGGTGGCGGGACGCGGAACGGGTACGCGGCCGTGTGGCCCACGTACCCGTTGCGCGCGCTCGCTGTCGCGGCCCGGTCAGTCGCCCCCGTCCTGCCTGCCGGTGTCGCTCGCGCCCTCGTCGGTCGGCTGGCCGGCCGTGCCGCCGTCCGCCCGGCGCTCCAGTACGCCCCGGTTGAGGTGGAGCTCGATCATGTCGAAGAGGATCTCCCGGGCCTTCGTGTCGCCGGACCTGATCGTCTCGCCGTCGCTGCGGGTGACCACCGCGTACGCGAGGTAGTGGCCGCGCACCTGCCAGCCGACGCGGGCCGGCGCGGTGGCGATCGCCGCGCTGTCCTCGTCGGCCGCCATGCCCCGGAACCGGCCCTCCCGCTCGTCGAGCAGGAGCCGGATCCGGTCCCGTGCGCGTTCGGCGTTGGTCCGGTCGGTCAGGTTGAACAAGCCGGTGGTGACGAGGTGGCCGCCGTCGGGCGTCCGCAGCGTGGCCCGGACCACCTGGGTGCAGCCGAGGCGGACCAGCAGGTCGGCGACCTCCCCGGTGGCCGCCACCGCGCAGGCGGCGCTGGACTGGCTCTTCAACACCTTGTAGGCGGGCTCCCCGTCCGCGACGACGAGCTGCTTGCCGGGGAAGAGTTCCTTGGCGGTCAACGGCGCCTGGTCGGTGTCCCGCGAGTCGAGCGGCTGCGCCCCGACGTCGGCGGACTCGGCCGCCTCCGGCCGGGAGGTGGGCGTGTTCTGCGGCGTCCCGTTGCGCTCGGCCAGCAGAGCGGCGGCACCGAGGCCGCAGAGCGCGAGCAGCGCGAGGACGGCCGCGCCGCCGACCACGACCTGCCACCACCTGCCGCCGCCACCCCGCTGCGATCGCCCGGCAGACGGCGGCGGCTCGACCGGCGCGGCCGGCTCGACCGGCGGAGGGGGCTCGACCGGCGCGGGCGGCCGGGCCGGCGCCTGCCCCTCGACGGGCGTGCGCACGTGGGCGGACGGCGGTGGCGACACCTGCGCCGCGGCGCGGACCGGCTCCGGCGCGGCGGGCGGCGGCGACACCTGCGCCGCGGCGCGGACCGGGTCCGGCGCGGCGGCGGGCAGCGCGACCCGGTTGGCGCGGGGGAGCGACGGCGTCGGGAAGCGGGACGGGGAGGGGCCGGCGGGGGGAGGCGGACCAGCACCGAGCACCGGCCCGTCGGACCCGGGCTCCGGGTACTCCATGAATGCGTCCTCATCGGACTCGTACCGATACACCATGCCGCCCAGAGTAGGAGGCATTGTCCCTTTAGGTGCGAATAATGGGAAATTGTGGGCAGAGTCGTTTCGGCACGTGCTGGGCACCCGCGCCGCCGGGCCTGTGCCGAGCGGTGCCGTGCCGGGTCCGCGACGGCGTGGCCGGCGGCGGTGCGAGAATTGCCGGCGTGACCGGCGAACACTACTTCACCGCTGAGCCCACGACCGCCGCCAACCCGCGCGAGGTCGAGTTCTCCGTCGCCGGCCGCGACTACACCCTGGCCTCCTCCGCCGGCGTCTTCTCCGCCGGCCGCCTCGACCCCGGCACGGCGGTGCTGCTACGCAAGGCCGAGCTGCCGACCGCCGGGGCCACCGGCGCCCTGCTCGACCTCGGCTGCGGCTTCGGCCCGATCACCTGCGTACTCGCGGATTCCGCCCCCACGGCGACCGTGTGGGCCGTCGACGTCAACGAACGGGCCCGGGAACTCACCGCGGCCAACGCCGCGCGGGTCGGCGCGGCCGACCGGGTACGCGTCGCCACGCCGGACGACGTACCCGCCGAGCTGACCTTCGCCGAGATCTGGTCCAACCCCCCGATCCACGTCGGCAAGGACGAGCTGCACGCGATCCTGCTGCGCTGGCTGCCCCGGCTCGCCCCGGACGGCGTCGCCTGGCTGGTGGTGGCCCGCTATCTCGGCGGGGACTCGTTGCAGCGCTGGCTGGTCGAGCAGGGCTGGCAGGTGGGGCGGCACGCGAGCCAGAAGGGCTACCGGGTGCTGCGGGTCACCCGGTAATTGATTGGGCCGCCCGGCCCGGGCTCGGGCAGGATGCCGACGTGGGATACGTGGACGTGGCGGCGGTCGGGCACATCCTTCCCGACGGCCGGGAACTCTTCTCCGACGTGTCGTTCCGGGTCGGTGAGGGCGCCAAGGTGGCCCTGGTCGGGCCGAACGGCGCGGGCAAGACGACGTTGCTGCGGATGGTCGCCGGCGACCTGCCGGTGAAGACCGGCGCGATCGCGCGCGCCGGCGGGCTGGGCGTGATGCGCCAGTTCATCGGGATGATCGGCGACGAGTCGACGCTGGCCGACCTGGCCCTGTCGCTGGCCCCGCCCGTGCTGCGCGACGCCGGCCGCCGGCTGGTCGAGACCGAGGGGGCCATGCGCGCCGCCGAGGTCCGCGGCAAGTACAGCACCGCCGCCGGCAAGGCCCAGCTCGCGTACGCGGACGCGCTCGCGGCCTGGGGCGAGGTCGGCGGGTACGACGCCGAGGTGCTCTTCGACACGGTCGCCACCATCGTGCTCGGCCTGCCCTGGGAGAGCGCCCGGGAACGACCCGTCCGGACCCTGTCCGGCGGTCAGCAGAAGCGCTTCGCCCTCGAACTGCTGCTGCGCGGCCCCGACGAGGTGCTGCTCCTCGACGAGCCGGACAACTTCCTCGACGTGCCGGGCAAACGGTGGCTGGAAGGGCGGCTGCGGGAGTCGACCAAGTCGGTGCTCTACGTCTCGCACGACCGGGAACTGCTCGCCCAGACCGCCGACCGGGTGGTCGCCGTGGAGGGCGGCAGCGCCTGGGTGCACCCGGGCGGCTTCGCGAGCTGGCACTCCGCCCGGCTGGCCCGGCACGCCCGCCTCGACGAGCTACGCAGGCGGTGGGACGAGGAACACCAGAAGCTGCGCGAGCTGATGCTGATGTACAAGCAGAAGGCCGCGTACAACGACGGGCTGGCGTCGCGCTACCAGGCCGCGCAGACCCGGTTGCGCAAGTTCGAGGAGGCCGGGCCGCCGCCCGTACCGCCGAAGGACCAGGACATCCGGATGCAGCTCACCGGCGGGCGGACCGGTAAGCGCGCGGTGATCTGCGAGCAGCTGGAGCTCGACGGCCTGACCTTCCCGTTCGACCTGGAGATCTGGTACGGCGACCGGGTCGCGGTGCTCGGCGCCAACGGCACGGGCAAGTCGCACTTCCTGCGGCTGCTCGCCCGGGGTGGCACGGACCCCGACCCGGCCAACGGGCCGGTCGACGGCGCCGCCGCGCTCGCGCCGGTGGTGCACGACGGGGTGGCCCGGCTCGGCGCGCGCGTGCGCCCCGGGCACTTCTCCCAGACCCACGACCGGCCGGAACTGATGACGAAGACCCTCGTCGAGATCCTCTGGCGGGGCGACGAGCACCGGACCGGCATGGACCGGCACGCCGCGATGGCGGCGCTGAGCCGGTACGAGCTGGCGGGGCAGGGCGACCAGCGCTTCGGCACGCTCTCCGGCGGCCAGCAGGCGCGCTTCCTGGTGCTGCTGCTGGAGCTGTCCGGCGCGACGCTGCTGCTGCTCGACGAGCCCACCGACAACCTCGACCTGGCCTCGGCGGAGGCGCTGGAGGCCGGGCTGACCGCGTTCGAGGGGACGGTGGTGGCGGTGACCCACGACCGCTGGTTCACCCGCACCTTCGACCGGTTCGTGCTCTTCCGGGGCGACAACGAGGTGGTGGAGACGCCGGAGCCGGTCTGGGACGTGGCGTGATCCCCGCCGACCTGGCCGCCCGCCTCTGCGCGGTCGACGGCGTCGTCGCCGTCGCGCTCGGCGGCAGCCGGGCCCGGGGCGAGCACCGGAACGACTCCGACTGGGACCTCGGCCTCTACTACCGGGGCGAGCTGGACGTGCCGGGGCTGCTGGCCGTCGCCGCGTCGGTGGCCGACGAGGCGGTCGAGTTGACCCCGCCCGGTGGGTGGGGGCCCTGGGTCGACGGCGGCGGATGGCTGCGGATCGGCGGGGCGGCCGTCGACTGGATCTACCGCGACCTCGACCGGGTGCACCGGATCTGGGCCGACTGCCGGGCCGGCCGCTACGAGGTCGGCGTGCAGGCCGGGCACCCGCTCGGCTTCTACTCGCCCGCCTACGCCGGCGAGGTGGCGTACTGCCGGGTGCTCGGCGACCCGACCGGTGAGCTGACCGCGCTGCGGGAGGAGACGCTCGCGTACCCGCGCCCTGGCCGACGCCCTGACCGCCGGCGGCTGGGAGGCCCCGTTCCTGATCGGCGGCGCGGCCAAGGCCGCCGTGGCCGGCGACAGCGGGTACGTGGCCGGCTGCCTGTTCCGGGTGGTCGGCGTACTCGCCCAGGTGCTGCACGCCCGGGCCGGGCGGTGGCTGGTCAACGAGAAGGGCATGATCGCCTCCGCAGGGCGGCTGCCGGGCGCGCCGGTCGACTTCGCCGGGCGGGCACAGGCGCTGCTGGGCGGGGTCGGGCACACTCCGGACGAGCTGGCCGGCACGCTCGCCGCCGCGCGCCGGCTCGTCGCCGACGTGCTCGGCTAGCGGTCTGCTGGGTTTGGTCTGTTGGTCTACCACCGTCGGTCCAGCCCTGCCTCCGGCTTCGAGGTACACGGCGCGTACCTGGCCGGCCGGCATAGGGTGGATCTCGTGACCAAAATTCGTAGCGCGGGCCCATGGTTCCGCCGCGTGGTAGGTGCATCTGAAACGCGGGAGCCCTAGTGTTTCAGCATGGCCAGTCGAATGGTCAAGCGGGCATACAAGTACCGCTTCTACCCCACGGAGCAGCAGGCGGACCTGCTGAACCGCACGTTCGGCTGTGTCCGCTACGTCTACAACCGGGCCTTGGCCGAACGCACGCGCGCCTGGCTTCAGGACCAGGAACGGGTCACGTTCGCCGGCACCTGTCGGATGCTCACCAACTGGAAGCGCGACCCCGCCCTGTCGTGGCTGTCCGAGGTGTCGAACGTGGCGTTGCAGCAGGCGTTGCAGCATCTGCAACGCGCCTACCTCAACTTCTGGAGCAAGCGGTCCAGATACCCGACGTTCAAGTCGAAGCGCAAGTCCCGGGCGTCTGCCACGTTCACCACCAGCGGCTTCTCCTACCGCGATGGTCGGATCCGACTCGCGAAGTGCGCCGAGCCGCTGAATATCGTCTGGTCGAGGCAACTACCCGACGGCGCTACCCCGTCCACGGTCACCGTCTCCCGGGACAGCGCGAACCGCTGGCACATCTCGATGCTGGTAGAGGCCACGATCGAAACGCTCGCATCGAGCCCGAACCGGGTTGGTGTGGACGCCGGCATCACCAGCCTGGTCACCCTGTCCACCGGGGAGAAGGTGACCAACCCGAAGCACGAGAAGCGGGACAGGGAACGACTCGCGAAGGCGCAGCGGAACCTGGCCCGCAAGGAGAAGGGGTCGGCGAACCGGGTCAAGGTTCGGCTGATGGTTGCCCGCATCCACGCCCGCATCGCCGATCGGCGGCGCGACGCGCTGCACAAGCTGTCCACGAGGATCATCCGCGAGAACCAAACGGTGGTCATCGAGGACCTGTCGGTACGCAACATGGTCCGCAACCACAGCCTCGCCCGTGCCATCTCGGATGCGGCGTGGTCGCAGCTGCGAAGCATGCTGGAGTACAAGGCCGACTGGTACGGCCGGACCGTCATCGCGGTCGACCGTTTCTATCCGTCGAGCAAGATCTGCTCGACCTGCGGATGGGTCAACCCGTCCCTGTCGCTGAACATCCGCCAGTGGACGTGTCCGTGCGGGGCCGTCCACGACCGGGACGTGAACGCGGCGATCAACATTCTGGCGGCCGGGCTGGCCGTGTCCGTCTCTCGAGATGGTGTCAGACCAGCCCGCGCCTAGCGTGGGAAGGCAACTGTCGATGAAGGAGAAAGCCCCGAACCGTGAGGTACGGGAATCCCCCGCCTTCAGGCATGGGGAGGAAGTCAATGAGATGACCTACCGCCGGTTGGGCGACTCCGGGCTCGTGGTGTCCGTGGTCGGGATCGGCTGCAACAACTTCGGCCGCAAGCTCGACCTCGACGGCACCCGGGCGGTGGTCGACGCCGCGCTCGACGCCGGGATCAACCTCTTCGACACCGCCGACATCTACGGAGAGCCGCAGGGCGGCTCCGAGGAACTGCTGGGCCAGGCGCTCAAGGGCCGGCGCGACGACGTGGTGGTGGCCACCAAGTTCGGCATGGACATGAACGGCATGAACGGCCCCGACTTCGGCGCCCGGGGCGCCCGCCGCTACATCGCCCGGGCGGTGGAAGCGTCGCTGCGCCGGCTCGGCACCGACCACATCGACCTGTACCAGATGCACGAGCCGGACCCGGGCACCCCGATCGACGAGACGCTCGCCGCGCTCGACGACCTCGTCCGCGCCGGCAAGGTCCGCTACCTGGGCAACTCCAACTTCGCCGGCTGGCAGATCGCCGACGCCGACTGGGTGGCCTCGTCGAACGGCCGGTCCCGGTTCATCAGCGCACAGAACCACTACAGCCTGCTGGAGCGCGGCGTCGAGGCCGAGGTGGTGCCGGCCTGCGAGCGCTTCGGCCTCGGGCTGCTGCCGTTCTTCCCGCTGGCCAACGGGCTGCTCACCGGCAAGTACAAGCGCAACGAGACCCCGCCGGTCGGCAGCCGCCTCGCCGGTGGCGGCCGGTACGCCCAGCGACTCGCCGCCGCCGACTGGGACACCATCGAGGCGATCGAGGCGTACGCCGCCGAGCGGGGGCTGTCGATGCTCCAGGTGGCCATCGGCGGGCTGGCCGCCCAGCCGGCGGTGACCTCGGTGATCGCCGGCGCCACCACGCCCGAGCAGGTACGCGCCAACGCGGCGGCGGGCACCTGGCAGCCCACCGACGAGGACCTCGAAGCCCTACGCGCAACCTTCTGAGCCACGTCGACCCGCCCGGGCACCGCAGCACTGCGGGGCGGTGCGCCATCGCGGGCGGTGCGCCATCGCGGGCGGTGCGCCACCCGTCACCCGGCGACCGTTGGTTGCGGGGTGTGCGGGTGGCTGAGTGGAACCTGGCGGGTGTCACCTGGCCTCGGAGACACCCGCCATGTTCCACCGGTGCCGGTGCCGGTGCCGGTGCCCGGGGGCGGGGCGGGGGACGCACCCCTACCGCACCCGTCGGTGGAACGTCACGGGTGTCAAGGGGCGGCGGAGGCACCCATGGTGTTCCACCGGGCCGGGCCGGCCACCGGGTAAGGCGGCCGGCCACCCGGCCACCCGGCCACCCGGCCACCCGGCCTGCCGACCGGCCACTCGGCCTGCCGACCGGCTACCGGGCTGGCCGGCTACCGGGCTGGCCGGCTACCGGGCTGGCCGGCTACCGGGCTGGCCGGCTATCGGGGTGGCCGGCTATCGGGGTGGCCGGCTATCGGGGTGGCCGGTTGCCCGTAGCTTGGCGTGGTGGGTCAGGCGGAGGGGTGGCGCTCGCGGAGGGCCTGGCTCACCAGGGCGGCGGTGCGGGTGGGGTGACGGAGCACGTCGTCGGCGGTGAAGCGGAGGACGATCCAGCCGGCCGCGCGCAGGGCGTTCAGCCGGGCGACGTCCTGGCGGAAGTGGGCGCGCTCGCGGTGGTGGTCGCCGTCGTACTCGACCGCGACGCGCAGGGCTGGCCACGCCAGGTCCACCCGGCCGACGAAGCGCCCGTCGGCGTCGCGCACGTCGTGCTGGGCGATCGCGGGCGGCAATCCCGCGTCGAGCAGGAGCAGCCGTAGGCGGGTCTCCATCGGGGACTCGGCCAGCGGCTCCGCCAGCGCCAGGATCTCCCGCAGCAGGGGCAGGCCGGGCCAGCCGGGCCGCGCGTCGGCGTACGCGCGTAGTGCGGCGAGCTTCACCACCCGGCGGTGCAGCAGCGCGTCAACGGCGACCAGGGCGTCGTCCCGGGGGGCCTGGCGGCCCAGGTCGAAGGCGGTGCGCAGGGGAGTGGTGACGGGCAGCCCGCCGAGGCGGGTGCGATCGGAATCCGGCACCACCGACCGGTGCACCCGAAGACGGGGATGGGCGCGCATCCGCGCGGCGCGTGGCAGCAGCACGGTGACCGGCGCGTCCCGGCGAAGCAGGTCGACGCCCCACAGGTACGCGGCGCTGCGGCCGGCGATCGCCCCGCCGACCGGCAGCGACAGTGCGACCGCGTCGCACCACATCCGGCGGTCGTCCGCCCGATAGCCGTCGCGGTGCACGTGGACGTCGGGCAGGAGGCGCCGCCAGGACGGCCCGCGCAGCATCGTCCAGGTCAGGAGGCCGTCGGCGATGGCGGCGCTGGCCCGGAACGGCAGGAAGGCCAGGCGGGGTGGTACCCGGGCGGCGGAGGGCATCCGGACAGCATCGCGTGACGGGACGGTCACCCGCCGCCCTGTCCCCCGGGTTCGGGCGGTCGATGTGAAATCCGCGTCCCGACCTTGGCGGATCCGGCGATCCGTCGTACGGTGACACCCGCAAGTGACCCACGGGAGCCCGGTGGACCGGGCTGAGAGGGGGGCTGTGAGCCCCCGACCGTCGAACCTGATCCGGGTAATGCCGGCGCAGGGAGGAGTGTTGCCGTGCCGTCCCTCGGGCGACTGCATCTCATCACCGACACCCGACCCGGGCGGGACCCGCTCACCGTGCTGCGGGCCGCCCTTGCGGTGGCCCGCGCGGAACTGGTCGTGCAGGTCCGGGTGGAGGACGACGCCACCGACCGGGAGGCGTACGACCTGACCCGCCGGGTGGTCGCGCTCTGTGCCCCGTACGACGTCACCTGCCTGGTGAACGACCGGCTGCACGTGGCGCTGGCGGCGGGCGCCGCCGGTGGGCACGTCGGCGCGGACGACCTGCCGGTCGGGGCGGCCCGCCGGGTGCTCGGCGCGACCGCCGTGCTCGGTGCCACCGCCCGCGAGCCGGGGACGGCCGCCGGGGCGGTCGCCGCCGGGGCCAGCTACCTGGGCGTGGGCCCCTGCCACACCACCGGCACCAAGGCGGGGCTGCCGGCGCCGATCGGCCCGGCCGGGGTACGCGCCGTCGCCGACGCCGTGGACGTGCCGGTCGTCGCGATCGGCGGCGTGACCGCCGCGCGGGTGCCCGCGCTGCTGGCCGCAGGGGCGTACGGGGTGGCGGTGGTGGGGGCGCTCTCCGGGGCGGCGGATCCGGGTCGGGCGACGGCGGAGCTGCTGGGAGCGCTGGGGTGCTGAACCGACCGGACGTCGCCGTGGTGGGGGCGGGACCGGTCGGGCTGGCGATCGCCTGGCGCTGCGCGCAGCGCGGACTGCGGGTCGTCGTGCACGATCCCGCCCCGGGCTCCGGCGCGTCCCACGTCGCCGCCGGGATGCTCGCGCCGGTCGCGGAGGCGTACTTCGGCGAGCACGAGCTGACCGGGCTGCTGACCGCCTCCGCCGCCCGCTGGCCGGCGTTCGCCGCCGAGCTGACCGCCGCCACGGGCGTGGACGTCGGCTACCGGACCGAGGGCACGCTGATGGTCGGGCTCACCGCCGACGACCTGGCCGAGGCACGCCGGCTGTGGGCGTACCAGCAGGGGATCGGACTGCCGGTGACGCCGCTGCGCCCCACGGCGCTGCGGGAGCGTGAGCCGGCGCTGGCGCCCCGGGTGCGCGGCGGCGCGCTCGCCGACACCGACCACCAGGTCGACCCGCGCCGGCTCGTGCCCGCGCTGCGCACGGCCGCCGAGCGGGCCGGCGCCACGCTGGTGCCCGCCGCCGTGCGCTCCCTGTCCGACGTGGACGCCAGGGTCACCGTGGTCGCGGCCGGCTGCGGCGCGGCGGCCCTGACGGGGCTGCCCGTGCGGCCGGTGAAGGGGCAGGTGGTCCGGCTCCGCGCGCCCGGCGGCGACGCGCCGGGCTTCCGGCACGTCATCCGGGGGTACGCCGACGGCGAGCACGTCTACCTCGTGCCCCGCGCCGACGGGGAGGTGGTGGTGGGCGCGACCGTCGAGGAGCGCTCCGACACCGACGTGTCCGCCGGGGCGGTGCTGCGCCTGCTCCGCGCCGCCGTCGACCTGCTGCCCGAGCTGGCCGAGTACGACCTGGTGGAGACGCTTGCCGGCCTGCGCCCCGGCACCCCCGACAACGCCCCGATCCTCGGCCCGCTGCCCGGCCGGCCCGGCGTGGTCGCCGCCACCGGACACCACCGGCACGGCATCGTGCTCACCCCGGTCACCGCCGACCTGATCGCCGAGCTGGTCGCCACGGGCGCGGCGGACCCGCTGCTCGCCCCCTTCACCCCGGCCCGGTTCGGTCACGACTTGTCCGCATCCGAGGAGGAGCACACGTGGAACTGACGGTGAACGGTGCCGGGCGCAGCCTGCCCGGCGGCTCGACCGTGGCGGACCTGGTCCGCGCGGTCACCGACCAGCAGCGCGGCCTCGCCGTCGCGGTCAACGGGGAGGTGGTGCCGCGTACGGGCTGGCCGGCGACCGTGCTGCGCGACGGCGACCGCGTCGAGGTGCTCAGCGCCGCCCAGGGCGGGTGACGCGGTGAGCTTCGACCTGGGCGGCGTGAGCTTCACGTCCCGGCTGATCCTCGGCACCGGCGGCGCGGCCAACCTGCGCGTGCTGGAGGACGCCATCCGTGCCTCCGGCACCGAACTCGTCACCCTGGCCCTGCGCCGCGTCGACACCGCCCCCGGCACCGCCGGCGGGCTGCTGGACCTGCTGGACTGCTGCGGCGTACGGCTGCTGCCGAACACCGCCGGCTGCTACACGGCGGGCGAGGCCGTCAAGGTGGCGCACCTGGCCCGGGAGGCGTTCGGCACCGACTGGGTGAAGCTGGAGGTGATCGGCGACGAGCGCACGCTGCTGCCTGACGGGGTGGAGCTGCTGCGCGCCGCCGAGGAGCTCGTCGACGACGGGTTCGTGGTGTTGCCGTACACGTCGGACGACCCGATCCTGGCCCGCCGGCTGGCCGACGTGGGCTGCGCGGCGGTGATGCCGGCGGGCGCGCCGATCGGCTCCGGCCTGGGCGTGTCGAACCCGCACCACATCCGGCTGATCCGGCAGGGCGTCGACGTGCCGGTGATCCTGGACGCCGGCATCGGCACCGCCTCGGACGCCGCGCTGGCCATGGAGCTGGGCTGCGACGCGGTGCTGCTCGCCAGCGCGGTCACCCGCGCCGCCGACCCGGTGGCGATGGCCACCGCGATGCGGTACGCGGTCGAGGCGGGCCGGCTCGCGTACGGGGCGGGCCGGATCGCCCGCCGCTTCCACGCGCTCGCCTCCACTCCGGACGAGGGACGGCCGGACCTGTGACCCGCCCCGCCCCCACCCCCGGTTCCGCTTCGCCCCAGGGTGCCGTTTCGGCGCTGTCGGCTGTCGTTTCGGCGCTGGCTCCGGCCGTCGCGCCAGCTTCGGCTTTGGATCCTGGTACGAAAGAGCCCCGGGAGGGGCCGTTTCCTACCAGGATCTCGGGCGGGCCGGCCGGCGTCCTGCTGCTGACCGACCGGCGGCAGGCTCGGCGGCCGTTGGCCGAGGTCGTTGCCGGGGCGGTGGCCGGGGGAGTGCGGTGGGTGGTGCTGCGGGAGAAGGACCTCCCGCGGGCCGAGCGCGCCGCCCTCGCCGCCGACCTGCGCGCGATCCTCGCCGAGGCGGGCGGCACCCTGATCGTCGCCGGCCCCGACCCGCTCGACGGCGACGCGGTGCACCTGCCTGCCGCGGGACCGTACCCGCCGCCGCGCCTCGGCCTGGTGGGCCGCTCCTGCCACGACCGGGCGGAGCTGGCGCGACTGACCACGGAGGACTACGCGACCCTCTCGCCCGTCTACCCGACCAGCACCAAGCCCGGCTACGGCCCACCCCTGGGCCCGGACGGGCTCGGCGCGCTGATCCGGCACAGCCCCGCGCCGGTCCTGGCGCTCGGCGGAGTGCAGAGCCCGGACCAGGTGGCCGCCTGCGTCGAGGCGGGAGCCGTCGGCGTGGCGGTGCTCGGCGCGATCATGCGCGCCGACGACCCCGAGACAGCAGCCGCCACCCTCACGGCAGCCACCGACGCGGCGAGCCGGACCGGGCACGGTCGGCCGCAGCCCGCGAGCGCGACGACCGCGCAGGCCCGGCGCGAGATCCCGTACGCCATCACGGAAGAGGAACGATGACCCCGACGACCGTGCTCACCATCGCCGGCTCCGACTCCGGCGCGGGTGCCGGCATCCAGGCCGACCTGAAGGTCTTCGCGGCCCTCGGCGCGTACGGCACCAGCGTGCTCACCGCGGTCACCGCGCAGAACACGAGGGGCGTCGACGCCGTGCTGCCGCTGCCGCCGCGCACCGTCACCGAGCAGCTCGACAGCGTGCTCGCCGACTTCACCGTCCGCGCCGTCAAGACGGGGGTGCTCGGCACCCCGGCGGTCGCCGACGCGGTGGCGGACGCCGCCAGGGACGGCCGGCTGCCGCACCTCGTCGTCGACCCGGTGCTCGTCGCCACCAGCGGGCACCGGCTGGGCGTGGTCGCCGCCGTGGAGCGGCTGTTGCCGTACGCGCTGGTGGCGACGCCGAACTGCGCGGAGGCCGCGGCCATCACCGGACGCCCGGTGACCACGGTCGAGGAGATGGTGGCCGCCGCCGAGGCGCTGGCCGCCGGTGGGCCGGCGCACGTGGTGGTGACCGGCGGCGACGTGGACGCCGACGGTGAGGCGGTCGACGTGCTGCACGGCGGTGGCGTCACCACCCTGCTGCGCGCGCCGCGGGTCGACACCCGGCACAGCCACGGCACCGGGTGCTCGTTCTCGGCGGCGATCGCCGTCCGGCTGGCGCTCGGCGACGAGGTGCCGACGGCGGTCGCCGCCGCCAAGGAGTACGTCCTCCGCGCGCTGACCGGCGCGCGGGACTGGGAACTGGGCGCGGGACGCGGCCCGCTGGACCACTTCGGCTGGTCCGCTTGATCACCAGGGAGGCTGTCATGCAGGCACGTCGCAAGGTGTACGTGGAGGGGTCCCGGCCGGACGTGCGGGTGCCGTTCGCCGAGGTGGAACTGACCGGCGACAACCCGCCGCTGCGGCTCTACGACACCTCCGGTCCCGGCTCCGATCCGGAGGTGGGGCTGCCGCCGCTGCGTGCGGGGTGGATCGCGGAGCGCGGCGACGTCGCACCGGTGCGGGGCGCGGGCACCCCGCTCGCGGGCGCGGACGGCCGCCGCCCCACCCAGCTCGCGTACGCCCGGGCCGGCGTGGTGACGCCGGAGATGGAGTTCGTGGCGGTCCGGGAGGGGATGGCGCCGGAGTTCGTCCGGGACGAGATCGCCGCCGGGCGGGCCGTGCTGCCGCTCAACGTCAACCATCCCGAGTGCGAGCCGGCCATCATCGGCAAGGCGTTCCTGGTGAAGGTGAACGCCAACATCGGCACCTCGGCGGTCTCCTCGTCGGTCGCCGAGGAGGTGGAGAAGCTGACCTGGGCCACCCGGTGGGGCGCGGACACCGTCATGGACCTGTCGACGGGGAAGCGGATCCACGAGACCCGTGAGGCGATCGTGCGGAACTCGCCGGTGCCGATCGGCACCGTGCCGATCTACCAGGCGCTGGAGAAGGTCGGCGGCGACCCGGTGAAGCTGAGCTGGGAGGTGTTCCGGGAGACCGTGATCGAGCAGGCCGAGCAGGGCGTCGACTACATGACGGTGCACGCGGGAGTGCTGCTGCCGTACGTGCCGCTGGCGGTGGACCGGGTCACCGGGATCGTGTCGCGGGGCGGCTCGATCATGGCGGCCTGGTGCCTGGCGCACCACGAGGAGAACTTCCTCTACACGAACTTCGCCGAGCTGTGTGCGCTGCTCGCGCGCTACGACGTGACGTTCTCGCTCGGCGACGGGCTGCGCCCCGGCTCGATCGCGGACGCCAACGACGAGGCGCAGTTCGCGGAGCTGCGCACCCTGGGCGAGCTGACGAAGATCGCCTGGGAGCACGACGTGCAGGTGATGATCGAGGGCCCCGGCCACGTGCCGATGCACAAGATCAAGGAGAACGTGGACCTCCAGCAGGAGTGGTGCCACGAGGCGCCGTTCTACACCCTCGGCCCGCTGACCACCGACATCGCCCCCGCGTACGACCACATCACGTCGGCGATCGGCGCGGCGATGATCGGCATGTTCGGCACCGCGATGCTCTGCTACGTGACCCCGAAGGAGCACCTGGGGCTGCCGGACCGCGACGACGTGAAGGCCGGCGTGATCGCGTACAAGATCGCGGCGCACGCGGCCGACCTGGCCAAGGGGCACCCGGGCGCGCAGGCGTGGGACGACGCGCTGTCCAGGGCGCGGTTCGAGTTCCGCTGGGAGGACCAGTTCAACCTGTCGCTGGACCCGGAGACCGCGCGCTCGTACCACGACGCGACGCTGCCGGCGGAGCCGGCGAAGACCGCCCACTTCTGCTCGATGTGCGGCCCGAAGTTCTGCTCCATGAAGATCACCCAGGAGCTGAAGGAGTACGCGGCGCGCGGCATGCAGGACAAGTCGGAGGAGTTCCTCTCCTCCGGTGGCCGGGTCTACCTGCCGCTCGCCTGAGCGGCGCGACCGGGCGTCCGGCGACGACACCCGTCCCCGCCGACGTTCGGGAGAGAGTGCGGACGCCGCCCCGGCTCCGGTCACCCCGGGCGGGGCGGGCGTCGCCCGATCGGGTCAGTCGCGGTGGTGGCGGCCGGTGGAGCGCAACGACCGCCGGCCGCTCTCCTGCTCGGGTTCGTTGTCCGGGACCGGCTTGCTGAGGCCGGTGACCCAGTCCACGTACTCCTCGTCCTGCGCCGGCAGCGGCTCGGACCCCCGGTCGGCCGGGGCGTCCTCGGGACGGGACCGGTTGCGGCGGAACAGACCCAGCCGGCCCCGGCCCCGCCCGGTGGGCTGCTCAGCTTCGGCGGGCGCCGGGGAGCCGGGCGCCGGCACCTCCGCCCGGGCGGTGGGGATGCCGTTCTCCGGCGCGGCGTCGACGGGTGCCGGGACAGGACCGCCCCGGCGTGCGGTGGCGAGCGCCTCCCAGTTCGCGGCCCGGGCCAGGTCGGGCATCGGGGCCCGGTGGCGGGGCCGGGGCGTCGGGTCGGGGGCGGGCTCTGTGGCCGGCTGTGCCGCATCGGCGGCGCCGTCGGCCCGGGGCCGGGGCGAGACGGGCCAGGCCGGGGCGGGCGGGGGCGCGGTGCCGGCGTCCGGCTCGACGGCCCGGCCGGGAGCCGCCTCGCCGTCCGCCGCGAAGAGCGGCACCGGGCGAGGGCCGCTGTCGTGCGACCCCGGTACGCCGGAACCCGCCACGGCAGCGCTACCGGGCGCGGCGTCGGCCGTGGCGCCGAACTCGGGACCGGTCGTGCTGCCGGACCCGGCTTCGGTCGTGCTGCCGGACGTGGCTTCGGTCGTGACGCCGGACCTGGCCTCGGTCGTGACGCCGGACGTGGCTTCGGTCGTGACGCCGGACCTGGCCTCGGTCGTGACGCCGGGTTCGGACCCGGTCGTGTTGTCGGGCGCGGGGCCGGGCGCGGGGCCGGTCGCGGTGTCGGGCCCGGTTCCGGCCTGGGCACCGGGCTGAGGGCTGGTCGTCGTGCCGGGTGCGGTCGTGCCGGCCGTGGTGTCGGGCGCGGCGGAGGCGTCCGGGGACGGCGACGACATCGCCGCGCCGGGCGCGGTGGCCCCGGTCTCGGGGGTGCCCGTGGCGACGGGTACCGGGCCCGCACCCTCCGGTGCCGCCGTGGCGGCGGGCTGGCGCGTCGAGCGGGGCTTACGGGTGCGGCGGGGCTTGGGCGCGTTCGGGACGACCGGCTGGTCGGCGACCGCTTCTGCCGGCTGCCCTGCGGGTGCGGATCCCTCGGCCGGCTGTGTTGGTTCCTCTGCCGGCTGGCCTGTGGGAGTCGCTGCTCCGGCCGGCTGTCCTGCGGGCGCCGCAGCCCCGACCTGCTGAGCCGCAGTCGTCGCCCCTTCGGTCGACCGTGCGGCGGCCGTCACCTCCCCGGCGGGCTGCGCGTCGGGCGTCGCCTTCCCGGCCGGCGGCGCCTCGTCGGCGACCGGTGCGGCCGGTGCGGTCGGGACGGTCGGTGCCAGCGGCGCGACCGGGGCAGCCGGTGCAGCCGGGACAGTCGGTGCGACCGCTGCGGCCGCGAACGGTGGGGCCGGGGTGCCCGGTGCGGACGAGGTGCCCGGGGCGCGCTCGTCGGCGCTGTCCTGGGTGCGGGTGGGCTCCGGTTCGCGCGGTCGGTCGACTGTGGGCGGGTTGCCGGGATCCGAAGCCGGCGGTTCGGTCGTCCACGCGGGAACCGCGCCCGCCCGGACGTCGGCGGCGGGAGCCGGGACGGCTCCTCCGTCGGCGGGCCAGTCCCAGTGCGGGGGCACGGCCCGGGGCGCCGGGCCGTCGCCCCCGGCGGCGGTGACCGCGCCGGAGCCCGTACCGCCGCCGGCCTGGTCGGCGACGACCAGGGTGGCGCCGGCCAGGTCGACCGTCTCCGGCTCGTCGCCGCCGCCGGTGGGCGCCGGGGTCTGCGGCAGGGCCGGACCGGTGGGCAGCGGCCGGAGGATGTCGGTCGGCTCGATGGCCCCGGTGGGGGCGGTGCGCGTGACGAGCGGCCAGCGCAGCAGCGCGGCCGCGGCCGACCCGAGCGCGCCGAGGGCCACCGCGAGCAGCGCCGCGTAGTACGGCGTGAGCTGGTAGCGGTCGGCGGTGTCGCCCGGACCGGCGGTCAGGTAGGCGAACGCGACCAGCGCCGGTCCCGCCACCCCTGTCGCGCCGCTGACCAGCGGCGGGTGGCCCCGCCACCGGGCCAGCCCGCCGGTCGCCGCGCCGGCCAGCAGCGCCACCAGCGGCAGGACCACCAGGGCCAGCCCCTGCACCGCACCGGCGTCGAGGGACGCCGGCTCCAGCACCCCCAGTCGTACGGTGTCCAGCGGGCCGGTCGAGACCAGCGACGGCGCCACCGAGACCAGGGCCAGCAGCCAGAGCGCGCCCGCGATCGCCGCCACGTTCCATCCCACCGGCGGCTGGAGCAGGACGGCGACGGCGGCGCCCGCGCCCACCAGCGCACCGAGGACCGCGCAGATGCCGACGGCCCAGACCGGGTCCATCGAGACGAGTTCGGCCGCCCGGGCGGGCTGCATGCAGAGCGGCGCGACGACGGTGGCGCCCAGCGCGGCGGCGCTGGCGACGGCGAGCAGGCGCCCGGTGCCGGCCAGCCCGCCGTCCCGGCGGGCCAGGCGTTCGGTGAGCACCGCGCCCACCACGGCGGCGTTCGCCGCGAACCAGCCTGCCCAGACGAGCTGGGCCGGCCACTGGTTGACGGTGGCGCCGGTGAAGGTGCCGGAGAGCCGGACGATGCCGAAGCCGAAGGCGATGCCGAGCTGACCGGCCCCGGCCAGCAGGCTCACCCCGAGCGCGGTGAGCAGCAGTCTGCCCCAGGTCCGAAAGGCCATGTCCGGCACGTTACGCACCTGGTGACCAGGCCGCCACCGGCGCGCCGCGAGCGGGCGGCGACCCGCCGGCCGGCGGTTACTTCAGTTCGACCAGCCGGGCCAGGTACGTCGTGTCGCCCACGTTGGTCAGCATGTGCACGGCACCCGGATCCCGGTAGACCACCCCGCCGGTCGGCTCGTCGGCGTCGATGAGGGTGCCGTCGATCGTCTGTACGACGTTCTTCGCGCCCTGGATCGCCACCACGAGGTACGGGTGGTCGTGCCGGTGCAGCGGCTGCCGTTCGCCCGGCTCCAGCCGGATGTGCCAGACGCGGACGCGGTCGTTCTCGTACACGATCTCCTGGCCCACCGGGCCGAGTTCGAGGTGTGCGTCGGTCATCGGGTTCCGTCCAGTCGGGGGAGCACCTCGGCGGCGATGAGCTCCAGATGGTCGAGGTCGGCGAAGTCGATCAGGCGCAGGTGCACCCGGGTGGCGCCGACGGCGGCGAACTCGCCGATCCGGTCGACGAGCTGCGCGGGCGAGCCGACCACCGCGTCCTCCGGCGGCAGCGCGCTCGTGACGTGCAGCGGGGCGGCGCGGCGCTGCGCCTCGGCGTCGGTGCGGCCGATCGCCACCACGATGCCGGCGGAGAGGGTGAGCGGGGCGCGTCCCGACTCGGCCCGGCCGGCCCGGTCGCAGGCCTCCCGCACCCGCTCGTACGCGGCGGCGGTCTCCGCGACGGTCTTGAACGGCATGTTGAACTCGTCGGCGTAGCGGGCGGCGAGGTCGGGGGTGCGCTTCGGGCCGCGTCCGCCGACGATGACCGGTGGGCCGGGCACCTGCACCGGCTTCGGCAGGGCGGGGGCGTCCACCAGCCGGTAGTGGTCGCCGGTGAAGCTGTACGTCTCGCCCGGCGGCGTCCGCCACAGCCCGGTGATGATCTCCAACTGCTCGGCGAGCCGGTCGAAGCGCTCGCCGACGCCGGGGAACGGGATGCCGTAGGAGGTGTGCTCGCGTTCGTACCAGCCGGCGCCGATGCCGAGGTCGACCCGGCCGCCGCTCATCTGGTCCACCTGGGCCACCATCACGGCCAGCGGGCCGGGCAGCCGGAAGGTGGCGGAGGTGACCAGGGTGCCGAGCCGGATCCGGCTGGTCTCGCGGGCCAGCGCGGCCAGGGTCAGCCAGGCGTCGGTCGGGCCGGGCGGCGCGGGCTCGTCACCCATCGCCTGGTAGTGGTCGGCGCGGAGGAAGCCCTCGAAGCCGCCGTCCTCGGCCAGCCGGGCGAAGCGGAGCTGGTCGTCGTAGCTGGCGCCCCGGTGCGGCTCGGTGAAGACGGTGACCCGCATGCTCATCGTGTTTCCGCGCCCGCTGTCACCGGCAGGTCCCGCTCCATGAGGAGTTCGTGCAGGTCGGCGCTGACCCGGGCGACGTCCGCCAGGTGCGCGTTGCGGCCGAGGGTGCGCGGTCGCGGGATGTTCACGTCGACCACCTTGCGGATCCGGCCGGGGCGGGGGCTGAGTACGACCACCCGGTCGGCCAGCAGCACCGCCTCGTCGATCGAGTGGGTGACGAAGACGACGGTGGCCCCGGACGTCATGTGGACGCGTTGCAACTCGCCGGAGAGTTCCTCGCGGGTGAGCGCGTCAAGCGCGGAGAACGGCTCGTCCATCAGCATCACCCGGGGCTCGCCGATCAGCGACCGGCACAGCGAGACCCGCTGCTGCATGCCGCCGGAGAGTTCGTGCGGCAGCCGCTTCTCGAAGCCCCCCAGGCCGGCGAGTTCCAGCAGTTGCCGGGCCCGGTCGCGGTGCTTGGCCCGCTTCCAGCCGAACATCTCGACCGGGAGCAGGACGTTGTCCAGGACGGTGCGCCAGGGGAGCAGGGCCGGCCGCTGGAAGAGCATCGCGATGTCCGGGCGGGGCTTGGTGATCGGCGCACCGGCCACGGTGATCCTGCCCTCGCTGACCGGCAGCAGGCCGGCGATCAGGCGCAGCATCGTGGACTTGCCGCAACCGGAGCGGCCGAGTACGGCGACGAACTCGCCCGCCGCCACGTCGAGGTCGATGCCGCGCAGCGCCTCGACCCGGCCGCTGCGGCCGTCGAAGGTGCGGGACACCCCGGAAAGCTTGATCATCTCCGGCGGACCTCCTGAGTCGGCGATCAGCGATCGCGGCCCAGGGTAACCGCCTGGTGTGGACGAGACGACGTCCGGGGTGGAAGCGAGGATTTTTCCGTAACGAAACCCATACGCCGGGCATTGTCAGGGCCGGTTTCTCGTACGCTGTGCCAGCTAAGAGTCCCCTCACGACGGTTGGTGCCGGCCCAACCCCTCGGCCGGCCCGCCAGACAACCCCCTCCGGCGGCGGCGCGCCGCTCCGGTCGGAAAGGACATGGTGCACTGATGAGAAGGCTGACCCGTACGGTCGCTGCCGCTGCGCTGGCCACCGCCCTCGCCCTGGTCTCCGGGTGCAGCGGCGACTCGGACTCCGGCGCCGACGCCAAGGGCGGCAACGGCGCGGCGTTGGAGAAGGTGACCTACCTCACCTCGTTCGGCAACTTCGGCCGTGACTCCTACGCCTGGGTCGCTAAGGAGAAGGGCTTCTTCAAGGAGGCCGGGTTCGACGTCGACATCAAGCCGGGTCAGGGCACAGGCGCGGTGATCCAGCAGGTTGTCGGCGGGCAGGCCCAGTTCGGCCCGATCGACCTCACCGGCGGTCTGCTCCAGCTCGGCGGCGGCCAGGCCAAGGACTTCGTCGCGGTCGCCGCGATCCAGCAGCGCACCATGGCCGCCATCGCCACCGTCGAGGGCAAGGGCATCGCGTCGCCCAAGGACCTGGAGGGCAAGAAGCTCGCCGACACCCCCACCTCCGTCGTACGGAACCTCTTCCCGACGTACGCCCGGATGGCCGGCGTCGACGCGAGCAAGGTGCAGTGGGTCAACGGCGACGCGCAGAACCTGATGGGCATGCTCGGCTCCGGCACGGTGGACGGCATCGGCCAGTTCGTCGTCGGCCAGCCCACGATCGAGACGGTGACCAAGCAGAAGGCCGTCATGCTGCCCTACAGCAACGTGATGCAGGACCTCTACGGCAACGTGCTGATCACCTCCTCCAAGATCGCCAAGGAGAAGCCGGAGATGGTCAAGCGGTTCACCGCGGCCCTGATGAAGGGCCTGGACTACGCGCTGACCAACCCGCAGGAGGCGGGCGAGCTGCTGAAGAAGAACGTCGACGCCGCCAACCCCGCCGCGGCCGCCGCCGAGCTCCAGCTCATGGCCGGCTACGTGCGCTCCAGCAACTCCGGCACCCAGCTCGGCACCCTGGACAGCGGCCGGGTCGCCAAGAGCATCGCGATCCTGCAGGGCGCCGGCGCGCTGAAGCAGAACATCACCCCCGACCAGATCATCGACTTCAGCCTCGCGCCGAAGGCCTGACAGCCGCCCACCGTGGCACGGGGGTGCGGTCGACCGGGAGGACCCGGTGGACCGCACCCCCCGTCGCGTGCCGGCCCGGCCGGCAGGAGAGGAGAATCCGTGACGGAGACGACCGGTACCCGGTCCGTCCGCACCGGGACGGAGGCCGCGCCCCGGCCCGCGGCCCCGCGCCGCTCCGGCGTACGCCCGGCGGCCGCCGGGCTGCCGCTGCTCGGCGCGGTGATCACGCTGGCCGCCTGGTGGCTGGTCACGTCGGGCCTGCAACTCGTGCATCCGGTGTCGCTACCCCCGCCGCAGGCGGTGTGGCAGGCGCTGGTCGCGGGCGCCGACGTGCTGCTGCCGTCGCTCGGCGTGACCACCACGATGACGGTGGTCGGCTTCCTGCTGTCGGCGGTCGCCGGGGTGCTGATCGGGATGGCCCTGGCCGCGTCCCGGCGCGTCGAGCGGATGTTCGCGCCGCTGCTGGTGGCGGTCAACGCGGTGCCGAAGATCGCCCTCGGGCCGCTGCTGGTGGTCTCGGTCGGCTGGGGTTCGAAGCCGATCCTGACCATGGTGTTCCTGCTCTGCTTCTTCCCGATCGTGCTTTCCACGGCGACCGGCCTCACCACCACCCCGGCTGACCTGGCCGAGCTGGCCCGGTCGCTGAACGCCTCGTGGTGGCAGGCGTTCCGCAAGGTGCGCTTCCCCGCCGCGCTGCCGCAGATCTTCGTCGGGCTCAAGGTGGCGATGCCGCTGGCCGCGATCGGCGCGGTGATCGGCGAGTTCTACTCCGACAAGGCGGGGCTGGGCTACCAGATCCTGCAGTACAACGGCATCGGGGACACCGCGACCGCCTGGGCGGCGATCGTGTTGATCGCGCTGATGAGCATCCTGCTCTACAGCGCACTGTCCCTGGTCGAGCGGCTCGCCCTGCCGTGGGTCCGCGCCACCACGTCGGCCCGCTGACCCGTCGGAACGGTCGACGGTGTGGCCCGCCGGGGTACGGCGGGCCACACCGACGCGCTGGTCCGACGCGGTCCCGTGCGCCGGATCCCGTCCACCACCGACCGGCCGGTCAGCCCGCGAGGCGCCAGCGCCCGTTGCGCGCGACCAGGGTGGTGAGGGCCTGCGGCATCAGGCCGGAGTGGTTGTCCGGGGTCATCCGGATCGGCCCGGAGAGACCGTCCAGCTGGGTCGTCTCCAGCACGTTCCGGACGCCGTCGCGGTCGACCTCGCCGGGCTCGCCGCCCGAGCGGAGCTCGGCGTCGGCGATGAGCTGCACCGCGTCGGCGGCGAACGAGGAGGATCCGTTGTAGCCGCCGAAGCGGGCGGTGTAGTCCTGGAACCACTGGCGGCGGGCCGCCTTGGCCGGGGTGGTGGCGATGACGTCGTCGATCACCATGGTCTGGGTGAAGACCAGCGTGGTGCGTTCCGTCGCCGCGGACGCGGAGCCGAGGAAGAGGTCGCCGGCCGCCGACGCGTCGAAGAAGAGTTCGCCCTCGAACTTGGCCTTCTGGGCGGCGGTGGCGGCCAGCGTCGCCTGCTCCGCCGGGGTCCAGACGACCAGCGCGTCCGGCTTCTTGCCGATCAGGTCCTCGACCTGCTTGCTGACGTCGGTGTCGGTGGTACGCACGGCCTCCTCGCGCAGCAGCTTGACGCCGGCCTTCGCGAACTCGGCGCGCAGGGCGGTCAACCCCTCGCGGCCGTAGGCGTCGTCGCTGTGCAGCACGCCCGCCTTGCGCATGCCCTTGCGGCGCATCTCGCCGGCGAGGGCGGCGGCGCTGTCGGCCGCGTTCGGGGAGAGCTTGAACACGTACCGCCGATCGGCGACCGGAGTGGACACGGCGCTGGAGGCGGCGAGCGCAATGGTGGGAATTCGCTTCTCGTTGATGGTGCGGACGGCGCCGACGGCGCATTCGTTGCAGCCGCCCATGATGATGGCGCTGACTTGGGAATCAGCGCTGAAGTCACCGATGTTGCGCAGCGACTCGCTCGCGTCCGACCGGTTGTCCTTCACCCGCAGCTCGACCTTCCGGCCGTTGAGCGCGCCGGAGGAGTTCAGCTGCTCGACCTTCAGTTCCAGCGCCCGCTGGTACGCCTTGCCGACGGGCGCGGCGGCGCCGGAGAGTTCGAGGTCCGCGGCGATGACGATGGGACTCGTGTCCTGCTCGTCCGCCCCGAACTGGCAGCCGGTGAGCGTGGTGGCCAGCACGGCCGATGCGAGCGCCGCGGCGGTCGCGGAGCGGATGGGGCTCAACTCAGTCCTCCAGATGCGGCCCGGGCGGTACCCGGTCACCGCCGGGTTGTCCGTCCTCAGTAGAGGAGCGGGATCGGTCTGCCGTACGGTGTGCGCGAAGCCTGCAAAACCTTGCCAACGCCGGGCCCCGCGGTCAAGCGGAGCCTCGGATGCGTTTCGGGACACGTATCCCACATGGTGGGGCAACGGGAAGTTTGCAAACGCTTACTAATACGACACGGATGACCACTCTGGAGTTACATGCCCTGTTCACGGGCATGGAGAATTGAAGGTATTAGTTGACCGGATCACGGGATGCGAGCCCTCAGACCGTTTCCTACCCCGCCGCGACTTCCCAAACAGGATCAGTTCTGATGAAATCGCGGCCGTGCCGCGTGTGGCGCAGTCCGCTGCACCGGGCGCGAGTCGGCGGGGCAGGCGTGGAAGAAACGACGGAGGCGATGTCGTGAGCACCGGACCGACGACCCTGCCCGCGAGTGGCGACACCGAACAGCCCAAGCGGCGTCGGCTGCCCCGGCTCCGCGACGTGCGGATCCGCTCCAAGCTCGCCCTGATCCTGGTCGTGCCGGTCGCCGCGGTGCTCGCGTTGGCCACGGTCCGACTCGTCGCCGTCGGTGAGAACACCTTCGACGCCAACCAGGCCCGGGCGCTGACGGCGCTCTCCATCGACGTCTCCGCGCTGACGCAGGACCTGCACGCCGAGCGGATGGCCGCCGCCGCCTTCCTGTCGACGCCGCAGCAGAAGGCCGACGCCTACAACCTGCGGGTGCGCAGCACCGACCAGCGGGTCGAGGCGTACCGGGCGGAGCGCGGACGGGTCGACCAGGTGCCGGCCGCCGTACGGGAGCGGCTGGCGACCATCGACGAGCACCTGGAGACGCTCGCCAGCACCCGGCAGGAGGTGCTGGACCGCCAGCAGATGGCGGTTGCCGAGGCGGCGCTGCGCTACGGGATCATCATCACGGACCTGGTCGCGTACGGCGACGGGCTGGCCCAGCTGCCCGGTGACGAGCGGCTCGCGGACGCCCGGCGCGCGGTCGCCGCGTTCGCCCGCGCCAAGGCGGCCGTCGCCGAGGAACAGTCGGTCGTCTACACCGCCCTCCTCACCCGCCAGCTCGACGAGGAGCAGTTCTCCTCCTTCGTGGCCACGCTGACCAGCCAGCAGGAGGCGCTGGTCGCCTTCTCCCTGGCCGCCGACCCGACCCAGCGTGCCCTGGTCGACAGCACGGTCTCCGGCGACGCGGTGACCCTCGCCGACCGGGTGGCCGCCGACATCACCCGCTCGGTCGGGCAGACCGCGCCGGTGACCGCCCAGGACGCCACCGCCGCCATCGGCGCGGTCAACGACCTCATGCGGTGGGCCGAGATCCGGCTCCAGGAGCGGCTGCTCAGCCAGGCCGACCAGGCCCGGTCGGACGTCATCCGGCAGGCCTTCATCGAGACGGCGCTGGTGCTGCTGACCCTCATCGTCGCGGTGACCCTCGCCGTGGTGCTGGCCCGCTCGCTCAACCACTCGCTGCGCCGGCTGCGGGAGGGCGCCCTCTCGGTGGCGAACCACGACCTGCCGGACGCGGTCAAGCGGCTGCAGAACGTCGGCAACGTCGGCGACGGCGGCGTCGAGGAGATCGTCCGGCAGGTACGCGACCCGATCAAGCTCAACAACCGCGACGAGGTGGGCCAGGTCGCGCTCGCCTTCAACGTCGTACACCGCGAGGCGGTCCGGGTGGCGGCCGAGCAGGCCGCGCTGCGTACCAGCGTCTCGGCGATGTTCCTCAACCTGGCCCGCCGCAGTCAGACCCTGGTCGACCGCATGATCGGCGAGCTCGACGCGATCGAGCGCGGCGAGGAGGACCCGAAGCGGCTCGCGCAGCTCTTCGAGCTGGACCACCTCGCCACCCGGATGCGCCGCAACGACGAGAACCTGCTCGTCCTGGCCGGCGCCGACTCGGCCGTGCCGCGCCGCGACGACGCCCTCCTGGTGGACGTGCTGCGGGCCGCGCAGTCCGAGGTGGAGCTCTACAACCGGATCGAGTTCGGCACCGTCGACACCGACATCTCGGTCGCGGCGCACGCGGTCAACGACGTGGTGCGGCTCGTCGCCGAGCTGCTCGACAACGCCACCCGCTTCTCGCCGCCGACCACCACCGTGGTCGCCGACGGCCGGCGGATCCGGGACTACGTCCTGATCCAGGTCGAGGACCGGGGCCTCGGCCTGACCGACGACCAGCTCGACTCGCTCAACCGGCGACTGGCCGCCCCGCCGAGCGTCGACGTCGCGGCGTTCCGGCTGATGGGTCTGGCCGTGGTCAGCCGGCTCGCCTCCCGCTACGGCATCCGGGTGGAGCTGCGCCGCAACGTGGAGGGCGGGACCGTCGCCCAGGTGACGCTTCCCGCCGCGACGGTGGTGCTGCCGCCCGTGCACAGCCGGGACCAGCAGATCACCCGGCCCCGGCAGCCGCTCGCGGTCGAGCAGAACCCGCTCACCCCGGCCGGCCTCGGCGAGCCGGCCGGCGCGGGGCGTACCGCCTCGGCCACCCTCACCGACCAGTGGCGGTCCGCCGCCCCGACGCCGTGGCAGGCCCCGGAGCAGGCGCGGGACACCGCGGCCCCGGTGCAGGCCGGCGGCCTGACGCCGCCGCCCCCGGCCCGGCCTTCCTTCGCCGGCGGAGGTCCCTCGGTCGGTACGCCGACCGTCGCGTACCCCACGGTCGACGCGCTGCCCAAGCGCGTCCCCGGCGGGGACGCGCAAGCGCCGGGCGCGCCGGCGCTGCCGGTCGGCCCGATCGCCGGCTCGCCGGCCACCGGGCTGTCGGCGGGATTCGCCGGCTCCGCCCGGGAGACCGGCTTCGGCACCGACCCGGGCGCCGGCCGCGGCCTCGGGGCCGGCCTGGCCGCCACGGCCCCGCCCGCCCCCGCCGCGCCGATCACCCCGCGCGCCGAACTGCCGGCCGAGGCGCCGATCTTCCGGGAGATGGAGGCGGTGTGGTTCCGGTCGCACGGTAACGACGCCACGGCCATCTTCACCCGCCCCGACTTCAGCCAGTCGGCCGCGGCCCAGCAGGCCGCCGGGGCGCCCAGCGCCGCAGCACCCGCCGCCCAGCCGGCCGCCGCCCAGCCAGCACCGGCACAGCCCCGTGCGCCCCGACTGCCCACGCGCACCCCGGGCAGCACCGACACCGCTCCGCTGCCCGTGCAGCCGGCACCGCCGTCGTACACCCCGCCGGCCGCGGCGCGACCCGCCACGCCGGACACACCCCCGGCGGCGCCTCCCGCGGCGCCCCCCGCCGCTCCGGTCGCGGACCCGCCCCCGGCGGCACCCGCGTCCGACACGGACGCCTGGCGCACGGCGGCAGACGAGGGCTGGTCCCGGGCCAGCCGGGCGGCGGCCCCCGCCACCGCCGGCACCACCCGCTCGGGGCTGCCCAAGCGGCAGCCGCAGGCACAGCTCGTGCCCGGCGGGATCGAGCCCCGGAGCGGCCGCGACCGCAGCCGGCGTACCCCGGACGAAGTCCGGGGCCTGTTGTCGGCCTACCACCGCGGCGTGCAGCGCGGCCGGGCGGCCGGCACGGACCAGGACAGCACCTCGACCAAGGAGACGAGTCGATGAACAGGCCAGCGGCCATGCAGGACATGAGTTGGTTGCTCACCAACTTCGCCGACAGCGTGGCGGGGATCGCCCACGTGGTGGCGGTGTCCGCCGACGGGCTGCTGCTCGCCTCCTCGCGGGACCTGCCCGCGGACCGGGCGGACCAGCTCGCGGCGATCACCTCGGGCGTGGTCAGCCTGACCGAGGGCGCCGCCCGGATGTTCAGCGCCGGCGGTGTGCTCCAGACGGTCATCGAGATGGACAGCGGCTACCTGTTCCTGATGTCGATCAGCGACGGCTCGTCGATGGCCGTGCTGGCGGCCCGCAGCTGCGACGTCGGCCAGGTGGGTTACGAGATGGCGCTGCTGGTCGAGCGCGTGGGTGCGGCGCTGGTGCCGCTGCCCCGGGACGCGGTGCGGTCCTAGCGGGCGCGACGCGCGGACCGTGCGTCGCCAGGAACGAGAGGATCCGGTGCCCGACCAGGGGCCCGGCCGGGAGAGGAGGTGATCGTCGATGGACCAACGGCGCGTGGACCCACGTGGTGCGCTGGTACGGCCGTACGCGGTCACCCGCGGCCGGACCGAGGCCCGGATGGACATCGCCTTGGAGGCGGTCCTGACGGCCAGCGCGACCCAGGCTGCGGAGGCCCGCTTCGCGGGGCACGACAAGCACCGCATCGCCACCGTTTGTGAGGGCCGGGCGCAGTCGCTGGCCGAGATCTCCGCGTACACCCGGATGCCGCTGGGCGTCACCCGGGTGCTGGTCGCCGACATGGTGGCCGAGAGCCTGCTGACGCTACACACTGCCGCTCCCGCCGAGGGGTTCGAGGAGCGGATGGAAATCCTTGGAAGGGTGCTAAGTGGACTTCGCAGGCTATGACCCCGCCGGGGCCCGCCGAAACCGGGGAATCATCTCCGCGAAGATCGTGGTCGCGGGTGGCTTCGGCGTGGGCAAGACGACCCTGGTCGGCGCGATCTCGGAGATCACCCCGCTGAGAACCGAGGCGGTGATGACCGCGGCCGGTGTCGGCATCGACGACCCGTCCAAGGTGCCGGGGAAGCAGACCACCACGGTCGCCATGGACTTCGGCCGGATCACCATGGCCGAGGACCTGATCCTGTACCTCTTCGGCACGCCCGGCCAGACCCGGTTCTGGTTCATGTGGGACGAGATCATCAAGGGCGCCGTGGGGGCGGCCGTGCTGGTGGACACCCGCCGGATCACCGACGCCTTCGCGCCGCTGGACTACTTCGAGAACCGCCGGCTGCCGTACGTCGTGGCGTTGAACCGCTTCGACGGCGCCCCGCAGTACGAGCTGGAGGAGGTCCGCGAGGCGCTGGCCATCTCGCCGGACGTGCCGCTGGTGCTGACCGACGCCCGGCACCGGGACGCGGTCAAGCAGGTGCTGGTGACCGTCGTGGAGCACGCCATGCTCCGCCTCGAGGCCGAGCAGGGCCGGGGCTACCCGGCGCCGGTCGGCTGAGCCTGACGGCTACCGCCTCCGGGTCGCGTCAGTCGACCCGGAGGCGGTAGCCGCGCTTGACGACCGTCTGCACCACCCGGGGCGCGCGCAACCCGGCGCGCAGCCGGGCCACCGCCATCTCCACGGCGTGCTCGTCGGCGCCGCGCGGCAGCGTACGCAGCAGAGCGGTCCGGGACAGCACCCGACCCGGTGAGCCGCACAGCGCCCGCAGCACCGCCATCGGCGCCGGCGCGAGCGGACGCAGTTCGCCGTCGACCACGGCGGCGTGCCCGCGCAGCGTGAGCAGATGACCGGCCACCTTCAGGGTGACCGTCCGGCGCGGCAGTTCGTCGACGATGGTCCGGACCAGGGCGCCCAGGCGGGCCCGTGCCGGCGCGCTGACCGGCACCCCGCGCCGCAGCAGCGGCTCCGCGGTGACCGCGCCCACGCAACTGGCGAGCACGTCGCCCCGGAACGCGTCCAGCACCGCCTCGGAGCGGTCCCCGGCGGCGCGCAGCAGCGCCTCGGCCGCCGGGGCCGAGGTGAAGGTGACCGCGTCGACCAGCCGGCCGGCGACCAGGTCGATCAACCGGTGCAGCGGGGCCGGGTCGGTCGGCGGCGCCCAGCGGTAGACGGGCACCTCGATCACGGTGGCCCCGGCCGCCTCCAGCGCCAGCGTGCACTCGGGCTGCCGCTCGCCGTGCAGCTGCATGGCGACGACCTGCCCGGCCACGCCGCGCCGGCACAGGTGCTCGATCACCTCGTCGCAGCTCTCCGAGTCGGGTGACCACTGGTCGTGCAGGCCGGCGGCCCGGATGGCCCCGCG
The DNA here is from genome assembly GCF_031845925.1 of Micromonospora reichwaldensis. NCBI lineage: Bacteria > Bacillati > Actinomycetota > Actinomycetes > Micromonosporales > Micromonosporaceae > Micromonospora > Micromonospora reichwaldensis. The sequence continues at coordinate 154,131 of NZ_JAVRFL010000005.1, read as the reverse complement.
CGCCTTGGGTCCCCGGGCCACCACGTACGCGTCGGCCAGCACGGCGCGCAGCGGCTCGGCCAGCCCCCAGCCCTCGGCCGCCTCCAACCAGCCGCGCATGCCGATGCCGGTGTTGGCCATCAGGACGTCCGGCGGCCGGTCCAGGCAGGCCCGGGTGGCCTCCCGCAGGTCGGTGTCGTCGGCCAGCGGCACGATCCGCAGGGCCGGGGCGATCACCACCCGGGCGCCGCGCCGCTGGAGCAGCGCGGCGAGTTCGTCCCGCCGGCGGTCGGCGGTCACCCCGATGGTGAAGCCCGCCAGTTCGTCGCGCATTCACTCCTCCTGTCGCAGCCGCACCTCGACCAGGCCGTCCCGGCAGCGCACGTCGTGCCGGGTCGCGGCGACGCCGGGCAGGTCCAGGCAGACCCCGGTGCGCAGGTCGTACACCTGCTTGTGCAGGGGCGAGGCGACCGTCGGCACCCCGCCCCGGCTGCCGACGATCCCCCGCGACAGCACGTACGCCCCGGCGACCGGGTCGCGGTTGTCGAGGGCGAACAGCCCGTCGGCGGTGCGGAAGAGAGCCACCTGCACGCCGTCGATGAGCGCGGCGACGCCCCGGTCGGGGTCCAACCGGTCGAGCGGGCAGACCGGCGTCCAGGTACGCGTCGGGTGGGGCATCGTGATCGTCATCGCCGTACCTCCGGCAGTCTCGGCGTCGTGGTGGTCATCGCCGCACCTCCGGCATGCCCAGCGTGACCGGCTGCCGGCCCTCGCCGGCCGGTACCCGGCCCACCGGGACCGGTTGGCCCCGTTCGCGCGCGAACGTGATGGACGGGTCGGGCACCCCGGGGGCGTTGACGAAGGAGTCGAACCGGCGCAGCCGGACGGGGTCCTCCAGCACGTCGCGCCACTCGTCGGAGTAGGCGTCGACGTGCCGGGCCATCGCGGCGTCGAGTTCGGCGCACAGGCCGAGCGAGTCGTCCACGATCACCGCGCGGAGGTGGTCGAGCCCGCCCTCCATCGCCTCGATCCAGGCGGCGGTGCGTTGCAGCCGGTCGGCGGTGCGGATGTAGTACATCAGGAACCTGTCGATGAGTTGGACCAGCGCCTCCGTCGACAGGTCGGTGGCGAAGAGGTCGGCGTGCCGGGGCCGGAAGCCGCCGTTGCCGCCGACGTAGAGGTTCCAGCCGGTCTCGGTGGCGATGATGCCGAAGTCCTTGCTGCGCGCCTCGGCGCACTCGCGGGCGCAGCCCGACACCGCCGACTTGATCTTGTGTGGACCGCGCAGTCCCCGGTAGCGCAGCTCCAGGGCGATGGCCAGCCCGACCGAGTCCTGCACCCCGTACCGGCACCACGTCTCGCCGACGCAGGACTTCACCGTGCGCAGCGCCTTGCCGTACGCGTGGCCGGACTCGAAACCGGCGTCGACCAGCCGGCGCCAGATCTGCGGAAGCTGATCGACCCGGGCCCCGAACAGGTCTATCCGCTGCCCGCCGGTGATCTTCGTGTAGAGCTGGAAGTCCCGGGCCACCTCGCCGATCACGATGAGCTTCTCCGGGGTGATCTCGCCGCCGGGGATCCGGGGCACCACCGAGTAGCTGCCGTCGCGTTGCAGGTTGGCCAGGAAGTGGTCGTTGGTGTCCTGCAACGACGCCCGCTCGCCGTCCAGCACGTGCCCGGTGCCGAGGGAGGCGAGGATCGAGGCGACCACCGGCTTGCAGATGTCGCAGCCACGACCCCGGCCGTGCTCGGCGACGAGCTGCGAGAAGGTGCGGATGCCGCGCACGCGCACGATGTCGAACAGTTCCTGCCGGCTGGCGTCGAAGTGCTCGCAGAGCGCCGTGGACTGCCGCACGCCGGCCGCGTCGAGGAGCTGCTTGAGCATCGGCACGCAGGAACCGCAGCTCGTGCCCGCCCGGGTGCACGCCTTCAGCGCCGGCACGTCCGCGCAGCCGCCGGCGATCGCCGCGTCGACGTCGGCGCGGGTCACCGCGTTGCAGGAACAGACCTGCGCGGCGGCGGGCAGCGCGCCGGCGCCCGCGCCCGCCGCGCCCTCGGGGGCGAGCAGCGCCAGCGGCGGCCCGGGCAGCGGGCCGCCGACGCTGGCCCGCAGCGTCGGGTACGCGCCCGCGTCGCCGACCAGCACCCCGCCGAGCAGGGTCTGCGCGTCGTCGGAGAGGACCAGCTTGGCGTAGACCCGGGTGGCCGGGTCGGTGAAGGTCACGTCGAGACAGCCCGGCGTCGTGCCGTGCGCGTCGCCGAACGAGGCCACGTCCACGCCGAGCAGCTTCAGTTTGGTGGCGGTGTCCGCGCCGGGGAAGGTGGCCGCCCCGCCGACCAGCCGGTCGGCGACGACCTCGGCCATCGCGTACCCGGGGGCGACCAGGCCGTGGCAGACGCCGTCGACCGCCGCGCACTCGCCGACCGCCCAGATCCGCTCGTCGGCGGTACGGCAGGCGCCGTCGACCAGCACGCCGCCGCGCGGGCCCAGGGTGAGCCCGGCCGCCCGGGCCAACTCGTCGCGGGGCCGGATGCCCGCCGCGACCACCACCAGGTCGGCGTCGAGCACGCTCCCGTCCGCCAGTTCCAGCCCGGCGACCGTGCCGTCCGGGCCGGGCCGGACGGCGGTGGTGGCCACGCCCAGGTGGGTGGCGACGCCCAGCTCGTCGACGTACCGGCGGAGCATCGCGCCACCGGCCTGATCCACCTGCACCGGCATCAGCCGGGGCGCGAACTCCACCACGCTGGTGTCCAGCCCGAGCAGGCGCAGCGCGTTCGCCGCCTCCAGCCCGAGCAGCCCGCCGCCGATCACCGCCCCCGTCCGCCGGCCGCGTGCGTGCTCCCGGATCGCCTCCAGGTCGTCGAGCGTCCGGTAGACGAAGACCCCGGGCAGGGACGCGCCGGCCACCGGCGGCACGAACGCGGACGAGCCGGTGGCCAGCACCAGCGCGTCGTACGGGTGCTCGCCGGTCGCGGTGCGCACCAGTCGCCGCTCCCGGTCGATCTCCGTGGCCGGCTCGCCCAGGCGCAGCTCCACCCCGTCGTCGGGGGTGTGCAGGTTCAGCTCCGCGGCGCCGACCCCGTCGAAGAACGCCGACAGCCGCACCCGGTCGTACGCCGGGCGGCTCTCCTCGGCGAGCACGGTGACCCGCCACCGCCCCCCGGGGTCGCGGGCGCGCAGCGCGTCCACGAAGCGCTGCCCCACCATGCCGTTGCCGACGACCACCAACCTGCTGCTTCGCTCGCTCATGACGCCACCTCCGCCGAATCCACCTCGGACAGCCAGCCGACGATGCCGGCGACCGCGTCCCGGCAGCCGCCGCACCCCGTGCCGGCCCGGGTCGCGTCGACCACGGCGTCGACGGTCCGGGCCCTGGCACGCCAGCAGCTCACCAGCGCTCCCTTGCTGACGTCGTTGCACTGGCAGACGGTCGCCGCGTCCGGCATCAGGGCCGGCGTCGCGGCGGGCGCCGCTGCCGCCGCGCCGAACGCCCGGCCGAGCAGCAGCGAGCGCCGGTCGGCCGGCACCGGTTGGCCCCGGTCGAAGAGCTGGATGACCGTGCCGACCGCCGGGTTGTCGCCGAGCAGGATCGCGGCCGTCAACCGCTCGTCGTGGATGCGCAGCCGGGCGTACGTGCCCCGCGACGGGTCGGCGAAGGTCAGCTCCTCGCCGGTCCCGCCGTCGCCCGGGTCGCCCATCGCGGCGAGGTCGATGCCGGCCGCCTTGAGCCGGGTCACCGCCGGCCGGGGCCGGTAGCGGGCCTGCGGGTCCTCCCCGGTGAGCACCTGCGCCACCACCCGGGCCTGCGCCCAGGCGGGGGCGACCAGCCCGGTGAGGTTGCCGTCGTGCTGGGCGCAGTCGCCGATCGCCGAGATCCGCGGGTCGCTGGTGCGCAGTCGGTCGTCGACCAGCACGCCCCGCTCCACGGCCAGCCCGGCCGCGCGGGCGAGGGCGGTGTCGGGGCGTACCCCGCAGGAGAGGACCAGCAGGTCGGCGGTGAGCGAGCGGCCGTCGGCCAGGTCGAGGCGTACCCCGTCGGCGTCCGCGACCACCCCGGTGGCCGACACGGCCAGGTGGGTGGTGACCCCGAGGCCCGCGAGCGTGCCGGCCAGGACGGCCGCGCCGGCCGGGTCGAGCTGCCGCTCCATCAGGTACGGCACCGGGTGCACCACGCCCGCGTCGAGGCCCCGGGCGGCGAGCCCGCGCGCCGCCTCCAGCCCGAGCAGCCCGCCGCCGAGCACCAGGGCGCTGCGCGCGCCGCCGGCCACGGCGAGGATCCGTCGGCAGTCGTCAAGCGTGCGGAACGGCACCACCCGCGCCGGCAGCCCGGGCCCGTCCAGCCCGGGCAGCGGCGGCACCACGGCCTGGCTGCCGGTGGCGAGCACCAGATGGTCGTACGCGATGCGGTCGCCGTCGTCGGTGTGGACCGTGCCGGCGGCGCGGTCGACGGCGGTGACCGTCACCCCGGTACGCAGGTCGACGCCCTGCCCGGCGGCCTCGGCCAGCTCCACGTCCGGCTCGCCGACCTTGCCCGCCAGTAGGGTGGAGAGCATGATCCGGTTGTACGCCCGGTGCGGCTCCGCGCCGAGCACGGTCACCTTCCGGTCCCCGCCCCGGGCATGCAGCTCGCCGGCCAGCCGCGAACCGGCCATCCCGTTCCCGACGATCACGACACTCTCGCTCACGGCTCGTCCACCCTCTCCAGCCGGACGGCGCAGATCTTGAACTCCGGCATCCCGGAGACCGGGTCGACGGCGTCGTTGGTGACCGAGTTGGCCCGCGCGGCGCCGCCCCAGTGGAACGGCGCGAAGACGGTGTCCGGCCGGATCGCGGTGCTGAGCCGGGCCGGCGCGCTGAACTCGCCCCGCCGGGAGACCACCCGCACCGGCTCGCCGTCGTCGACGCCCAGCCGCGCGGCGAGGTCGGGGTGCAGCTCGACGAACGCCTCCGGGGCGGCCCGACGCAGCGCGGCGACCCGGCGGGTCTGCGTGCCGGACTGGTACTGCGCGAGCACCCGGCCGGTGGTGAAGTGCAGCGGGTACTCGGCGCACACCTCCTCGGCCGCCGGCCGGTGCTCGACCGCGTGGAACCGGGCCCGCCCGTCGGGAGTCGCGAAGCGGTCGGCGAAGAGCCGGGGGGTGTCCGGGCCGTCCTCGGCCGGGCAGGGCCAGAACACCCCGTCGCGTTCGTCGATCCGCTCCCAGCTCACCCCGGCGTAGTCGGCGATCCCGCCGGCCGAGGCCCGCCGCAGCTCCGCGAACACGACCCGCGGGTCGCTGGCGTCCGCCCCACCCCGCCCAGGAGGTGCAAGGAAGGGCACCTTCCTATCGTTTTCTGTATAGGAAGGTGCCCTTCCTTGCACCTTGAGGCGGGCGGTGAGGTCGGCGAGGATCTCCAGGTCGGTACGGACGCCGGGCGGCGGCGGACGCAGTGCGCGGCGGCGCAGCACCCGGCCCTCCAGGTTGGTCATCGTCCCGTCCTCCTCGGCCCACTGAGCGGTGGGCAGCACCACGTCGGCGAGCGCGGCGGTCTCGGAGAGCAGGAAGTCGGCGACCACGAGCAGGTCGAGATCGCGTAGCCGGCCCTCGATCCGGGCGGCCCGGGGCGCGGAGACCACCGGGTTGGAGCCGAAGACCAGCAGCGCCTTCGGCCCGGCGGGCGTGCCCAGCGAGTCGAGCAGCTCGTACGCCGGCACGCCCGGGCCGGGCAGCTCGTCGGCCGGCACACCCCAGACCCCGGCGACGTGCTCCCGGGCGGCCGGGTCGTCGATCCTGCGGTAGCCGGGGAGCTGGTCGGCCTTCTGCCCGTGCTCCCGCCCGCCCTGCCCGTTGCCCTGCCCGGTCAGGCAGCCGTAGCCGGAGCCGGGGCGGCCGGGCAGCCCGAGGGCGAGCGCCAGGTTGACGAAGGCGGTGACGGTGTCGACGCCCTTGGCGTGCTGCTCGGCGCCCCGCGCGGTCAGGATGATCACGCGTTCGGCGGTGCCGAGGGCCCGGGCGGTCGCCTCCAGGTCGGCCACCGGCGCCCCGGAGAGCGCCTCGGCGCGGGCCGGCCACCAGCCGGCCACGCTGCGGCGGACCGCCTCGAAGCCGGTGGTACGGGCGGCCACGTACTCCCGGTCGACCCAGCCCTCGGTGAGCGCGATGTGCAGCAGCGCGTTGGCCACCGCCAGGTCGGTGCCGGGCAGGGGTTGCAGGTGCAGGTCGGCCTGCCGGGCGGTGGCGGTGACCCGGGGGTCGACCACGATCAGCCGGCCGCCGCGCTCGCGCTGTTCGGTCAGCCAGCGCACCAGCGGGGGCATGGTCTCCGCCGGGTTCGCGCCGACCAGCAGCAGCGTGTCGGCCCGGCCCAGGTCGGCCAGCGGGAACGGCAGGCCCCGGTCGATGCCGAAGGCCCGCATCCCGGCCGCCGCCGCCGAGGACATGCAGAACCGTCCGTTGTAGTCGATGTGCCTCGTGCGTAGCGCCACGCGGGCGAACTTCCCCAGCGCGTACGCCTTCTCGTTGGTGAGCCCGCCGCCACCGAAGACGGCCACCGCGTCGCGGCCGTGTCCCTGCTGGACGGCGCGCAGGCCGGTGACGATCCGGTCGAGGGCGGCGGCCCAGCTCGCCGGGCGCAGCTCGCCGGCCGGGTCGCGCAGCAGCGGGGTGGTCAGCCGCTCGGGGTGGTCGAGCAGTTCGGCGGCGGTCCAGCCCTTCTGGCAGAGGCCGCCCCGGTTGGTGGGGAACTGCCGGGGGAGGACCGTCGCCCGGCCGGCCTCCTCGCGCAGCGTCATCCCGCACTGGAGGGCGCAGTACGGGCAGTGCGTCGCCACCTTCCGGGGCGTCCGCCCCGGTCCGGTCGCCGCGTGTGCACCGTCTGTCATGTCGGCAAAGCGTGCCGGGAGGCGATTTCCGGTCCGGGTCCCGTTTGTTTCGGTCCTGTCAAGAGCCGCTCACACCGCACGCGGGCACCGGGCCGGCTCGCGTGTTTACAATGTGGGACAACAATCCTGACATATGGGAGACGCGATGGACGTGACCGAGGCCTTCGACGCGGTGGCGGGCAGCTACGACGAGGCCCGCCGGCGCCTGGTGCCCTGCTTCGACGCCTTCTACGGCACCGCCGTCGAGGTGGCCGCGCCGCCGCTGCGGGCCGCGCTCGCCGCGGGGCGTACCCCGGAGGTGCTCGACCTGGGCGCGGGCACCGGGCTGCTGTCGCTGCTGCTCGCGGCGGCGGTGCCGGGGGTCCGGCTGACCCTGGTCGACGCCGCGCCGGCCATGCTCACCGTCGCCGCCGACCACCTGCGGTCCCGCGGCGTCGCGCACCGGACGGTCCGGGCCGACCTGGCGGGGGAGTTGCCCGCCGGCCGCTACGACGCCGTGGTCAGCGCGCTGGCCATCCACCACCTCGACGACGCGGGCAAGCGCGAGCTCTACCGGCGGGTGCCGGCGGCGCTGGCCCCCGGCGGCGTCTTCGTCAACGCCGAGCAGGTCGCCGGCCCCACCCCCGCGCTCGACCGGCGCTACCACGAGGTGTGGCTGGGGCAGGTCGCGGCGCTGGGCTCCGACGCCGACGAGATCGCCGCCGCCGAGGGCCGGATGGCGTACGACCGGCCGGCGCCGGTCGCCGCGCAGTGCCGCTGGCTGGCCGAGGCGGGCCTGGTCGACGTCGACTGCTTCTTCAAGCAGTGGCGGTTCGCCGTGTTCGGCGGCCGTCGCGGGTGAGCGAAGGACAGACGCGGGGCTGAACCGACGTGGCGCCGGACCGGTCCGCTGGCTGGCTCCGAGGTGTTAGGAAGGGGCCCTTCCTCTACCTCAGGCGTTAGGAAGGTGCCCTTCCTTGCACCTCAGAGCGGGAGGCGGGGGGTTTGTCGGGTTGGGCGGTCGGTGGTGAGCGGGATGACTGCCGGTCATACCGGTGGGTAGTCTCCACGGCATGACTGCCAAGGTGACCCTGTCGTTCTCGGACGAGACGATCGAGGAGGCCCGGCGGTTCGCCAAGCGCGAGGGGCTCTCCCTGTCGGCGTGGATGGACCAGGCGGCCCGGGAGAAGGCGCTGCGCGAGGTCTTCACCGCGCACGCCGCCGCCGTCGGCCGGGCCGGGCTCGACCTCGAAGCCGCCGCCCTCGCCGACGCCCGCGAGGTGGGCATGGTCGACGACGCGCTCTTCGGCGGGCGCCCGCGTGCTGCGTAGGGGCGAGGTCTGGCGCATCGACGGCGCCCGGGAACGGCTCGGACTGGTGATCAGCTCCGACGTCTACAACTCCACCGACGTGCCGATCGTGATCGTGGTCGAGGTGGTCGAGGAGGCGCTGCTGCGCGACTCGCCCCTGGCGGTGCCGATGGGCGCGTACGTGGTGATGCCCGACCGGATCTCCTCGCCGATGAAGAAGTGGTTCACCGAGTGCGTGGACGTCGCCGACACCGGGACCATGCTCCGGGTCGGCCGGGCGCTGCGCATCCTCCAGGAACTCTGACATCTCACCGGCGGCATCCGCCCCCGGTGCGGTCTCCGTTTCCCGCCCGACCCGCGACGGGCACCGTCGGGTAACGCCCGATTCCTAGCGTTCCTCCACGTCGCACCTGACGAGGAGGAGTCGCCGTGAGCACACTGGCCCCCACCACACCCCCGGCCGAGGCCGTTGCGCCGGCCGCCGTCCGCCGGCACCGTATCGACGACTGGCGGCCCGAGGACCCCGAGTTCTGGCGTACGACCGGGGCGCCGATCGCCCGCCGCAACCTCTGGGTCTCGATCTTCGCCGAGCACGTGGGCTTCTCCGTGTGGAGCCTCTGGTCGGTGACGGTGCTCTTCCTCGGCCCCGAGTACGGCATCGACCCGGCGGGGAAGTTCCTGCTCACCGCCGTGCCGGCCGCCCTCGGGGCGGCGCTGCGGCTGCCCTACACGCTGGCCGTGGCGCGCTTCGGCGGGCGGACCTGGACGATCGTCAGCGCGCTGCTGCTGCTCGTCCCGGCCGTGCCGATGACGGTGCTGCTGGAGCCCGGCGTCTCCTACTCCACCCTGATGGTGCTGGCCTGCCTGACCGGCGTCGGCGGGGGCAACTTCGCCTCCTCGATGGCGAACATCAACCTGTTCTATCCGTCTCGGCTCAAGGGCCGGGCGCTCGGGCTCAACGCCGGCGGCGGCAACCTCGGCGTGCCGGCGGTGCAGCTGGTCGGCCTGGCGGTGCTGGCGACGGCGGGGGCCGCGTACCCCCGGCTGGTGCCGGCGGTCTACCTACCGCTGATCGTGCTGGCCGCGCTCATCGCGGCGCGCGGGTTGGACGACATCTCCGGCGCGCGCAACGAGCCCGGCGCGCTGCGCGAGGCGGCCCGCGACCCGCACACCTGGATCGTGTCGCTGCTCTACGTCGGCACCTTCGGCTCGTTCATCGGCTTCTGCTTCGCCTTCGGCCAGGTGCTCCAGCTCCAGTTCGCCGAGCGCTTCCCGACCCCGGTCGACGCCGTCTGGCTGACCTTCCTCGGCCCGCTGGTCGGGTCCCTGGTCCGGCCGGTCGGCGGGCACCTCGCCGACCGCCTCGGCGGGGCCCGGGTGACCTTCTGGAACTTCGTCGCGATGGCGGCGGGCGCCTCGTTGGTGCTCCACGCCGCCCGGGAGCGGTCGTTCGGGCTCTATCTGCTCGGCTTCCTGTCGCTCTTCGTCTTCTCCGGAATCGGCAACGGCTCGACCTACAAGATGATCCCGGCGATCTTCCGGGCCCGGGCGACGGCGGAGGTGGACGCCGGTCGGCGGGAGGCGGTCGCGGCGCAGCACCGGGCCGGGCGGATGACCGGCTCGGTGATCGGCATCGCCGGGGCGGTCGGGGCCTCCGGCGGGGTGCTGGTGAACATCGCCTTCCGGCAGTCGTTCCTGACCGGGGGCAGCGCGGACGCGGCGTACGTCGCCTTCATCGTCGCGTACGCGCTCTGTTTCGGGGTGACCTGGCTGGTCTACCTGCGGCCGGGCCCGCGCCGGCTGACCGGCGTGTGACCGCCGCCATGTATCCTCGGAGGGCCAGGCGGGGGCGGTACCCCGTTTTGACCTGCCGACGGGGCGGCGGGTATCGTTGCCTGCTGTTGTACGACATCCAGAGGCGTGCCGCCTGAGGTACGCTTGGTCGTTCGTGCGCGCCCGGTAACCTCGGCGCGCGACCCCAGACCGACGACGAGACAAGGTATACCTGTGCGTACGTACAGCCCGAAGCCGGGTGAGATCGAGCGTCAGTGGCACGTCATCGACGCCTCTGATGTCGTGCTGGGCCGCCTGGCCACCCACGCCGCCACGCTGCTGCGCGGCAAGCACAAGCCGACTTTCGCGCCGCACGTCGACACGGGCGACTTCGTCGTCATCGTGAACGCGGGCAAGGTCGCGCTGACCGGCAACAAGCGCCACACCAAGGTCGCCTACCGCCACTCCGGCTACCCGGGTGGTCTTAAGCAGGTCGGCTACGACGAGCTGCTGACCAAGCGTCCCGAGCGGGCCATCGAGCTGGCCGTCAAGGGCATGCTCCCGCACAACAAGCTCGGCCGTCAGCTCATCAAGAAGCTGAAGGTCTACGCCGGTGCCGAGCACCCGCACGGCGCGCAGCAGCCGGTGCCGTTCGAGATCAAGCAGATCGCGCAGTGAGCGCGGGCGAAGGAAACAGCATGACCGACATCACCGAGACCGAGGTTGCCCCCGAGGAGGCCACCGAGGCGCCGGCGCCCGTCGCCCGCGCGCCGCGTGGTGACCGCCCGATCCAGACCGTGGGTCGGCGCAAGGAGGCCATCGTCCGGGTGCGCATCGTCCCCGGCAGCGGCAAGATCACGTGCAACGGCCGTGACCTCGAGGCCTACTTCCCGAGCAAGGTGCACCAGCAGCTGATCAAGGACCCGCTGGTCACCGCCGAGAAGCCGGAGGCCTTCGACGTCATCGCCAACCTGCGTGGCGGCGGCACCACCGGTCAGGCCGGCGCGCTGCGTCTGGCCATCGCCCGGGCCCTGATCGTCAGCGAGCCGGACGACCGTCCGGCGCTGAAGAAGGCCGGCTTCCTCACCCGGGACGCCCGGGTCAAGGAAAGCAAGAAGTACGGCCTCAAGAAGGCCCGTAAGGCTCCTCAGTACTCGAAGCGCTGATCATCAGCGGCGCGTTGTACTTCTGACGGACGGCCGGGTTCACCTCCCCTCTACGGGAGGTGGCCCGGCCGTTCGCCTTTCCTGGACCGTTTCATCGGAGGTTGGCGGGTATGGGCCGGTTGTTCGGCACGGACGGCGTACGCGGGCGGGCGAACGCGGATCTCACGCCTGAGTTGGCGCTGGCGGTGGCGGTCGCCGCCGCCCACACGCTCGCCGAGTCGGACCGGAGCCATCCCCCGCTGGCCGTGGTCGGGCGGGACACCCGGGCCAGCGGCGAGATGCTGGAGGCCGCCGTGGTCGCCGGGCTCACCAGCGCCGGCGCCAACGTGGTCCGGGTGGGCGTGCTGCCCACCCCGGCCGTGGCGTTCCTCACCGCCGAGGCCAAGGCCGACCTCGGCGTGATGCTCTCCGCCTCGCACAACCCGATGCCCGACAACGGGATCAAGCTCTTCGCCGCCGGCGGGCACAAGCTGCCGGACGACATCGAGATGCGGATCGAGGCGGCCGTCGAGGCGAACGCCACGACCGCCTGGGAGCGGCCGGTCGGCGCCGGCGTCGGCCGGGTGCACGACCTGCTCGACGGCGCGGACCACTACGTGCAGCACCTGATCGGCACCCTGCCGCACCGCCTCGACGGCCTCAAGGTCGTGGTCGACTGCGCCAACGGCGCGGCGGCCGAGGTGGCGCCGGTGGTGTACCGGGAGGCCGGGGCCGAGGTCGTCGCCATCTACGCCGAGCCGGACGGCCTCAACATCAACGACGAGTGCGGCTCCAACCACCTCGACGCCCTGCGGGCCGCGGTGGTCGAGCACGGCGCCCACCTCGGCATCGCGCACGACGGCGACGCCGACCGCTGCGTCGCGGTGACCGCCGACGGCGACGAGGTCGACGGCGACCAGGTGATGGCGATCCTCGCGCTCGCCATGCGGGAGGCCGGCACGCTCACCGACGACACCCTGGTCGCCACGGTGATGAGCAACCTCGGCCTGCGGCTGGCCATGTCCGCGCAGGGCATCCGCCTCCTGGAGACCAAGGTCGGCGACCGGTACGTGCTGGAGGAGTTGCGCGCGTCCGGCCTCGCGCTGGGCGGCGAGCAGAGCGGGCACATCGTGATGCCCGCGTACGCCACCACGGGCGACGGCGTGCTGACCGGGCTGCACCTGATGTCGCGGCTGGCCGCCACCGGCAAGTCCCTCGCGGAGCTGGCCGCCGTGGTGACCAGGCTGCCGCAGGTGCTGATCAACGTCCCCGTCGGCGACCGTACGGTCGGCGCGGCCGCACCCGCCGTCCGGGCCGAGGTCGAGCGGGCCGAGGCGGAGCTGGGCGAGACCGGCCGGGTGCTGCTGCGCCCGTCCGGCACCGAGCCGCTGGTCCGGGTCATGGTCGAGGCCTCCACCGAGCAGGTCGCCCGAAGCGTCGCCGAGCGCATCGCCGAGCAGGTCCGCACCGCCAGCCCGACCGCCTGACCTTTCGCATCGGCCCGGGCCCGCCGTCGGCGGGCCCGGGCCGTCGCCTTTCCCGGACCGGTCCGGCGGCTGGGTGCCGCGCAGCCCCCGCGTCGGCGGCACCGGCACCGGGCACGGCACCGCCGACGTCCGGGACCGGCCACGGTGCCTGCCCCGGCCGGCCGGTCTACAGGCGCAGGCCGGCGGCCCGCTGGAAGGTGGCCGCCGGGTCCTCGCCGTCGGTGAGGTCCATGTCCTCGACGATCCGCCCGTCGCCGAGGCGGATCAGCCGGTCGCACCGGGCGGCCACCGCCCGTTCGTGGGTGGCGAGCAGGACCGTCATGCCGTGCCGGTCGCGCAGGTCCAGCAGCAGGTCGAGGATCTGCCCGCCGGTGGTCGAGTCGAGGTTGCCGGTCGGCTCGTCGGCGAGCAGCAGCCCGGGGGAGCCCATCAGCGCCCGGGCGATCGCGACCCGCTGCTGCTGGCCGCCGGAGAGCTGGGCCGGCAGGGCCCGCTCCCGCCCGGCCAGTCCGACCGCGTCGAGCAGCTCCCGGGCCCGGGCGGCGTGGTCGGCCCGCCCCCGGCGGGGCAGCACCGGCACGACCACGTTGTCCAGCACGGTGAGCGCGGGCAGCAGGTGGTAGCGCTGGAAGACGAAGCCGACCCGCTGCCGGTACCGGGTCAGGGCGGAGCGGCCGAGCGCGGTGATCTCCTGCTCGTCCACGGTGATCGTGCCGGTGTCCACCTGCTCGATCGCGCCGATCATGTGCAGCAGCGTCGACTTCCCGGAACCGCTGGGCCCGGTCAGCGCCACCACCGCCCCCGCCGGGATCTCCAGGGACACGTCGTCGACCGCCGTCACCTGCTGCGGGCCGGCCCCGAAGCGCCGGACCAGCCCGGCGACCCGGACCGTGCTGCCCACCGTCGTCTCCATCGTCACTCCTCCGCGAGCAGTCGGGCGGTCGGCAGCCGGCGCAGCAGCGCGGCCGGGACCAGGGCGGCCACCGAGGTGACCAGGACACCGGCCGCCGCCACCGACGCGGCGACCGCGACCAACGTGCCGGGCAGGGCGCCGACCAGCCAGGCCGCCCCGGTCAGCCCGAGGGCGGCGCCGGTGACCGCGCCGAGCAGACCCAGGGCCAGCCCCTCGTAGGCGATGAGGCGGCCCAGCGCGGCGTCGCTCCAGCCGACCGCGCGCAGGGTGGCCAGCTCGGCGGCCCGGTCCCGGATGTTCAGGTAGAGCACGTCGGCGACCGCGGCGGCGCCGAGCAGCACCGTCGCGACGGCGGCCATGGTGTCCGCGCCCCGCACGCTCAGCGACACCGTGTCACCGAGCAGGCTGCCGACGATGGCGCCGCGGAACGCGTAGCCGGCGGCGGCGACCAGGGTCAGCGCGGCCACGCCGATGGCCAGCGCGCCGGCGCCGAGCAGGGTGCGGCCGGGCGTGCGGGCCAGGTTGGCCAGGGCCAGGCCGGCCAGGGTGCGCGGCCGGCGTACCCACCGGGCCGTCGCCACCGCCGGGCGCAGCGCGGCGGCCGGGTGGGCGCGCGCTGCCCGCAGGGCCGGCGTCAGGCCCGCGACCAGCGCCAGCAGCAGTGCCACCGGTACGGCCAGCAGCGCCCGCCGCCATCCCACGTCGATGCCGAGCGCGGCGCCGAGCGGGACGGCCAGCGCCAGGGCGAGCAGCCCGGCGGCCAGCCCGAGGGCGGCGACCTCCCCGAGGATCAGCGCGCCGATCCGCCTGGCCGGCCAGCCCAGGCAGGCGAGCACCGCCAGCTCGGACCGGCGGTCCCGGACGGCGGCGGCGACCGCGTTGCCGAGGAAGAGCGCGCAGACCACCAGCACCAGTACGAACAGCGCGACGCTCTTGCGGTCCACCGCCTTCGTGATCACCGAGGCGACCCCGAGCGCCGACCACTCCTCGGTCAGCCGCAGCGCCGGCCGGCCGAACGACCCGGCGGGCAGCTCCACGGCCTGCGGGGCGGGGGACGAGCCGAGGGTGATGTCGACGTCGAGCCCGGTGACCTGGGCGATCCGCTCGGCGACCAGCCGGACCTGCTCGGCGGCGCGGTCGCTGTAGCCGCCCACGTCGGCGACCCGGACCCGGATCGCGCTGATCGGGGCGGCGAGCTGCGGACTGCCGCCGCCCGCCAGCAGCTTCGGCACGCTGGCGAGGCTGGTCAGCAGCAGCGGCGGGGCGGAGAGGTGACCGGCCGGGTTGCCGCCCGGCTCCAGCGCACGGCCGCCCAGGGCGTCCCGGCTGGCGGCGTCCGCGCCCTGCGCCGACGGCGGCTCGTACGTCTCCAGCGGCACCCGCCCGAGGTCACTGAAGCCGGTCAGCTTCGCCGGGTCGAAGACCCCCACGGCCCGCCAGCCCCGGTACGGGCTGCCCGAGGTCTCCTTCTTGAGCGGGAGCTTGCGCAGCGTCCGCGCTCCCGTGTCCTCGGCCAGCCAGGGGCGCGGGTAGGGATTGAACGTGAACTGGTCGCCGTACACCGTCGGATCGGCCGCCGGCAGTGCGCCGACCCGCAGGGTGCCGTCGGGCAGCCGGTCGTACCGCGTCGGGCCGGCCTGCACCATCGACTGGAGTTGCCCGGAGCAGCAGCCGGCCGGGGAGAGGCCGGCGGCGAGCCGGGTACGCCAGCCGGCGGCGACGTCCTGGCGGGCGTCGCCGGCGGGTAGCGCGGGACCGCGCCCCAGGGCCCGTTCCAGCTCGGCGAGGCCGATCCCGGCCGGGCGGGCCGCGGGCAGCCGCGTGAAGGTGGCGTGCAGCACCTCGTCGACGAGGGGGCTGCTGGTCGCGAGCACCGGCACGGTGAGGAACTCCCCCGAGCCCTTCCGCGCGACGGTCGTCGTGTCCTCCGGTCCCAGCGCCCGCCCGTCGACCACCGCGCCGCCGAGACCCACGAGGCGGTCCTCGGCGGCCGGGTCCACGGCGGCGAGCAGGAGCGGCACCGTCAGGTTGACCGCGATCCGCAGCCGGTCCGAGGTGGACGAGGAGCTGGTCCCACCGTCGGCGAGGACCCCCGCGCCGGCCTCGAACCGGCCGTCGGGGCGCAGCCGTACGGCCACCAGCGACCACTCCTCGCGCTCGGAGTACGCGCCCGGGCTGCCCTGGGCGAACCGGGGGTCGCAGACGGCCCGGGTGTGGCCGTCGGGCAGCACCTCGCGGGGCGCGGGCCCGCACGCGTCGGCCCACGGATAGCTGCGCCCGTCGGTGTAGAGGGTGGCGTCGCTGCTGTGCGGTTGGTCGATGCGGGGGTAGATCAGCGGGTGGGTGGTGACGTACACGAAGCGGGGCCGGCCCGGCGCGCCGGAGAGGCCGCGCTCGGCGACGAACCGGGGATCGACGCGGATGACCTGCCGGTCGAGCGAGCGGTCGACGGCGTCGGTCAGGTCCAGCGGGGTCGGCACCGGGGCGGTGGAATAGCCGAGCATCGCGATGGGGGCGGCGACGTCCACCCCGGTGACCGCCTTCACCTGGTCGTACTGCGCGGTGGTGATGCCGCCGAAGAGGCCGGAGAGGTAGTTGGGCTGGACCAGCCGGCGTTCGGCCTCCAGCGGGGTACGCGTGCCCTTCGGGCGGACCAGGATGTCGTAGGCGGCGTCGGTGTTCCGCTCGACGGCGCCCGTGACGTCGAGGCGGGAGGTGGTGGTGGCGCCGGTGAGCACGACGAACCCGGTGGTCGCCACCAGTACGCCGAGCAGCAGCGCCACCGACCGTCCCGCACGGCCGCGAAGCTGTCTCCAGATGATGTCGAGCATGTCGCGCCTCCCCGTGTGCTGAGCACACTGTGCGCGATACATTGTGACAATGCAAGGCCCGGCGGCGGTCAGCCCCCGGGTCGGATCGGAGTAGACGGTGGCGATACAGCACGCGGTCCTGGCCCTGCTCGCCGGCGGCCCCAGCTACGGCTACGAGCTGAAGGGCGCCTTCGAGGAGGCGGTCGGCCCGCAGTGGGGGCCGCTCAACATCGGGCACCTCTACCAGATCCTCGACCGGCTCTCCCGGGACGGCCTGGTGGTGGCCGAGCGGCAGCCCCAGCCGGTCAAGCCCGACCGGGTGGTCTACGAGATCACCCCGGAGGGTCGGGCCGAGCTGGCGCGCTGGCTCGGCGAGCCCAGCCCGCGCAGCGGCGGGTTCCGGGACGACTTCTTCCTCAAGGTGACCGCCGCGGCCCGCTCCGGCGAGCCGGCCACCGTACGCACGGTGCTCGGCAACCAGCGCGGTCACCTGATGCGGGAGCTGCGCAACCTCGACGGGCTGCGCCGCCGGGCCGACGACCCCGTGGTCGGCCTGCTGCTCTCGGCGGCGAGTCGACACGTCGAGGCCGACCTGGCCTTCGTCGACGACGCCGAGCAGGTGCTGCTCGCCGACGGCGGCGCGGCGCTCGCCCGGCTCCGGGCGCCCCGCTCCGAGGCGGCGTCGCCTGAGCGGGAGACCGGCCCGACCCGGGCGGCCGGCTGACGCCCAGGCGCACGCGTCGACCGACCCGACCCGATCTGGCCCGGCGCGGACGGCGTCGCGCGCGGCCGGCCGCGGGAGGCTCAGGTCGCGGACAGCCGGCGCAGCCGGGTGACGGCCTCGGTCAGCACCTCGGGGCGCTTGCAGAAGGCGAAGCGGATCAGGTGCCGACCGGCCTCGGCGTCGTCGTAGAAGACCTGCGTCGGCACGGCGACCACCCCGCACCGCTCGGGCAGGGACCGGCAGAACTCCACCCCGTCCCGCCCGCCCAACGCGCTGACGTCGGCGGTGACGAAGTACGTGCCCTCCGGCGCGAGCACCTCGAACCCGGCGTCGGTGAGCCCGCCGACGAGCTGGTCGCGGCGGGCCTGCATGCCGTCGCGGAAGTCGGCGAAGTAGTCGTTTGGCAGGGCCAGCGCCACCGCGACCGCCGGCTGGAGCGGCGCGGCGTTGACGAAGGTGAGGAACTGCTTCACCCGTAGCACTGCCGAGACCAGCGCCGCCGGCCCGCTCACCCAGCCGACCTTCCAGCCCGTGCAGGAGAACGTCTTGCCGGCCGACGAGATGCGCAGCGTCCGCTCCCGCATGCCGGGCAGCGTGGCCAGCGGGACGTGCGGGGTGGACGCGTCGGTGAAGACCAGGTGCTCGTACACCTCGTCGGTCACCGCGTACGCGCCGTGCTCCCGGCACAGCTCGGCGACCAGGGCCAGCTCGTCGGGGGTGAAGACCTTGCCGGTCGGGTTGTGCGGGGAGTTGAGCAGCACCAGCCGGGTGCGCGGGCCGAACGCGGCGCGCAGGGCGGCCGGGTCGAAGGCGTACCGGCCGTCGGCGGCGGGACGCAGCGTGACCGGGCGCCGGACCGCGCCGGCCAGGGCGATCGAGGCGGCGTACGAGTCGTAGTAGGGCTCGAAGCAGACGACCTCGTCGCCCGGCTCGCAGAGCCCGAGGATCGCCGCCGCGATCGCCTCGGTGGCGCCCGCCGTCACCACGATCTCGCCGTCCGGGTCGTACTCCAGACCCCAGAACCGGCGCTGGTGCGCGGCCACCGCGGCGCGCAACGCCGGGACGCCCGGGCCCGGCGGGTACTGGTTCTGCCCGGTGCGCAGCGCCTCCGCGGCGGCGGCCAGCATCTCCGGCGGCCCGTCGGTGTCGGGGAAGCCCTGACCGAGGTTGACCGCGCCGGTGCGCACGGCGAGGGCGGACATCTCGGCGAAGACGGTCGTCCCGAACGGGCGCATCCGGGCCACCAGCGGATCCACGTCGGCGGTCGTCACGCCCGCCAGCCTACGGACTCCCGGCGCGGCTTCAACCCCCTGCCGAGGGTGGCCCCGACCGCCCGGAACCGTCGCCGGCAGCACCGTCGCCCGGCGGAGCTATGTCACGGAGAGTGCCGCTTCCCCTCCGATCGCTCAAGTTGGGTGATCGTTTACCCGGCTTTCGCGCACGCACGATGAGCGAAACTAGGTTAGGCTGCGGGACATGTGTGGAATCGTTGGTTACGCCGGCGCGCGCCCGGCGCTCGGCATCGTGCTCGACGGACTGCGGCGGTTGGAATACCGCGGCTACGACTCGGCCGGCGTCGCCATCGTCTGCGACGGCGCGCTGCTGACCGAGAAGAAGGCCGGCAAGCTGGCCAACCTGGAGAAGGTGCTCTCCGAGCGGGCCGCCGAGGATCCCACCTCCTGCGCGGCCAGCCCGATCGGCATCGGCGACGGCACCACCGGCATCGGGCACACCCGCTGGGCCACCCACGGCGGTCCGACCGACCGCAACGCCCACCCGCACCTGGCCCCCGACGGTCGCGTCGCCGTGATCCACAACGGCATCATCGAGAACTTCGCCAAGCTGCGCGCCGAGCTGGAGGCCGACGGCGTCCAGTTCACCAGCGACACCGACACCGAGTGCGCCGCGCACCTGCTCTCCGCCGCACTGGCCGACCTGCGCGCCGCCGGCCACCCCGACGGGCCGCAGCTGCTCGCCGCCGGCATGCGGGTGGTCTGCCAGCGGCTGGAGGGCGCGTTCACGCTGCTCGCCGTCGACGCCGCGGTGCCCGGCGCGGTGGTCGGCGCCCGCCGCAACTCGCCGCTGGTGGTCGGGCGGGGCGACGGGGAGAACTACCTCGCCAGCGACGTGGCCGCGTTCATCGAGCACACCCGGGAGGCGGTGGAGCTGGGCCAGGACCAGATCGTCCTGATCACCGGCGACACCATCGAGATCACCGACTTCGCCGGCCAGCCCGCCAGCGGCAAGGACTTCCACATCGACTGGGACTCCTCCGCCGCCGAGAAGGGCGGCTACGACTGGTTCATGCTCAAGGAGATCGAGGAGCAGCCGCAGGCCATCGCCGACACCCTGCTCGGCCGGCTCACCGACTCCGGCGAGATCATGCTCGACGAGGTCCGCCTCAGCGACCAGGACCTGCGCGACGTCGACAAGATCTTCATCGTCGCCTGCGGCACCGCGTACCACTCCGGCCTGGTCGCCAAGTACGCCATCGAGCACTGGACCCGGATCCCGTGCGAGGTGGAGCTGGCCAGCGAGTTCCGCTACCGCGACCCGGTCCTCGACCGGTCCACGCTGATCGTGGTGATCTCGCAGTCCGGCGAGACGATGGACACCCTGATGGCGCTGCGGCACGCGAAGGAGCAGAAGGCGCGCGTCCTGGCCATCTGCAACACCAACGGCTCCACCATCCCCCGCGAGTCCGACGCGGTCCTCTACACCCACGGCGGGCCGGAGATCGCCGTCGCGTCCACCAAGGCGTTCCTCACCCAGCTCGTCGCCTGCTACCTGATCGGCCTGCACCTGGCCCAGGTGCGCGGCATCAAGTTCGCCGACGAGGTGGCCGCCGTGGTCGCCCAGCTCCAGGAGATGCCGGGCAAGCTGCGCGAGCTGCTGGAGCGGATCGAGCCCGTCCGCGAGCTGGCCCGCGACCTGAAGGCCGAGCCGACCGTGCTCTTCATCGGCCGGCACGTGGGCTACCCGGTGGCCCTGGAGGGCGCGCTCAAGCTCAAGGAGCTGGCGTACATGCACGCCGAGGGCTTCGCCGCCGGCGAGCTGAAGCACGGCCCGATCGCGCTGATCGACAAGGGCACCCCGGTGATCTGCATCGTGCCGTCCCCGGTCGGCCGGGGCATGCTGCACGACAAGGTGGTCTCCAACATCCAGGAGGTACGCGCGCGCGGCGCCCGGACCATCGTGATCGCGGAGGAGGGCGACGAGGCGGTCGTCCGCTACGCCGACCACCTGATCTACGTGCCGCGTACGCCGACGCTGCTCGCGCCGCTGGTCACCACCGTGCCGTTGCAGGTCCTGGCGGCCGAGATCGCCGCCGCCCGGGGGCACGACGTGGACCAGCCCCGCAACCTGGCGAAGTCGGTCACGGTCGAGTAGGTCGCGCCGCCCCGCGACGGGCCCCGTCCACCCGCGCCGGTGGGCGGGGCCCGCCGCGTTGCGCGGGTCAGCGGCCGAGCACCACCCGGGCCATCCCGTCGAGGGCCGGGTTGTCGGGCGCCCAGTAGCCGGTGTGCCCGTGCCGGCCGCTGGGGAACGTACGCCCGCCGAAGCCCGGGTGGGACGGGTCCTGCCCGAACCACAGCTCCCGCTCCGGCGCGCCGAGCAGCGCCCCGATCGCCGGGCCGACCGGCGACGCGCCCAGCAGGGACCGGCGGGCCAGCTCGTCCGGCGGCCGGGCCCACCGGATCACGTCGTCCGGTGCGGTGCTCGCCCAGACCTGCCCGGGCGGCACGCCCAGCTCGCCCGCGTGCGCGACCCCCACCCCGGGCGAGCCGACGAAGACCAGCGCGTCGGCGGCCAGCCCGTGATCGCGGGCGGCCGTGCCGACCACCAGCGAGCCGTAGCTGTGCCCGAGCACGGTCTGCCGGCCCGGCGGCCCGTCGTGGGTCTCCCGCAGGCCCTCCTGAAACCGGTGCAGCGCCGGGCCGGCGTTCTGGGCCTGGCCCGGCCACGCCGCCTCGTGCAGGAAGTCGGGGGCGTCGTAGTCCAGCCAGAGCACCGCCGCGGCCTCCTCCTCGGGGGCGAGGGCGGCGCAGCGGGCCAGCACCCGGGCCGCGCGACCCAACTCGCCGGGCACGTCGTGCAGGCCGGCGGTCATCCCCGGCACGTAGGTCAGCACCCGGGCAGACCGGTCGGGGTTGCCCAGCGCCACCACCGCCCGTCCCTCGCCGCCCGTGCCCAGCCCCAGCAGGTACGCCCGGGGCTGCTCGTCGCCCGCCAGGCGGGCGGCCAGCGCGTCCAGCCCGGCCAGGGACTTCCCGATCCGCGACAGCCCGGCCAGCTCGACCGGCCCGCGCGGCACCCGCTCCAGCAGCCGTCGCCGCGCGGCCAGCAGTTCCTCCCGCCGCGCCCCGAGCAGCAGCCGGTTGGCCTGGTCGCGGGCGGCCACCGGCACCCCGTCGAGGCGGCCGAGGAGCCCCGGCTCGTACGCGACGAGCCACCGGCGCTGCGCGGGGGTGAGCCCGGCCCACCAGGCCCGCACCGAGGCCGGGTCGGCGCCGGCCTTCGGGCGGCCGGGCGGCGGCCGCTCGGCCCACCCCGCGCGGGCGGCGCCGGCCAGCGCGTCCAGCCGGCCCGCGGCCTCCCGGTCGACGGCGCCGGCCAGCTCCAGCGCCGCCCGGATCGCCGCAGCCACCTCGCCCGCCCCGGCTCCGCCCGCGCCGGCTCCGGATGTGCCCGTCCCGGCCGTGCCCGCCCCGGGGCGTGTGGTCGCCGGTGCGCGGGCGGGGTCGGCGGTGACCCGGCCCTGCCGGTCGACCAGCAGCCCGGCCGCGTCGGCGCGGGCCACCGCGGCGGCGAGCCGGGCCTTGGCGGCGGCCAGCCGGCCGGCGAACTCGGCCAGCACCTGGTCGGCCTCGATCAGGGCGGGGGAGACGGCGGTCAGCTCGGTGCACAGGGCCGCGAGCCGGGCGTCGGCGGCGACGCCGGCCCCGCCCGACCAGCCGGACCGCAGCACCGCCGCGCCGGCGGCCAGCTCGTCGGCCCGCCGCGCCACGGGGCCGGTCAGCCCCCGCCAGGCCAACCCGGCCGCCCGCCAGGCGTCCGGATCGGCCGCCCACAGCTGCCGGTAGCCGACGTCCGCCGCGCGGTCGGCGGGGTGCACCGGGCGCGTCGGAGGCGTCGGGCGTGCCGGGGGCGCCGGCGGGACCGGGTGCGTCGCGTGCCCGGCCGGGGCCGACCGACCCGGCGCCGGGGGTGCCGGCGCGTTCACCGGGGCAGCGCGGTGAGGCGGCCGGCCGCCCGGTCGTCCACCGCCTCGTACGCCTCGGCGGCGGAGCGGACCGCCCCGGCCGTGTGGGCCACCCGGGCGCCGAGCCCGCCGAACCAGGCGTGCACGGCCGACTCCAGCCTGGTCGACGCCGCCCCGGTCGACCATTCCGGGGCCGGCACCACCAGCCCGGACACCTCGGCCAGCCCGCGCGCCAGCCGGTACGCGTCGTCGTCGAGCCCGTGCGCCGCCCGGCGCAGCGCGTCCGGTCGTACGGTCAACGGCTCCTCGGCCATCCTCGGCCCCCCGCCTCGCGAAAAACATCGACGGCCGCGACGCTAGGCGTCGTCCACACCCCCGCGCGTGGCCTGTGGACGACGGCCCGCCCGCGTACGGCCGTGTCGTCCACAGGCGTTGCCGCGCGCGGTGCCGAGGGCTAATCTGCGGCCGCCCGCGCCGGTAGGGTGAGCGGGTGATCGTCGCTGTCGGCATCGACGTCGTCCTCGTCGAGCGGTTCGCCAAGGCCCTGGCACGGACACCGCTGCTCGCCGACCGGCTCTTCACGGAGGCCGAGCGGTGCACCCGCTCCGGCAACCCGCGCTCGCCCGAGTCGCTGGCCGCCCGCTTCGCGGCCAAGGAGGCGGTCGCCAAGGCGCTCGGCGCCCCGGCGGGCCTGAGCTGGCACGACTGCGAGGTCGTGCCGGACCCGGACGGCCGGCCCTGGCTGACCGTCTCCGGCACGGTCGCGGCGGCGGCCACCGAGCGCGGGGTCAACCGCTGGCATCTCTCGTTGTCGCACGACGGCGGGATCGCCTCGGCGATGGTGGTCGCGGAGCGGTGATCGGGGGCGTGCCGGGTCGCGGCGCGCCGGGAGTCGGACGGGACGGGGTGGCATGAGATCGGTCTGGCGGGTCGCGGACGTACGCGCTGCGGAGGCGGGCCTGATGGCCACGCTGCCGCCCGGGACGCTGATGAAGCGCGCGGCGGCCGGGCTGGCCCGCCGCTGCGCGCTGCTGCTGGCCGAGCGGGGCGGCGTCTACGCCGCGCGGGTGCTGCTGCTGGTCGGCTCGGGCGACAACGGCGGCGACACGCTCCTCGCCGGCGCGCACCTGGCCCGGCGGGGTGCCGCCGTGTCGGCGCTGCTGCTGGCCCCCGGCCGGGCGCACGCGGAGGGGCTGGCCGCGCTGCGGGCGGCGGGCGGGCGGGTCGTCGACCGGCCGCCGGGGACCGTCGACCTGGTGCTGGACGGCATCGTGGGGATCGGCGGGCGCGGCGGGCTGCGGGACACCGCCGACCAGCTCGCCGCCAGCCTCGTTCGGCACCGGGGGCGCGACGGCGCACCGGCCGCCGTGGTCGCCGTGGACGTGCCCAGCGGGGTCGCGGTCGACACCGGGGGAGTGCCGTTGACCGCGTCGGGCCGCCCCAGCGCGGTGCGGGCCGACGTGACGGTGACGTTCGGCGGGCTGAAGCCCGCCCTGGTGGTGGGCCCGGCCGCCGCGCTCGCCGGTGAGGTGGAGCTGGTCGACATCGGGCTGGAGCCGTGGCTGCGGGGCAGCCCGGCGTTGGGCGTGACCGAGTGGTCGGACGTCGTCGACTGGTGGCCCCGGCTCGGCCCGGCCTCGGAGAAGTACAGCCGGGGCGTGGTGGGCGTCGCGACCGGCTCGGCGACCTACCCCGGCGCGGCCGTGCTCTCCGTCGCGGGGGCGCTGGCCGGCCCGACCGGCCTGGTCCGCTACGCCGGCTCGGCCCGGGCCGACGTGCTGGGCCGGCACCCGTCGGTGATCGCGACCGGCCGGGTCGCCGACGCCGGGCGGGTGCAGGCGTGGGTCTGCGGTTCCGGCCTGGGCACCGGCGAGGAGGCCGCCGGGGAGCTGCGGGCGGTGCTCGCCGCCCCGGTGCCGGTGGTGCTCGACGCCGACGCGCTGACGCTGCTGGTCGACGGCTCGCTCGCCGGCCGGCTGCGCACGCGGGACGCCCCGATCGTGGTCACCCCGCACGACCGCGAGTTCACCCGGCTCTGCGGGGAGGAGCCGGGCGCCGACCGGGTGGCCGCCACCCTGCGGCTGGCCGCCTGGATGAACGCGGTGGTGCTGCTCAAGGGCGACCGCACGGTGATCGGCACGCCGGACGGCCGCGCGTACGTCAACCCGACCGGCACCCCGGCGCTGGCCACCGGCGGCACCGGCGACGTGCTGGCCGGGCTGCTCGGCTCGCTGCTCGCGGCCGGGCTGCCCCCGGAGCGGGCGGCGGCCGCCGCCGCGTACCTGCACGGGCTGGCCGGCCGGGAGGCGGCCCGGGGCGGGCCGGTGACGGCGCCCGACGTGGCCGACGCCCTCCGCCCGGTCCTCGCCCGCCTCGGCTGAACCGGCGGAACCGGCCGCGCCGGTAGTGGCTCCTGGGCCGGCGGCACCGGCTGCGCCGGCCTCGGCCGGGGGGACCGGCGTGGAAAGTAGGCTGGGGGCATGTGGCAGGCCGAGGTACGCGTGGACCTAGACGCGATCCGCGAGAACGTGAGCCGGCTGAGGTCCGGCACCGCCGCCGAGCTGATGGCGGTGGTGAAGGCCGACGGCTACGGCCACGGCATGGTCCCGGCCGCCCGCGCCGCCCTCGACGCCGGAGCCGACTGGCTGGGGGTCTGCACGCTCGACGAGGCGCTCACGCTGCGCCGGGCCGGGATCACCGTGCCGGTGCTGGCCTGGCTGCTCGCGCCCGGGCTGCCGCTGCACGAGGGCGTCGCCGCCGGGGTCGACCTCGGCGTCGCCAGCCTGCCCCAGCTCGACGAGATGGTCGCGGCGGGCCGCGCCGCCGGTCGGCCGGCCCGGCTGCACCTGAAGATCGACACCGGGCTGGCCCGCGGCGGCGCGACCGTCGCCGACTGGCCGGCCCTGCTCGACGCCGCCGCCAAGGCGCAGGCCGACGGCCTGGTCGAGGTGGTCGGGGTGTGGAGCCACTTCGTGTACGCGGACTCGCCCGGCCACCCGACCATCGACCGCCAGCTCGCCGTCTTCCACGAAGGGCTGGGTATGGCCGAGCAGGCCGGCCTGCGGCCGCGCTACCGGCACCTGGCCAACTCGGCGGCCACCCTGACCCGGCCCGACACCCACTTCGACCTGGTCCGCCCCGGGGTGGCCGTCTACGGCCTCTCCCCGGTGGCCGGCGAGCGCTACGGGCTGCGCCCGGCCATGACCGCCCGCGCCCGGGTGATGCTGACCAAGCGCGTCCCCGCCGGCTCCGGCGTCTCGTACGGGCACACCTACACCACCGAGCGGGCGGCGAACCTCGCGGTGGTGCCGCTCGGCTACGCCGACGGGGTGCCCCGGCACGCCTCCAACAGCGGCCCGGTGCAGCTCGGCGGCAAGCGCCGGACGATCTCGGGCCGGGTCTGCATGGACCAGTTCGTGCTCGACTGCGGCGACGACCCGGTGGCCGCCGGCGACGAGGTCACCCTCTTCGGCAGCGGCGCCGACGGCGGGCCCACCGCCGACGACTGGGCCGAGGCCGTCGGCACCATCAACTACGAGATCGTCACGCGGTTCGGCAGCACCCGGGTGCCCCGCGTCTACGACGGCGAGCGCCCGTGACGACCCGTTCCCGCATCCCGCTGCCGCGTACCGGACACGCCAAGGCGGCAATCGGCGCGTTGGCCGCCGTCGGGGTCGCCGCCGCCGGGCTCGCGGCCGGCGTCGCCACCGAACGGGCCCTGGTCCGCAAGCTCAAGGCCGACCCCACCGACCGGTACGCCGGGGAGGTCTTCGGCGAGCAGCGGTACGACGACTCCTTCCGGCTGGAGATGCCCGACGGCACCGACATCCACGTCGAGGTGGTGGAGCCGACCCGGCCCGTGCCCGGCAACCCGACCGTGGTGCTGGTGCACGGCTTCTGCCTCGACATGGGCACCTTCCACTTCCAGCGCAAGCTGCTCGCCGAGCGGGGCGAGCACCGGATCGTCGCCTACGACCAGCCCGGGCACGGCCGGTCGGGGCGGCTGGAGACCGGCGAGTACGACCTGACCGCGCTCGGCCGGACGCTGCGCGAGGTGATCGACCGGACCGCCCCGGAGGGGCCGCTGGTGCTGGTCGGCCACTCGATGGGCGGAATGACCATCATGGCGTTCGCCGAGCTGTTCCCGGAGCTGTTCGGCGACCGGGTCGTGGGCACCGTGCTGATGGCCACCTCGGGCGGCCTGATCGCCGAGACCAAGCTGGTCGCGCCCGCCCTGCTCGGCCGGGTCGGCGCGCCGGTGCTGCACATGGTCGGCAACGTCACCCGCTACGGCGGCCCGGTGATCGACCGGGCGCGCAGATCCACCACCAACGTGGCCTGGCTGCTCACCCGCAAGTACGGCTTCGGCACCCGCCAGCCCAGCCCGGCCCTGGTGTCGTACGTCGAGACGATGAACTCCCGCACCTCCGCCGACACGGTGACGCGCTACCTGCGGACGCTGGCCACGCACTCCCGGTTCCCGGCGCTCGCCGCGCTGGCGGACACCCCCGTGCTGGTGGTCGTCGGCGACAAGGACATGATCACCCCCGTGACGCACTCCGAGGAGATCGTCCGGCGACTGCCGCACGCCGAGTTCGTCAAGATCTCCGACAGCGGGCACGTGGTGATGCTGGAGCACGCCGACGAGGCCAACGAGGCGCTGGTCCGGTTCCTGGAGGCGCTGTGAGCCACGTCGTGAAGCTGCCGACCGTCGACGACACCCACGAGTTCGGGCGGCGGCTGGCCGGGCTGCTGCGCGCCGGCGACCTGCTGCTGCTGACCGGGCCGCTCGGCGCCGGCAAGACCGCGCTGACCCGGGGCGTCGGGGCCGGGCTCGGGGTGCTCGGGGACGTCACCTCGCCCACCTTCGTGATCGCCCGCGTGCACCGGCCCGACCCGGCCCGGGGCGGCACGGTGGCGCTGGTGCACGCCGACGCGTACCGGCTGGGGGACGCCGCCGACCCGCGTGCCGAGATCGACGACCTCGACCTGGACGCCTCGGTGGACGAGTCGGTGACCGTGGTCGAGTGGGGCGAGGGCCTGGTCGAGCAGCTCGTCAACGCCCACCTGCGGGTACGCGTCGACCGGCGCGACGACGACACCCGGGTGGTCGAGCTGGAGCCGGTCGGCGGCGACTGGGCGCAGCGCCTGACCGCCCTCGGGTGAGCGCTGTCGTACCGGCTGCCTAGAGTGCGCGGGACGGACCCGACAGGCGAAAGGTTGCCGATGCCCGACGACGCCCCCACCCTGGACCTGCTGGCGCTGCTGCCGGAGGACTGGCGTGCCGTGCTCACCCCGCACCTCGACCCGGCCCGCACCGCCGCGCTGGCCGAGTTCGTCGCGGGCGAGTACGCGACCCGCACCGTCTTCCCGCCGGTCGAGGACCTCTTCTCGGCCTACCGGCTCTGCGCGCCGGCCGACTGCCGGGTGCTGATCCTCGGGCAGGATCCCTACCACAAGGCGGGGCAGGCCCACGGGCTCAGCTTCAGCGTGCGGGAGGGCGTGAGCGTGCCGCCGTCGCTGCGCAACGTCTTCAAGGAGCTGGGCGAGGACCTCGGCGTGCCGAAGCCGCGGGGCGGCAACCTGAGCGGCTGGGCGGCGCAGGGCGTGCTGCTGCTCAACGCCGTGCTCACCGTCCGCGAGGCGACGCCCGGCTCGCACGCCAACCGCGGCTGGGAGGAGTTCACCGACGCCACCATCCGGGCGCTCGACGCGATGGACTCGCGGGTGGTCTTCCTGCTCTGGGGCGGCTACGCGCGCAAGAAGGCGGCCCTGGTGACCAACCCGCGGCACGTGGTGCTGGAGGCCGGGCACCCCAGCCCGATGAACCCGCGCGGCTTCCTGGGCAGCCGCCCGTTCAGCGCGGCCAACAAGGCGCTCGCCGACGCCGGCCTGCCCACGGTCGACTGGGAGCGCTCCGCCGGCTGACAGCTGCGCACTTTCGCGGTCACTGTGCGGTGACCGTCCGTTGTAGCCTGTGCTGCGAGCGGTCGGTCGGCGCGTACTCCGTGGCGGTGCCGACCTCGCCGAGCAGCGACGCGAGCCGGGAGGCGGCGATGGCGGCGACGGTCAGCGAACAGCGGTGGCGGGTGGCGCGGACGGCGCTGGCGGAGCAGACCGACCGCTTCCTCGACCTGGTCCGCGCCACCCCACCCGAGGCCATGGCCACCGCCCACTGGTCGGTGGCCGACACGTTGGCCCACGTGGGCTCCCTGGCGTGGTACTACGCGTGCCTCGTGGACCCGGACCATCCGCCCCTGCCGGTGCCGGGTCTGCACCGGCAGCTCCCGGACGTCACCGTCGACACGGTGGCGGACTTCAACGACGTGCTGCTGCGGCACCTCACCGAGCGCGAGCCGCAGGCCCTGGCCGACCGGTTGCGGGCCGACGTCGGGCGGCTCCTGGCCGTCTGCGAGGGGCAGCGCCCCGACGAGACGGTGCCCTGGCTCGGCGGCGCCCGGGTGCCCCTCGCCGGCCTCTGCGCGCACCTGGTCAACGAGCTGCTCATCCACGGTCACGACGTCGCCCGCGTCGCCGGGCGGCCCTGGTCGCTCCCCGGCCGGGACGCCGCGCTGTTCATGGAGCTGTTCGTGGCCGGCGTGGTCCGGCACGGCTACGGGCGGCTCATCGACGGCGGCGCGCCGCCGAGCGAACGCCCCGTCGTGGTCGAGTTCCGCTCGGCGTACGCGGCCCCGGTCCGGCTCCTGCTGCACCGGGGGCGGATGACGTTCGCCGACCCCGCAGCCCGGGCCGACGCCCGGATCGACCACGACCCCGGCACGCTCAACCTGATGATGTTCGGCCGGGTCAGCCGAGCCCGGGCGGTGCTCACCGGCAAGGTGCGCGTCAGCGGGCGGCGCCCCTGGCTGCTGCCGGCCTTCCTGCGCAAGTTCCGCACCCCGAGTTGACCCCGCCCGCCGGTCCGTCCCGCCGCCCGCCGCTCCCCGGCCCTGCCGCCCGTCAGCCGCTCGCCGTCCCAGGCCCTGCCGCCCGCGCCACCGGCCTCGCCGCTCGCTCCACCCGGCTGGGGCGTGACCGGGGGTGACCACGGGGGCGACTAGGCTGGCTCACCGTGCTCGTACTGGTGGTGGACAGCTCGACCCCCGCGGTGACCGCGGCGCTGGTGGAGGTCGCGGCGGAGGGTGTCGCGACCCGCGCGTACCGCTGCACGGTCGACGCCCGCGCCCACGGTGAACTGCTCGCGCCGCAGGTCGACGCCGTGCTCACCGAGGCGGGCGCCCGCCCGGCCGACCTGGGCGCGATCGTCGCCGGGCTCGGCCCCGGCCCGTTCACCGGGCTGCGGGTGGGGCTGGTCACCGCCGCCACCATCGGCCAGGTGCTGGGCGTCCCGACGTACGGTGTCTGCTCGCTGGACGCCATCGGTCACCCGGCGGCCGCCGGCGAGCCGGTGCTGGCGGCGAGCGACGCGCGCCGCCGGGAGATCTACTGGGCGGTCTACGACGGCGCGGGCCAGCGGATCGTCGGCCCGGAGGTGTCCGTGCCGGCGGTCGCCGCCGAGCGCGCCCGCGGCCTGGCCGTCACGGCCGCGGTCGGCGACGGCGCGCACCGGTACGCGGACGCGCTCGGCCTGCCCGTGCGCGACGAGCCCCGCTACCCGGACGCGGCCGTGCTGGCGACCCTGGCCGCCGAGCGCATCCGGGCCGGCGCCCCCTCGGAGGCGCTCACCCCGCTCTACCTGCGCCGCCCGGACGCCGTGGCGGCGACGGCCCGCAAGCCGGTCCTGCCGTGAGCGCGAGGAGTGAGCCGGTCCTGCGAGCCCCGCAGTCGCGAGCCGGGGTGCTGCCGTGACGGTTCGGCTGGAGCGGTTCCGGTGGTGGCACGTCGACGAGGTGCTGCCGATCGAGGCGGACCTGTTCGGCGCCGAGCAGTGGTCGGCGGCGATGTTCTGGAACGAGCTGGCCAACGGGCACTTCTACCTGGTCGCCACCGGCGACGACGGCGACCTGCTCGGCTACGCCGGGCTCGCCGTGGCCCCGCCCGACGAGGCGTGGGTGCAGAACGTCGCGGTGCGCCGGGACGCCCAGCGGCGCGGCGTCGGGCGGCTCCTGCTGGAGGCGCTGCTCGCCGAGGCCGCCCGGCTCGGCCTCCGCAGCGTCCTGCTGGAGGTCGCGGCGGACAATGCCCCCGCCCAGAAGCTCTACGCGACGTACGGCTTCGAGCCGATCGGCGTGCGGCGCGGCTACTACCAACCGAGCAACACCGACGCGCTGGTCATGCAGCGCACGCAGGATGTGAGCGATGAGTGACGAACCCCTGATCCTCGGCATCGAGACCTCCTGCGACGAGACCGGGGTCGGTATCGTACGCGGGCACACCCTGCTGGCCGACGCGCTCGCCTCCAGCGTCGAGCAGCACGCCCGCTTCGGCGGCGTGGTGCCCGAGGTGGCCAGCCGGGCCCACCTGGAGGCCATCGTGCCGACCATGGACCGGGCGTTGAAGGAGGCGGGGGTGACCCTCGCCGACATCGACGCGATCGCGGTCACCTCCGGCCCGGGGCTGGCCGGCGCGCTGCTGGTGGGGGTGGCCGCCGCGAAGGGCTACGCGCTCGCCGCCGAGAAGCCGGTCTACGGCGTCAACCACCTGGCCGCGCACGTCGCCGTGGACACCCTGGAACACGGCCCGCTGCCCGAGCCGGCGATCGCCCTGCTGGTCTCCGGCGGGCACTCCTCCCTGCTGCTCGTCGACGACCTGGCCCGGGGCGTCACCCCGCTCGGCGCCACCATCGACGACGCGGCCGGCGAGGCGTTCGACAAGGTGGCCCGGCTGCTCGGGCTGCCGTTCCCCGGCGGCCCGTACATCGACCGGGAGGCCCGGGCCGGCGACCCGTCCGCCATCGGCTTCCCGCGCGGCCTGACCGCCCCCAAGGACCTCGCCGCCCACCGCTACGACTTCTCCTTCTCTGGCTTGAAGACGGCGGTGGCCCGGTGGGTCGAGGCGCGGCAGCGCGCCGGTGAGCCGGTGCCCGTCGCCGACGTGGCCGCGTCCTTCCAGGAGGCGGTCTGCGACGTGCTGGTACGCAAGGCGCTGGACGCCTGCCGGTCCACCGGCGTCGAGACGCTGGTGATCGGCGGGGGCGTGGCGGCCAACTCCCGGCTGCGGGCGATGGCCGAGGACCGCGCCGCCGCGCACGGCATCCGGGTCCGGGTGCCCCGACCGGGGCTCTGCACGGACAACGGCGCGATGGTCGCCGCCCTCGGCTCGCACCTGGTCGCCTCGGGTGTCGCGCCGAGCCGGCTGGACCTGCCCGCCGACTCCGCCATGCCGCTGACGACAGTCAGCGTCTGAACCCCGAGGATGGCTGACGTGATCGTGCGGATGTGGGAGGCGCGGGCGGAGCCGTACGGCGCCGCGGACCTGATCACCTGGGTGTGCGACACCGCCCTGCCGGAGTTCGAGCACGACCCGATGCACCTGTCCAGCGAGGTGTTCTCCTCCACCGACCACCGGGTGGTGGTCATCTCGAAGTGGCGCAGCAACCCGCGTCCGCTGCCGGAGCCCCCGGCGACGCTGCTGGCCCGCCCGCCGCACTCCTGGGACTTCACGCAGGTCGACCGCTGAGGCCGGGCCGGCCGGCCGAGGGCGGAGGGCACGTGAACCACGGCACGCCGAGGCGGTAATTGGTTGGCGGGGTGACCGGTCCGCCACCTAGCGTCGGTGGGCCATGCGCTTCTCACCGGCCGGTGACCCCGGCGTACCCGACATCCGTTCGGCGACCCGCTACCTCGTGTGGCTGGCCGGGCGGCACAAGGCGCTGCTCACCGTCGGCATCCTGCTGGGCGTCGTCTGGATGGTCGCCCAGGCGCTGGTGCCGGCGGCCGTCGGCCGGGCCGTCGACGGGCTCACCCGCCGCGACGAGGAGGCGCTGCTCACCTGGGGGCTGGTGCTGCTCGGGCTGGGCGTGTTCCAGGCCGGCGCGGGGATCCTGCGGCACTACTGCGCGGTGCACAACTTCCTCGCCGGGGCGTACCGGACGGTGCAGTTGACCGTGGGCGCGGCGAACCGGCTCGGCGCCGCACTGCCCCGCCGGGTCTCCGCCGGCGAGGTGGTGAGCATCGGTACGGCCGACATCAGCCAGATCGGTGCGGCCATCGACATCACCGCCCGGGGCACCGGCGCGATCGTCGCCATCGCGACCGTCGGGGTGATCCTGCTCGGCGCCTCCGTGCCGCTCGGACTGGTCGTGGTGCTCGGCGTGCCGCTGCTGATGGCGGTCGTCGGGCTGCTCATCCGGCCGCTGCACCGGCAGCAGCAGGCGTACCGGGACTCGGAGGGGGCGCTGACCGCCCGGGCCGGCGACATCGTCTCCGGGCTTCGGGTGCTGCGCGGCGTCGGCGGCGAGCCGGTGCTCTCCGCCCGCTACCGGTCGCGGTCGCAGGCGCTGCGCGCCGACGGCCTGCGGGTGGCCCGCGTCGAGTCGCTGCTGGAGGCGGCCCAGGTGCTGCTCCCGGGGGCGTTCCTGGTGCTGGTCACCTGGCTGGGCGCCCGGTTCGCGCTGCGCGGCGAGATCAGCGCCGGTGAGCTGGTGGCGTTCTACGGCTACACGGCGTTCCTGGTCAGCCCGCTGCGGCAGCTCACCGAGGCGGTGGACAAGCTGACCCGGGGGCACGTCGCCGCCCGGCGGGTGGTGCGGCTGCTGCGGCTCACCCCGGAACTGCTCGACCCGGCCCGCCCGACCGCCCTGCCGGACGGCCCCGGCGAGCTGGTCGACGTGGCCTCCGGCGTGACGGTACGGCCGGGCCGGCTCACCGCGCTCGCCGCCACCGCCCCCGAGGACGCGGCGGCGGTCGTGGACCGCCTCGGCCGGTACGTCGACTCGGACGCGACGCTGCACGGCGTACCGCTGCGGGAGGTGGCGCTGGCGACGGTGCGGGAGCGGATCCTGGTGGCCGACAACGACGCGCACCTGTTCACCGGCCCGCTCCGCGCGGAGCTGGACCCGCACGACCGGGTCGACGACGCGACGGTCGCGGCGGCGCTGGCGGCGGCGAGCGCGACCGACATCGTCGAGGCCCTGCCGGCGGGGCTGGACAGCGCGGTCGCCGAGCGCGGCCGGGAGTTCTCCGGCGGCCAGCAGCAGCGGCTGCGGCTGGCCCGGGCGCTGGTCGCCGACCCGGAGATCCTGCTGCTGGTGGAGCCGACCAGCGCCGTGGACGCGCACACCGAGGCCCGCATCGCGGACCGGCTCGGCGCCGCCCGGGCGGGCCGGACCACCCTGGTCTGCACCACCAGCCCACTCGTGCTGCACCGCGCCGACCACGTGATCTTCGTGGAGGACGGCAAGGTGGTGGCCGAGGGGACGCACACCGCACTGCTCGACGGCGAGCCGCGCTACCGGGCGACGGTCAGCCGGGGGGAGGACTGATGGCCACCGCACTGCCGGTCGCTGACGGGCGCCAGGTGCGCCGCTACGCCCGCACGCTGGCCCGCCGGCATCCGAGGGCGCTCGGGGTCGCGCTCGGCCTGCACGCGCTGGCCGCCGCGGCCGGCCTGGTCGCGCCGTGGCTGCTCGGCGACCTGGTCGAGGGGATCTCCCGGGGCACGTCCGGCGTCACCGTGGACCGCATCGCCGTGCTGATCGCCGGGTTCGTGCTGGTGCAGTCGGTGCTGGTCCGCTTCGCCCACCTGGCGTCGGCCCGGCTCGGCGAGCGGGTGCTGGCCGAGCTGCGCGAGGAGTTCGTCGACCGGATCCTGGCGCTGCCGCTGGCCACCGTGGAGCGGGCCGGCACGGGCGACCTGCTCACCCGGACGTCCCGGGACGTCTCCGCGCTGTCGCGGACGGTCCGGTTCGCGGTGCCGGAGACGCTGATCGCGATCGTCACCGGCTGCTTCATCGTCGGCGCGCTGCTCCTCGTCGACCCGCTTTTCGCGCTGCCCTGCCTGCTCGCGGTGCCGCTGCTGTGGGCGGGCACCCGCTGGTACCTGCGTCGCGCCCCCGCCGGCTACCTGCGGGAGAACGCCGCCTACTCCGACATCACCGACGGCATCAGCGAGACCGTCGAGGGTTCGCGGACCACGGAGGCGCTGCGGCAGCAGGCGCGCCGCCGGGCCCGCACCGACGCCGACATCCACCGGTCGTACGCGGCCGAGCGCTACACCCTGCGGCTGCGCACGGTGTTCTTCCCGATCGCCGAGATCGGCTACGTGCTGCCGGTGGTGGCCACGTTGATCATCGGCGGCTGGTTCCACCTGAAGGGCTGGGTGAGCCTCGGCGAGGTCACCGCCGCCACGCTCTACGTGCAGGCGTTGATCGACCCGGTCGACCGGCTGCTCTCCTGGCTGGACGAGTTGCAGGTCGGCGGCGCCTCCATGGCGCGGCTGCTCGGGGTGGCCGACGCCGACCCGCCGGCCGGCTCCCCGACCCGGCCCGCCGCGGGTCCTGCGAGCCAGCCCGATCCTCCGCCACCGGGGAAGCGGCGGCTCGCCGCCAGGGACGTCCGGTACGCGTACCGGGAGGGCCGGGACGTGCTGCACGGCGTCACCCTGCTGCCGGAACCGGGGGAGAAGCTGGCGATGGTGGGCCCCTCGGGCGCCGGCAAGTCCACGCTCGGCCGGCTGCTCGCCGGGGTGCACGCGCCCCGTACCGGCTCGGTCACGGTGGCCGGTCGGCGACTCGACGAGCTGCCCCTGTCCGAGCTGCGTACGCACGTCGCGCTGGTCACCCAGGAGCACCACGTCTTCATCGGCACGCTGCGGGAGAACGTGGCGATGGTGCGACCGGGCGCCGACGAGGCGGCCGTGCGGTCGGCGCTGGCCGCCGTCGACGCGTTGGAGTGGGCCGACGGGCTGCCGGACGGGCTGGACACCGTGGTCGGTGCCGGCGGGCATCCACTGTCGCCCGCGCAGGCGCAGCAGCTGGCGCTGGCGAGGCTGGTGCTGGCCGACCCGCACACCCTGGTGCTGGACGAGGCCACCTCGCTGATCGACCCCCGCGCCGCCCGGCATCTGGAGCGGTCCCTCGCGGCCGTCCTCCAAGGCCGTACGGTCGTGGCCATCGCGCACCGCCTCTTCTCGGCGCACGACGCCGACCGGGTGGCGGTGGTGGAGGACGGCCGGATCGCCGAGATCGGCTCGCACGACGAACTGGTCGCAGCCGACGGCTCCTACGCGGCCCTCTGGCGCTCCTGGCACGGCACCGGCTCCTGACGCGCCGCGCGGCGCGCCGTGTCCGAGGCCGTCGCCGTCGGTGCCGGCGGGCGGTGCCTGTTTCCGGGTTCGAGGGTGCCGCGCCGGACCGCCGTACCACGATGGTGGAGCGGCAGGCGACCGGCGCGTACCCGTCACCGTGCCGTCGGCCGGTGACGGGGGTGCGACGTGGGCGGTCTCGAACTGATCGTGGTGCTGGGCGTCACGGTGCTGGTCGGCACGACCCTCGGCGGACGGTACAGCGTGGCGCCCCCGGTCCTGCTCATCACGATGGGCGCGCTGCTCGCGCTCCTGCCGCCGCTGTCCCACGTGGTGCTGGAGCCCGACGTGGTGCTGCTGCTGTTCCTGCCGGCGATCCTCTACAAGGAGAGCATCACCACCAGCCTGCGCGAGATCCGCACGAACCTGCTCGCGATCGCGTTGCTCGCGGTGGGGCTGGTGGTGGCGACGATGGTCGCGGTGTCGCTCGTCGTGCAGCGGTTCGGCGTCGACCCGGCCGCCGCCTGGGTGCTCGGGGCGGTGCTCGCGCCGACCGACGCGGCGGCGGTCGCCGGCCTGGCCAAGCGGATGCCGCGCCGGATCCTGACCACCCTGCACGCGGAGAGCCTGATCAACGACGGCACCGCGCTGGTGCTCTTCTCCGTCGGGCTGGGCCTGATCGTGGGCGGCACCGAGCCGGGGTTGCTCGGGCTGACCGAGCGGTTCGTCCTCGCGTCGACCGGTGGCGTCGCCGCCGGCCTGCTGGTCGGCTGGGCGGTGATCCTGCTCCGGCGGCGGCTCGACGACCCGCTGCGCGAGGGCGCGCTGAGCGTCCTCACGCCGTTCGTCGCGTTCCTCCTCGCCGAGCTCGTGCACGCCAGTGGCGTCCTGGCGGTGGTGGTCGCGGGCCTCGTGCTGGCGTACGCCGCTCCCCGGGTCATCCGGGCCCGCTCCCGGGTGCTGGCGTACGGCTTCTGGGACCTCGCCACGTTCCTGATCAACGGCGGGCTCTTCGTGCTCCTGGGGATGCAGATCCCGCGAGCCCTGCGCGACGTGACCAGCCTGTCGGTGATGCGGGCGCTGGTCATCGCGGTGGTGGTGACCGGCGTGGTCGTGCTGACCCGGATGGTGTGGGTCCACCTGGCGGCGTTCGCCTTCCTGGTCGTCGACCGCCGGGCGGCGGAGCAGGACGAGCGGGTCGACTGGCGGGTGCGGACGGCGGCCGGGTGGGCGGGGTTCCGGGGCGCGGTCTCCCTCGCGGCCGCCCTCGCGGTGCCGGTGACCACGCCCACCGGCACACGTGTGCACGAGCGTGATCTGATCATCTTCGCCACCGCCGTGGTCATCCTGCTGACGATGCTGATCCAGGGCACCACGCTGCCCGCCGTCGTCGGGTGGGCGGGCCTGGTCGGCGACACCCGGCGGGTCGGCGAGCTGCGGCTGGCCCGGATACGGGCCACCGAGGCCGCGCTGGCGGTGCTGCCCGAGGTCGCGGACCGGCTCGGCGCGGCGCCGGACGTGGTCGACCGGATCCGGGCGGACTACGAGCAGCACCTTGACGACGTCCGCTCCACCGACGACGAGAGCCGGTCGGGGGAGCAGGCCCGGGACCTCGACCGGCGGCTGCGGCTGGCCGTGCTCGAACACAAGCGGCGCGAAATCACCAGGCTGCGGGACACGAACGAGATCGACGACATCGTCCTGCGGGAGTTGCAGGCCGTCCTCGACATCGAGGAGATCCGCCTGCTGGGCCCGGAGGTCAACGAGTAGCCATGGCCGCCCGTCGCGCCGGGCGTGCCGGGTGCGCGGGTCGTGCGGGCCCGCGGGCCCGCACCGACGTGCCGGCGCGCGGCCGACCGCTGAGCAGACCCGCCGCTGATAACTCATCGTGACGATGCTCGCGAGGGGCCACAATTGTCACGCAGGGTAGTCGAATCTGCCTGGATTCCACGCGCGAGCGGACTCGTTTTCGGCACTGAGGCTGCTGACCAGCGGTTTCTTCTCGCGGTCACTGAGCCGGCCGATTGTCCTCACGTGCCCTTTGCTCTGCAGCCGCCGACGCACCAGCCACCCTCCGTTGCTGGTGCATGGATGGCTGCAGAGCAAAGGGACCGAGGCGGGTACCCGGTGGCGACGGCGTGACACCCCTGACGATTACCGAAAGTAACGTCGTCGGCCGGGCCGCGAACAGCAGGACATAGAAAGCAGGGCCGCGAGCAGCCAGGCAGCTACACCGCCCAGCCGCCACACCGCCACACCGCCACACCGCCACACCGCCAGCGGCAGGATCCCCCTGCGGTTCGACGGCCTCCCGGTCCGTGGCCGCCGGGAGGACGCCGTGCTCAGGTGCGGCGCAGGATACGGTACGTGGCGACGCCTCCCGTGCCGAGCGCGGCGAGGAAGACCAGCCAGACCACCGTGCTGCTGACCCCGATCGGCGGGCCGGAGTTGGCGGAGGCGGCGGCGAGCAGGCCGTCGTCGCCGGGGGCGGGCAGGGCGGCCGGCGGCAGTTCCGGCCAGCGCACCAGCCCGGTGCTCTCCAGCATCTGCATGTGGTGCAGGACGAACCGGTTGGCGTCGTCGGCGAGCTTGCGGATCACCGGGTCGCGGGTGCTGGCGCGGACCGCCCCGATGACCGGGAAGATCTTGCCGTGGGCGACCCGGAGCCGGGTGACGAAGATCTGGTCGAAGCGGGCGCCGGAGGCGTTCTGCATCTCCGTCAGCCAGCCCTTCTGCTCGGCCGTCGGGTCGCTCGGGATGCTCGCCCCGAGCTTGTTGGCCGCCTCGACCGTGAGCCGGTCCAGTTCCTCGTGCTCGGTGGCGATGCCGGCGCCGATCTCGCGTACCTTCGCGCTCTGCCCCTTGTCGGCGGCCAACTGCCCGGCGGGCATCTCCCAGAGCCCGGCCAGGCGTACCCCGTTGAGCAGGGCGGCGTCGGCCGCGTTGAGCTGTTGACCGCCCGGCGCGGCGACGGCCACGCCGGGCAGCACCCCGAGCCCGGCGGCGATCGTGACGAGCAGCGCCGCCAGGCGACCGCTGCGGTGTCCCGGTCGGCGACGGGCGGATCTGAGCGGTGTCATGTCCGTGGTGTCTCCTCGGTCCGGTCCGAAACGAGTCCGGGCCGGGCGACGCCTCCGCCTTCGCCCGTCCGCGCACTGGTACGGACGGACCGCCCGAACGGTTCACCGGCCCGGCCCGCCCGCGCCGGCACCTGTCCGCCATTCGTCGGCACGGCACGGCACGGGCGGGGCAGGTGGGACGGGGGGCGGGCGGGGCCGGTCAGCCGACGTCGAGGGGGTCCGCCAGCAGGCGCTCGAAGGCCAGTTCGGCGGCGCCGATCAGCGCCGCGTCGTCCCCGAGCTTCGGGGTGCGCAGCCGGACGTGTTCCAGGCAGGCGGGCAGGGCCATCGAGTTGAGCCGGCTGCGGACCTGGGCCGCCGCCGCGAGGTAGAGGTCCCGCATGCCGCCGCCGAAGATGACCATCTCCGGGTTGAAGATGTTCACCAGGTTGGCCACCCCGAAGCCGAGCCAGTCGCCGGCCTGGCGTACCGCCGTCTGCGCCCGCAGGTCGCCCCGGTCGGCGGCGTCGAAGACGGCCAGCAGCGCGTCGCGGCCTCGCGCGTCGGAGTGGCCGGCCGCGCGCAGCAGCGCGTGCTCGCCGATCTCGGTCTCCCAGCAGCCCCGGGAGCCGCACTCGCAGGGCGCGCCGTCCCGGACGACCACCATGTGGCCGACCTCGCCGCCGTAGCCGCCGTGCCCGGTCAGCCGGCGCCCACCGGCGATGATGCCGGCGCCGACGCCCACGTCCCCGTACAGGTAGATGACGTTGTCGCAGCCGGCCGCCGCGCCCCGGGCATGCTCGGCGAAGGCCGCCACGTCGGCCACGTTTCCCACCGTGACCGGCACGTTGCAGCCCAGCTCGGCGCCGAGCGCCGCGCCGATCGGCTCGTCCACCCATCCGGTGGTGGGGCCCAGCCGGACCAGCCCGTCGTCGCGGCGGACCATGCCGCAGACCGCGACGCCCGCGCCGACGCAGACGGCGTCCGCCGGCGCGCTCTGCTGCATCTCCTTGACCGCCCCGGCCAGCAGCGGGGCGGCCTCCGCGGCGGTCAGACCCCGGGGGCGGTCCAGCTCCCGGCGGTCGAGCACCGCGCCGCCGAGACCGATCCGCGCGGCGCGCAGCCGGTCCACCTCGATGCTGTACGCGTACGCGTGCACCCGGTCCGACTCGGGCCGGACGACCAGCGACGGTCGTCCGGCCCGACCGGTCTCCTTCGGCGTCCCCTCGCTGACCAGCCCGGCGCCGGCCAGGTCGGCGGTCAGCGCGCCGATGGTGCTGCGGTTGAGGCCCAGCGTGGTGGTGAGCTCGGCACGGGTGGTGGCCCCGTGCACGTGCACGTACCGCAGCAACGCGCCCAGGTTCTGCCGACGGATCTCGTCCTGGCTCGGTCCTGCGCGCATCGCTGTCGTCACTTCCGGTGCCGCGCGGTCAGCGGTTGCCGGTGGAGGTGGAACGCCGGCGGGAGAACGCGTCCACGCTGGCGGCGAGCAGCAGCACCACGCCGGTGACCACGTACTTCACCCCCGAGCTGTATCCCATCAGACCCATCCCGTTGTCGATGACCGCCACGACCGCGCCACCGAGGACGGCGTCGAGCACGCGGCCCTTGCCGCCGAAGAGACTGGTGCCTCCGATGACCGCCGCGCCGACCGCGTAGAGCAGTACATCACTGCCGCCTGTGTTGGGGTCCACCGAGTTGGCCCGGCTGGCGGCGACGATGCCGCCGACGGCCGCCATCGAGGAGCAGATGACGAAGACCGAGATGCGGATGCGGTCCACGTTGATGCCCGCCCGGCGCGCCGCCTCCTTGTTGCCGCCCACCGCGTAGACGTGCCGGCCGTAGCTGGTGCGCTGGAGCACGAAGGTCCAGAAGACCAGCAGCACCGCGATGATCGGCACCACGATCGGCACGCCCTTGAGCGAGCTGATCACGACGTTGCGGCTGCGCTCCAGGTTGAGGATGAAGACCGCCACGCCGAGGATGAGGGCCAGCCCGCCGATGCGGGCGAAGACCACCGCGATCGGGTCGGTGACCAGACCCCGGGCGACCCGCGTACGGTGCCGGAGCAGTTGCACGGCCGCGTAGCCGGCGACCGCCACGGCGGCCAGCAGCCAGCCCAGGACGGGCGGGAGGTTGCGGTTGGCGATGGCCACCAGCACCTCGTCGCGGACGGAGATGTTGGCGCCCTCCTCCATCAGCATCAGCACGATGCCCTGGAAGGCGAGGAACCCGGCGAGGGTCACCACGAAGGACGGGATGCCGATCTTCGCGACCAGGAAGCCGAGGATGGTGCCGATCACCACGCCGGTGACGATCGCGGCGAGCACGGCCACGTACCACGGGTAGCCGAGCACCGTGACCACGTTGGCGAGGACGGCGGCGCAGACGCCGCTGGCGAAGCCGGCGGAGAGGTCGATCTCGCCGAGCAGCAGGACGAAGACCAGCCCCATCGCGATCAGCGTGACCGCCGCGCCCTGGGTGAACAGGTTGGCGAAGTTGCCGGCGCTGAGGAACGTCGGCTGCATGATCGAGAAGACCGTGCAGAGCACGACCAGGCCGAGCACGGCGGGCAGCGCCCCGATGTCGCCGCCACGGACCCGGCCGAGGTAGTTGCGGACGTGGCTGCCGAGGGTGGCCGGCGGTGTGACGGCCGCCGGGCCGTCCTTGTGCACGACGGTGGTGGTCATCGGGCGCCTCCTGGGTTGCTGCCGGCCGGCTCCGCGCCGTGCCCGTTGCCGCCGTTGGCCGGCTCGGTGGCGAGCCCGAGCCCGCCGGAGCGGCCGGCGGTGATCAGCTCGACCACCTGCGAGTGGGTGATGTCGGTGGTCTTCACCTGGGCGACCATCTGGCCGAGGTAGAGCGCGGCGATCCGGTCGGAGACGGCGAAGACGTCGTTCATGTTGTGCGAGATGAGCACCACGGCGAGGCCGTTGTCGGCGAGCCGGCGGACCAGTTCGAGCACCTGGGCGGTCTGCGCGACGCCGAGCGCGGCGGTCGGCTCGTCGAGGATGACGAGCCTGCTGTTCCAGAGCACGGCCTTGGCGATCGCCACGGTCTGGCGCTGGCCGCCGGAGAGGCTGGAGACGTGCTGCCGCAGCGACTTCACGGTCCGTACGCTCAGCCCCGCGAGGGTGTCGGCGGCCATCTGCTCCATGGTCGGCTCGTCGAGCACGATGCCGCTGCGCTTCTCCCGGCCGAGGAACATGTTCTGCACGATGTCGAGGTTGTCGCAGAGCGCGAGGTCCTGGTAGACGACCTCGATGCCGAGCGCGGCGGCGTCGCGGGGGCTGTTGATGGTCACCGGCCGGCCGTCGAAACGGAACTCGCCGGCGTCGGTGGGGTAGATGCCGCTGATGCACTTGACGAGGGTCGACTTGCCGGCGCCGTTGTCGCCGACCAGCGCGGTCACCTCGCCCGGATGGGCGGAGAAGGCGACGTCACGCAGGACCTGGACGGGACCGAAGCTCTTGTCGATCCCGCGTAGCTCCAGCAGGGGGGTTGCGGACACGGGGGCTCCTTCAGGTGGAGGGGAGGTCTCGGATCCCGTCCGGCGCGAACCGCCGCCCGGCACAGGGTCCGTGCCGGGCGGCGTGCGCGTGGAATCGGGTACGGGTCAGCTGATGCCGGCGTCGGCGCAGAGCTTGGCGTACGCCCCGGCGCAGACCTCGTCCTTGGTGACGAAGCCGTCGGCGATGACGTCCTTGACGTTCTCCTTGAA
Source organism: Micromonospora reichwaldensis (assembly GCF_031845925.1). Classification (NCBI taxonomy): domain Bacteria; kingdom Bacillati; phylum Actinomycetota; class Actinomycetes; order Micromonosporales; family Micromonosporaceae; genus Micromonospora; species Micromonospora reichwaldensis. The sequence continues at coordinate 112,022 of NZ_JAVRFL010000005.1, read as the reverse complement.
GATCAGCTTCGGGGTCAGCAGGACCGACGGGACGTCCCGGCCGCCCTCCGGGTCCTTGACCGTCTGGCCGGTCTCCTTCTTCTCACCCTTGGCGACCGCGATGGCCAGGTCCGAGGCGGCCTTCGCCTCCTCCTTGATCGCCTTGTAGACGGTCATGCACTGGTCGCCGGAGAGGATGTTCTGCAGGCCCTGCGGGGTGGCGTCCTGGCCGGTCACCGGGACCTTGCCGTTGAGCTTGTTCTTCTTCAGCACCGAGATGGCCGCGTTGCCGAGGCCGTCGTTGGCGGCGAGCACGCCGTCGATCTTGCCGCGCTGCTGGGTGAGCATCTGCTCGAAGATGGTGGCCGCCTGGGCGTTGTCCCACTCCGGCACGTTCTGGTCCGGGCCCTTGGTGTACTCCTTCGAGTCGAACTTCGGCTTGAGCACCGAGTCGTACCCGTTCTTGAACAGGGTGGCGTTGTTGTCGGTCGGCGAGCCGTTGAGGTACGCCACCACCGGGTTCTTGGCGCCCTTGTCGGTCAGGCACTTGCTCAGGCCCTCGCCCTGGAGCTTGCCGACGACCTCGTTGTCAAAGCTGACGTAGTAGGTGGCCGAGCCGCCCAGCGTGAGCCGGTCGTAGTCGATGGTCGCCACGCCCTGGGACTTCGCCTTGTCGAGCACGGCCTTGCCGGTGCCGGAGTCCAGGTTGACGATCATCAGGGCGGTGACGCCGTTGGTGATCATCTGGTCGGCGATGGTCTGGAACGCCGTCTTGTCGCCCTGGGCGTTCTGGATGTCGAAGTCGACGCCGGCCGCCTGGAACGCCTCCGTCAGGAACTTGCGGTCCGCGCCCTCCCAGCGGGCGGAGGACTTGCTGTCCGGCAGGATCACGCCGATCTTCGGCTTCTTCTCGGTGGAGCCGCCGGCATCGGAACCGGAGTCGTCGCCGCAGGCGGTCAGGCCGCCGGCGGCCAGCAGGCCCACAGCGGCGAAGGTGAGGAAGCCCTTGCGCATCAGCAGGGTCCTTTCGGGGGTGGGGGATGATGTTGGTTTGTTGTGTCCGGCAACGTATTCCGGTTCGCGCCGTGGGCACAAGAGCGCCGAGGTGGCGAGTTTGTTGTCGGCAGTAACAATTCAGCAACGTCCCTGACACCCGGCCGTCGCCCACCGGGGAGCGCTCTCTCCCGGCCGAGGGGAGCGGCGCAGCTCAGCGGGCCGACAGCGGGGCCGTGACCGCCCCGGTGAGGGCGACGAGATCCTGCGGGGCGAGCTGGAGCTGGAGCCCGCGCCGGCCCGCCGAGACGTAGACGGTGGGATGGTCGAGCGCCGACGAGTCGAGCACCGTGGTCAGCCGCCGGCGCTGGCCGAGCGGGCTGATCCCGCCGCGCACGTAGCCGGTGGCCCGTTCGGCGACCGCCCGGTCCGCCATGGCGGCCCGCTTGCCGCCGACCGCCGCGGCGAGCGCCTTGAGGTCCAGCTCGCCGGTGACCGGCACGACCGCCACCGTCAGCGTGCCGTCGACCTCGGCGACCAGCGACTTGAAGACCCGCTCCGGCGGCACCCCCAGGGCCGCCGCGACCAGCGCACCGTAGTGGGGCGCGTCCGGGGAGACGTCGTACGGATGGGTGCTGTGGGCGATCTTCCGCTTGGTCAGCAGCGCGGTCGCCGGAGTGCCCTGTCCCGCCATGACGGTCAAGCTAACCCGACCCCGTACGACCCGCGAGCCGAAAAGGCCGGACGCCCCCGCGCTACCCGACCGGCCGGCAGACCAGTACCGTCGGCGCCCCGGCGACCCGCGTCAGCACCAGGCTGGCCGCCTCGTCCCCGGCCAGCCGCAGGTCCCGGCGGAGCTTCTCCGGCTCCAGTGCGGACCCCCGCTTGAGGATCTCCACCCGGCCGACCCGGCGCTCCCGCAGCAGCGCCCGCAGCCGCTTGAGCGAGAACGGCAGCACGTCGGTGACCTCCAGGCAGCGGGCGAACGGCGTCGGCGTCGGCGCGTCCGCGTAGAGGTAGGCGATGCTCGGGTCCGCCAGCGTCGCGCCCAGCGTCTCGGCCAGCTCCGCGACCAGGTGGGCGCGGACCACCGCCGGATCCGGGTCGTACAGGAAGCGGCGCGCCGGGCCGACCGGTGCTTCGGCGTCCCCGGAGCCCGTCACCTGATGGCAGGGGACCCTTCCTCTACCGGAAGCGTTAACAGGGGGCCCTTCCTTACCGCGCAGCAGGGTGGCGCGGCGGGGGACCTGCGCCAGTTCGCCGCACCACAGGGCCGCCTCGACCAGGTCGCCGTCGACGCTCACCCACTCCGCCTCGGCGCCCGCCGGGACCAGCGCGTGGTCGATGCCGGGCGCCACCTTCACGACGGTGTGCGGCACCCGCTCGGCCAGCCCGACGACGAAGTCCCAGGGCGGCGAGTAGGCGTTCGGGTCGAAGATCCGCCGCCCGGTGCCCGCCTTCCGGCGCGCCGGGTCGCAGAACACCCCGTCGACCCGGTCCACGTCGAACGCCGTGGCGTCGCCGCACTCCACCGTGAACAGCTCGGCCAGCCCGGCCGCCTCGGCGTTCGCGGCGGCCATCGCGGCGGTCAGCGGGTCGGCCTCCACGCCGTACACCCGGATGCCGGCGCGGGCGGCGGCGAGCGCGTCCGCGCCGAGGCCGCAGCCGAGGTCGGCGAGCGTGCGCACCCCGGCGGCCCGCAGCCGCTCGGCCCGCCGTGCCGCGACGACGCCCCGCGTGGCCTGCTCCAGCCCGGCCCGGGTGAGGAACATCCCCGCCGCCGCCGGCCCGAACTTGCCGACCGCCCGGCGGCGCAGCTCGGCCTGGGTGAGGGCGGCCGACGCCAGGTCGGCCGGCAGCCCCGTCGAGCGGAGCGCGGCCGCCGCGGTCAGCGGATCGCCGCCGGCCACCCGCGCGGCGGCGGCGAGCGCGGCCGACCCCTCGGGCGTACGCAGGGCGGCGAACTGGTCGAGATCCACCCGGTCATTGTGGTCGGCGGACCCGACGCGCCGGCCGGCGGGTTGGCACTCTCCTTGACGGAGTGCTAGCCGAGGAATAACCTGCGATTAGCACTCTCACCCCGAGGGTGCCAGCTTCCGGGCCCCATGGTCCGGCTGCTGAACGCCAGGCGGACCGGCACCCGCGACGACGGCCCCGCCCGGTGGCATGTGGCAGATTGACGCTGGTCGGCATGCCGGCCGGTAACGAAACCAAGTACCCGGGAGGGTATGCCCGTGACTACCGCGACCAAGGTTGCGATCAAGCCGCTCGAGGACCGCATCGTGGTCCAGGCGAACGAGGCCGAGACCACCACCGCCTCCGGCATCGTGATCCCCGACACCGCCAAGGAGAAGCCGCAGGAGGGCACCGTCCTCGCTGTCGGCCCGGGCCGGATCGACGACAAGGGCAACCGCGTGCCGGTCGACGTGAAGGTCGGCGACACCGTCCTCTACTCGAAGTACGGCGGCACCGAGGTCAAGTACGCCGGCGAGGAGTACCTGGTGCTCTCCGCCCGCGACGTCCTCGCGGTCATCGAGAAGTAAGCAACCGATCAGTGTCGTCGCCCCGGTCCGGCTCGCCGGGCCGGGGCGACGTCGCTTCGAAGGGACATTCATGGCGAAGATCCTGAGCTTCTCGGACGACGCCCGGCACCTGCTCGAGCACGGTGTCAACGCCCTCGCGGACGCGGTCAAGGTCACCCTCGGCCCGCGCGGGCGCAACGTCGTCCTGGACAAGAAGTTCGGTGTGCCCACGATCACCAACGACGGCGTGACCATCGCCAAGGAGATCGAGCTCACCAACCCCTACGAGAACCTCGGTGCGCAGCTGGTCAAGGAGGTGGCGACCAAGACCAACGACGTCGCCGGCGACGGGACCACCACCGCCACCGTGCTGGCCCAGGCGATGGTCCGCGAGGGCCTGCGCAACGTCACGGCCGGCGCCAACCCGGCCGGCCTCAAGCGGGGCATCGACGCGGCAGCCGCCAAGGTCTCCGAGGCGCTGCTCGGCCGCGCGGTCGAGGTCGCCGACAAGAAGTCGATCGCGCACGTCGCGACGATCTCCGCGCAGGACGCCACGATCGGCGAGCTGATCGCCGAGGCGATGGAGAGGGTCGGCCGCGACGGTGTCATCACCGTCGAGGAAGGCTCCGCCCTGCACACCGAGCTGGACGTGACCGAGGGTCTCCAGTTCGACAAGGGCTTCATCTCGCCCAACTTCGTCACCGACATGGAGTCGCAGGAGTCGGTCCTGGAGGACCCGTACATCCTGATCACGACCCAGAAGATCTCGGCGATCGAGGAGCTGCTGCCGCTGCTGGAGAAGGTCCTCCAGAACAGCAAGCCGCTGCTGATCATCGCCGAGGACGTCGACGGCCAGGCGCTGTCGACGCTGGTGGTCAACTCGATCCGCAAGACCCTGAAGGTCTGCGCGGTCAAGGCCCCCGGCTTCGGTGACCGGCGCAAGGCGATGCTCCAGGACATGGCGATCCTCACCGGCGCCGAGCTGGTCGCGCCCGAGCTGGGCTACAAGCTCGACCAGGTGGGCCTGGAGGTGCTCGGCACCGCCCGGCGCGTGGTGGTCGACAAGGAGAACACGACGGTCGTCGACGGCGGCGGCAAGTCGAGCGAGGTCGCCGACCGGGTCGCGCAGATCCGCAAGGAGATCGAGGCCTCGGACTCCGACTGGGACCGGGAGAAGCTCGCCGAGCGGCTGGCCAAGCTGTCCGGCGGCATCGCGGTCATCAAGGTCGGCGCCGCGACCGAGGTCGAGATGAAGGAGCGCAAGCACCGCATCGAGGACGCGATCGCCGCGACCAAGGCCGCGGTCGAGGAGGGCACCGTCCCCGGCGGCGGCGCCGCCCTGGTGCAGATCCTGCCGGCGCTCGACGACGACCTCGGCTTCACCGGGGACGAGAAGGTCGGCGTCTCGATCGTGCGCAAGTCGCTGGTCGAGCCGCTGCGCTGGATCGCCCAGAACGCCGGCCACGACGGCTACGTCGTGGTGCAGAAGGTCGCCGGCAAGGAGTGGGGCCACGGCCTCGACGCCGCCACCGGCGAGTACGTCGACCTGGCGAAGTCCGGCATCGTCGACCCGGTGAAGGTGACCCGCAACGCGGTCACCAACGCGGCGTCGATCGCCGGCCTGCTGCTCACCACGGAGAGCCTCGTGGTGGAGAAGCCGGAGAAGGCCGAGCCGGCCGCCGCCGGTGGGCACGGCCACAGCCACGGCCACGGCCACCAGCACGGCCCGGGCTTCTGACCCTCGCCGTACGCCCGGTCGGGGCGCACCGTCCGTGTGACGGTGCGCCCCGACGCCTTTCGGCGGGCCGGGGGCGTGACCATCGGCCGGCCGGTGCGTCGCCAACCACGGGTGGGAACGCCGCGACGCCGCGTCCCCGGGCGGGGACGCGGCGTCGGTGTGGTCTCGAGGAGGTCGCCGGCTCAGGCGATCTTGCGCTGGGCGGGGACGGTCGACCGGTGCGGCTGGCCCAGGCGGGCCTCCAGCCGGGCCACGTCGACCCGGCTCTGGCGGCGGTCGGCCAGGTCCTCCCAGCCGACGGCGAGCAGCCGCAGCCGCTCCGACTCGCTGAAGCCGCCCCAGACGCCGTACGGCTCGCGCACGGCGAGGGCGTGGGCGGCGCACTCGGCCCGCACCGGGCAGGCGCGGCAGACGGCCTTCGCGCCGGACTCCCGGCGCAGGCGGGACGAGCCACGCTCGCCGTCCGGGTGGAAGAACTGCGCGCTGTCCCGGCCCCGGCAGGCACCGAGCCGCTGCCAGTCCCAGAGGTCGACGATGGGTCCGGGCAGTCTGCGTACGTTCGACATCAGCACCCCTCCTCCCGCGCGGCACCGCGCAGATCCTGGTGAATCGGCGTCCGGGCGACGGTCCGCGCAGGCGCGCCGTTTCCGGCCTGGGACCTCCGTACCCGGGCCGTCGCCGGCTCACACGCCTGTGATCGAAAACTTCCGGCAACTGGCGGCATATGCCCCACTTGTCGGAAAAGTTCGTTGGATTGCCCGAACCCCCTCGCGACCCGACCCGGTCATGGTCTGCTCTTGGACGGAGAGGAGACCACTGTGCGTACGGTTCTCGTGTGCGTTCGGACGCCGCTCGCGGCGCAACATCTCGCGTCCGCGGCGGCACGGCTCGGGCTGTCCGCCGTGGTGCGGACGGCGGTCTCCGATCCCGAGGTGATGCTGCGGCTGGCCGAGCGCCCCGCCGACGTGGTGCTCGCGGACACGGCCCTCACCCGGCCGGACAGCGCGGGCTTCGTCCGGCGGGTGCTCGCCCGCGCGCCGCAGGCCTCCGTGCTGCTGCTCGGCACGGAGGAGTCGGAGGCCGCCGCGGCCACCATCAGCGCGGGTGCCCGGGGCCTCATCCAGGGCGTCGACCAGGACCTGACCAGCGCGGTGGCCAAGGCCCTGCTGCTGCTCTCCTCGCCCGGCCGGGCAGCCCGACGCCCGGCCACCGACCCGGCCCGGGACACCGCGGCGGTCGGCGGTCCCGCCCGTACCGGCCCGGCCGGCCGGCCGCCGGCCGAACCGGGATCCAGCTGGCAGGCGACGGCCCCCGACGGCCCGGGCGGCACCCCGACGGTGGTGCCGGCGCAGCGCGGCGACGACCCGGCCGAGCCCGCCGACGAGCCGGCCGAGGCCACGCCCCCCGGGCGGCGGTCCGGGCCCGGCCCGCGCGGCGGCCGGTCCCAGGTCGGGCTGACCGAACGCGAACTCCAGGTGCTGCTGGGCATGGCGGAGGGCAAGAGCAACGCCGAGATCGGCCGGGAGCTGTTCGTCTCGGAGGACACCGTGAAGACCCACGCGCGGCGGCTGTTCCGCAAGCTCGGCGCGCGGGACCGCGCGCACGCGGTGGCGGCCGGTTTCCGCGCCGGCCTGGTGGCCTGAACCAGCGGTACGGCCGCCCAGGACGCCTCGGGGCGCGGAGCGGGGGCCGGGACGCCTCGGCGCGCGGAGCCGGGCGGGTGGCCCGGGCCCCGCCGGTGCGGCCCCGGCCCGCCTCAGCGTTCGGCGTCGGGCTCCTCGTCGGCGCCCTCGGTCAGGGTGTCGTGCACCCCGTCGGCGTAGCCACGGGCGTAGTCCCAGGTGACGTAGTGGTCCGGGTCGGGGTCGTAGGCCGGCTCGTGCACCCGGGGACGCCCCGAGCTGAGCAGGTGGCGCAGGTTGCCCCGCAGCAGGTCCCAGTCGAAGTAGTGCGGCTCCCGGCAGTCCTCGCACTCGATGACCAACCCGCGCACCCCGATCGGCGCCAGAAGCGCCTGGTAGATCTCCAGGTCGGCGAGATCCTCCAGCACGTCCTGTCGCTCGACGTCGGTCAGCGGGTCGAGCGGGGCGTCGTCGCCCGGATCGTGCAGGCCGGCGGCCGGATCAGCCGGGTCGCCGTTGAAGGGGTCGATGGGCTCGTCGTGCACCCCCTCACCGTAGACCCAACGCCGGGGCCGCGTCCGCCCCCGCCGCCGGTGACCTGGGCTGCCACCGCCCGGGAACGGCCCGTGCCGGTGGGTACGATGGGACGACGCGCCCGTCACCCGGCGTGTGCCGGTGCCCGCCCGCGCCACCTCGCTGAAGCCCGTCCGAGCAGCTCAGGGGAGCAATCGTGGAATTTTCGCCCAGCACCGATCTACCGGCCGGCGCCGACAGCGGCGAGCTGGGCGGCCACCTGCCGGAGCTGCCCGCCGGCTCCGCCCGGGTGGTTCCGCTCGGGTTGACCTTCGACGACGTGCTGCTCCAGCCGGGCGAGTCGGACGTGGTGCCGAGCCGGGTCAACACGGTGACGAAGCTGACCCGCAACATCAGCCTGAGCATCCCGCTGCTCTCCAGCGCGATGGACACGGTGACCGAGGCCCGGATGGCGATCGCCATGGCCCGCCAGGGCGGCATCGGCGTGCTGCACCGCAACCTCTCCCTGGAGGACCAGGCGCTCCAGGTCGACCTGGTGAAGCGCTCCGAGTCCGGCATGATCACCAACCCGGTGACCGCCAGCCCCGACGACACCCTGCGCGACGTCGACGCCCTCTGCGGGCGCTACCGCATCTCCGGCGTGCCCGTCGTGGACGGCGAGGGCCAGCTCGTCGGCATCGTCACCAACCGCGACATGCGGTTCGTCTCCGACCCGGCCACCCCGGTCCACCAGATCATGACCCGCACCCCGCTGGTCACCGCCCCGGTCGGGGTGCGCAAGGAGGACGCGCTCGACCTGCTGCGCCAGCACAAGGTCGAGAAGCTGCCGATCGTCGACGACTCGGGCCGGCTGCGCGGCCTGATCACGGTCAAGGACTTCACCAAGAGCGAGCAGTACCCGAACGCCACCAAGGACGACGCCGGCCGGCTGCGGGTCGCCGCCGCCGTCGGGGTGGGCGACGACGCCTACAAGCGGGCGCGGGCGCTGGTGGACGCGGGCGTCGACGTGCTGATCGTGGACACCGCGCACGGCCACCAGCGGGCGGTGCTGGAGATGGTCGCCCAGCTCAAGAAGGACGTCACCATCGACATCGTCGGCGGCAACGTCGCCACCTACGCCGGCGCCCGGGCGCTGGTCGAGGCGGGCGCCGACGGCGTGAAGGTCGGCGTCGGGCCGGGCGCGATCTGCACCACCCGGATCGTCGCCGGGGTGGGCGTACCGCAGATCACCGCGATCATGGAGGCCGCGCGGGCCGCGCGGCCGGCCGGCGTCCCGGTCATCGGCGACGGCGGCATTCAATACTCGGGCGACATCGCCAAGGCGCTCGTCGCGGGCGCCGACACGGTGATGCTCGGCAGCCTGCTGGCCGGCTGCGAGGAGAGCCCCGGCGAGCTGATCTTCATCAACGGCAAGCAGTACAAGGCCTACCGGGGCATGGGCTCGCTCGGCGCGATGCAGTCCCGGGGCCAGGGCAAGTCCTACTCCAAGGACCGCTACTTCCAGCAGGACGTGCTCGCCGAGGACAAGCTGGTCCCCGAGGGCGTGGAGGGCCAGGTGCCCTACCGGGGCCCGCTGTCCGCGGTCGCCCACCAGCTCACCGGTGGGCTGCGCGCGGCGATGGGGTACGTCGGCGCGGAGAGCATCCCCGAGCTGCACCGCCGCGGTCAGCTCATCCGGATCACGGCGGCGGGGCTCAAGGAGAGCCACCCGCACGACATCCAGATGACGGTCGAGGCGCCCAACTACCACTCCCGCTGACCATCCCCCCTGCGACAACTGGAGTCCCCCATGCGTGACGTGGTCGAGATCGGGCTGGGCAAGACCGCGCAGCGCGGTTACCACCTGGACGACATCGCCATCGTGCCGAGCCGCCGGACCCGGGACGTCGACGACGTCTCCACCGCCTGGCAGCTCGACGCGTACCAGTTCGGCATCCCCTGCGTCGGGCACCCGTCGGACGCGACGATGAGCCCGGCCTCCGCCGTCCGGCTCGGCCAGCTCGGCGGCCTCGGCGTGCTCAACGTCGAGGGCCTGTGGACCCGCTACGAGAACCCGACCAAGGTCCTGGAGGAGCTGTCCGGGCTCGACGAGGACGCCCGCGCCACCAAGCGGCTCCAGGAGGTCTACGCGGAGCCGATCCGCCCCGACCTGATCGCCGAGCGGGTCCGCGAGCTGCGCGCCGGCGGCGGCACCGTGGCGGTGCGGGTCTCGCCGCAGCACACCCTGGCGCTGGCCCCGGTGATCCTCGACGCCGGCGTCGACATCCTCGTCATCCAGGGCACCATCGTCTCCGCCGAGCACGTCTCGACCACCGACGAGCCGCTGAACCTCAAGGAGTTCATCGCCGACCTGGACCTCCCGGTCGTCGTCGGCGGCTGCACCGACTACAAGACCGCGCTGCACCTGATGCGTACGGGGGCGGCCGGCGTCATCGTCGGCATCGGCGGCGACGAGTGGTCCACCACCGAGTCGGTGCTGGGCATCCGGGTGCCGATGGCGACCGCGATCGCCGACGCGGCGGCGGCCCGCCGGGACTACCTCGACGAGACCGGCGGCCGGTACGTGCACCTGATCGCCGACGGCGACATCCAGACCTCGGGCGACATCGCCAAGGCCCTCGGCTGCGGCGCCGACGCGGTGATGCTCGGCGAGCCGCTGTCGCTCTGCGCCGAGGCGCCGGCCGGTGGCGCCTGGTGGCACTCCGCCGCCAGCCACCCGTCGCTGCCCCGGGGCGCGTTCGAGACCGCCGGCGACCCGCTCGGCTCGATGGAGCAGCTGCTCTTCGGGCCGGCCGACGAGCCGGACGGCCAGCTCAACCTCTTCGGTGGTCTGCGCCGCGCGATGGCCAAGTGCGGCTACCGCGACCTGAAGGAGTTCCAGAAGGTCGGCCTGGTCCTCGACCGCTGACCTGCGCAAGCAGCACCACCCGCACCGGCCGCGCCGATAGGCTCGGCCGGTGCGTCGTACCCGCCCCCGGATCCGCCCCGCGCTCGCCGTCGCCGTCGTCGCGGCCCTGGTGTTCGCGGCCTGCACCGACGGCGGCGACGAGCGGGGCGGCTTCCGGCCCGGGGCGGTCGACCTCGGCGACCCGTACGTCCCGGGGGCCGGCAACGGCGGCTACGACGTCGCGGGCTACCGGCTCGCGGTCCGCTACGACCCGGCAACCGACCGGCTCTCCGGGCGGGCCGCGCTGACGGCCACCGCGACCAGCGGGCTGTCCCGGTTCAACCTGGACCTCGCCGGGCTGGACGTGTCGCGGGTGGCCGTCGACGGCCGGCCGGCCGGGTCCGCCCGCGACGGCGGCGAGCTGGTGGTCACCCCGCGCGACGGCCTTTCCCGGGGCGCCCGGTTCGTCGTCGAGGTGGACTACTCCGGCGTGCCGGCGGCCAAGGCCGACGGGCAGCTCGGCAGCGGCGGCTTCCTGCACACCGCCGACGGGGCGATCGCCCTCGGCCAACCCTGGTCGGCGGCCACCTGGTTCCCGGTCAACGACCACCCGTCCGACAAGGCCACCTACGACATCGAGGTGACCGTCCCGGACGGGCTGGCCGCGCTGAGCAACGGGGTGCCGGGGGAGCGGACCAGCGCCGCCGGCTGGACCACCTGGCGCTGGGTCGAGCGGTCGCCGATGGCCAGCTACCTGACGACCCTGGTGATCGGCGACTACCGGGTGCGCAGCGGCACGCACGCCGGTAAGCCGATGGTCACGGCGGTGCCGGCGAGCCTGCCGGAGGACGGGCCGGAGGCCGCCTCGCTGGCCCGCACCGGCGAGATCGCCGACTTCCTGGCCAGCCGCTTCGGGCCGTACCCGTTCGACTCCTACGGCGGCGTCGTGGTCACCGACGCCCGGATCGGCTACGCGCTGGAGACCCAGTCCCGGCCGGTCTACGGGCCGGGCTTCTTTCGTGCCGGGCGACCCAACCCGGGGGTGGTCGCGCACGAGCTGGCCCACCAGTGGTTCGGCAACAGCGTGGCGCTGAGCCGGTGGAGCGACATCTGGCTCAACGAGGGCTTCGCCAGCTACGCGGAGTGGCTGTGGGAGGAGCACGACGGCGGCCGTACCGCGCAGCGCAACTTCGAGCTGGAGTACGCCGCAACCGACTGGTCCCGGCCGTCCGTCGACCCCGGACGGTCCCGGTTGTTCGGTGCGGCCGTCTACAAGCGTGGCGCGCTCGCCGTGCACGCGCTGCGCCGCACGGTCGGCGACGAGACGTTCTTCCGCATCCTGCGGACCTGGACGGCCGAGCGGCGCGACGGCAACGCCACCACCGACGACCTGATCGCCCTGGCCGAGCGGGTCGCCGGGCAGCCCCTGCGCCCGTTCTTCGACGCCTGGCTCGTCGGCGGGAGCGCCCCCGCCCTGCCCTGACGCGGCTCGCGTCGGCGCTCGGTAGGCTGCGGCCGGACCCGGCGCGGCCCCGCCTGCCCGCCCGCCCCCGTGCGGCGGGGCCGACGGCACCGGCCGGCCCGGGTCCACCACGCTCGCCGGTGGGGCAGCCGGCGACGCAGGGAGGAGAAGAGGCGATGACGCTGTCGCGGCGGACGCTGTGCGCGGGCACCGGCCTGCTGCTGGCCGGGATGCTGGGGCTGGCCGGCTGCGGGTCGGCCGAGGACCCGGCTCCGGCCCCGAGCACCGCCGCGCCGGCCGCGCCGCGCCAGTTCCTCCTCGGCGCGGCCGGCGCCGGCGACGCCTACTTCCCGACCTACGGCAACGGCGGGTACGACGTCAGCCGCTACACGGTCAAGGTGCGCTACGACCCGGCGGAGGACCGGTTGACCGGAACCACCACCGTGCAGGCGGCGGCGACCGGCGACCTGTCCGCGTTCAACCTGGACCTGGCCGGGCTGACCGTGCGGTCCGTGACGGTGGACGGGGCTCCGGCGAAGCACGGCCGCAAGGGCGACGAGCTGGTCGTGACTCCGGCCCGTGGCCTGATCGCGGGCAACGGCTTCGTCGTCGAGATCGCGTACGACGGCAGGCCGGAGCCGCTGCGCAACGAGGTCCTGGGCAGCGGCGGCTTCCTGCACACCGACGAGGGGGCGATCGCGCTCGGCCAGCCCGAGTCGGCGAGCACGTGGTTCCCCGTCAACGACCATCCCTCGGACAAGGCCACCTACGACTTCGAGATCACCGTGCCGAAGGGGCTGACGGCGGTCAGCAACGGTGTGCCGGCGGGAAAGAGCACCACCGGCGACTGGACCACCTGGAAGTGGGCCGAGCGCAGCCCGATGGCGAGCTACCTGAGCACGGTGGTCATCGGGAAGTTCCGGATCACCGAGGGCGAGCACAAGGGACGGCCGGTGTTCCACGCGGTCACCACCGACCTGCCCTCGGGCGCGGCGGACCGGTCGATCGCCGACACGGTCGAGGTGACCGACTACCTGGAGAGCGTCTTCGGGCCGTACCCGTTCGAGGCGTACGGCGGTGTGGTGATCTCCGACGCCCGGATCCGGTACGCCCTGGAGACGCAGAGCCGCCCGGTCTACTCCGCGAGCTTCTTCTCCCGCGGCGAGAACACGGCCGTGGTCGCCCACGAGATGGCGCACCAGTGGTTCGGCAACAGCGTGTCGCTGGCGAGGTGGCAGGACATCTGGCTCAACGAGGGCCTGGCCACGTACGCCGAGTGGCTGTGGGCCGAGCACGACGGCGGGCGCACCGCCCAGCAGGAGTTCGACGCCCGGTACGCGGGCTCCTCGGGCCAGCTGTGGCGGACGCCGCCGGGCGAGCCGGGGGTGGCGAACCTGTTCAGCGAGTCGGTCTACCAGCGCGGCGGGATGACCGTGCACGCGCTGCGGGTGGCCGTCGGCGACAAGGCGTTCTTCGAGATCCTGAAGACCTGGGCGGCACAGAAGCGCGACGCGAACGCGACCACGGCCGAGTTCGTCGCGCTGGCCGAGCGGGTCTCGGGCAAGCAGCTCGGCGACCTCTTCGAGGCGTGGCTGTACGGCAAACAGCGGCCGGACCGTCCCGGGCGGGTGTGACGGCGCTCAGCGCGTGACGCGCAGCTTCGGGTTGGCGGCGAGGTAGGCGTCGGCCCGGCCGGCGCGCAGCTCGGTGAGGAACTTCCGCCCGGTCTGCGTGAGTTCCTCGCCCCGGTAGGCGCTGCCCCGGCCGACGCCCGCGCCGGGCAGGTCGACCAGCACGAACTTCTCCGGCGTGAGCCCGCCGAGGGCGTACGCGACGTCCACGACGCGCGGCCCGCCCGCGTAGACCAGGGTGTCGCCGAGCGCGTCGACCACCTGCTGGACGCGCTCCGGCTGCCGGGCCAGGTCCTCGCCGAGGATCTTCGTGGCCAGCGCCTTGATCAGCTGCTGCTGGTGGCGCTGTCGGGCGTAGCCGCCGCCGGTGACGTAGCGCTGCCGGGCGTAGTCCAGCGCCTGCCAGCCGGTGAGGTGCCGCTCGCCCTTCTCGTAGACCATCTGCGGCCCGGTGTAGCCGCCACCGCCGGGCGCGGGCTCCCGGTGCCGGCCGTCGGGGCGGCGGTGCAGCGAGACCACCCGCTGGTCGACGTAGAGGTCCACCCCGCCCAGGCTGTCCACGAGCCGGTCGAAGCCGTTGAAGGTGAGCACCGCGCCGGCGTCGAAGCGCAGCCCCGTGTAGCCGCTGACCGTGCTGCGCAGCAGCTCGTACCCCTGGGCGGTGCTCGGCTGCTTCGGTCTGCCGGGCACCCGGCTGCCGTAGCTCATCGCGTGGGTGAGCTTGGTCCTGCCGCCGCGGTAGCCGGCCTTCGGGAAGGCCGGGATGTCGACCAGCAGGTCGCGGGGGAGGGAGAAGAGGTACGCCCGGTCGAGTCCCTTCGGCACGTGCAGCACGAGCACGGCGTCGCCGTGCGGCTCCCAGCCCGGCACGCTGACCCGGGTGTCCACCCCGACGAGCAGGAGGTTGAGCGGGCCGGTGACGCCGGCGCCCGGCGGCGCGGTCGGGCTCGGGCTCGGGGTGGGGCTCGCCTGCGGCGTCGCGGTGGCGCCCGTCGGCCCGATCGCCCGCCGCGGCCCGTCGTCGCGGACGAGCCGGGTGACGACCAGGGCGCCCACGGCCACCAGGACCACGGCCGCCACGGCGGCCAGCCCCAGCACCCATCGTGGGCGTGGCACCCCTGTCCGCTGAGTCATGCGACACCCCCGGTGATGACAACGCGTCGACGGGGGCGCCGAGTTGCGGGCGGGCGCCTCCGGGATCGTGGACCGGAGCATGATCCCGCGAAATCGGGCGCTGGCGCGATGGCTACCGAGCGGTAATGATGCGGTCATGCGGTACGACGTGCTCGTCATCGGGTCCGGCTTCGGCGGCAGCGTCACCGCGCTCCGGCTGGCCGAGAAGGGCTACTCGGTCGGGGTGCTGGAGGCCGGGCGTCGCTTCGCCGACGACGAGTTCCCGCAGACCTCCTGGCGGCTGCGGCGCTTCCTGTGGGCGCCCCGCCTCGGCTGCTACGGCCTCCAGCGGCTCACCCTGCTGCGCCCGGCCGACCGGAAGGCCGGCGGCGGCGTGCTGGTGCTCTCCGGCGCCGGGGTCGGCGGCGGCTCACTGGTCTACGCGAACACCCTCTACGAGCCGCTGGACGCCTTCTACACCGACCCGCAGTGGCGGGACGTCACCGACTGGCGTGACGAGCTGGCCGGCCACTACGACCAGGCGAGGCGGATGCTCGGCGCCACCACGTACCCGCTCGTCACCCGCGCGGACCGGGCGATGCGGGCGGTGGCCGACCGGATGGGGGTGGGGCACACCCACCACGCCACCCCGGTCGGCGTGTTCATCGGTCGCCCCGGCCAGCGGGCCACCGACCCCTACTTCGGCGGCGCCGGGCCGGAGCGCACCGGCTGCACGCACTGCGGCGCGTGCATGACCGGCTGCCGGCAGGGCGCGAAGAACACGCTGGTCAAGAACTACCTCTGGCTGGCCGAGCGACTCGGCGCGCGGGTGCACCCGCTGACGACGGTCACGGCCGTCCGCCCAACCGGCGACGGCGGATACGCGGTGCACACGGTGCGCACGGGGGCCTGGCTGCGCGCGCGGCGGCAGGTGATCCACGCCGACCAGGTGGTCTTCGCGGCCGGCGCGCTCGGCACCCAGCGGCTGCTGCACGCGATGAAGGCGGAGGGTGCCCTGCCCGCGCTCTCGCCCCGCCTCGGCGAGCTGACCCGGACCAACTCGGAGGCGATCCTCGGCGCCTCGGTGCCCCGCCGGCAGGCCCGCGCCGAGGGGCTCGACTTCACCGAGGGGGTGGCGATCACCAGCTCGTTCCACCCCGACCCGCAGACCCACGTCGAGCCGGTCCGCTACGGCCGGGGCTCGAACGCGATGGGCCTGCTCCAGTCGCTGCTGGTCGACGGCGGGCCGCGCCGGGTCCGCCGCTGGCTGGGGATCCTGCTGCGCCAGCCCGGCACGGCGGCCCGGCTGCTGTCGGTGCGCGGCTGGTCGGAGCGGACGGTGATCGCCCTGGTCATGCAGTCGGTGGACAACTCGCTGACCACCCGGCTGCGGCGCGGCCCGTTCGGCCGGCACCTGGTCTCCGGGCCGGGCCACGGCGCGCCAAACCCGACCTGGATCCCGGCCGGCAACCAGGCGGCCCGCCTGCTGGCCGAGGAGATCGGCGGTACGCCCGGCGGCGCCCTGACCGAGCCGTTCGACATCCCGATGACCGCACACATCCTCGGCGGAGCGGTGATCGGCGCCACCGCGGCCGACGGCGTGATCGACCCGTGGCACCGGGTGTTCGGCCACCCGGGGCTGCACGTGGTCGACGGCGCGGCGGTCTCGGCGAACCTCGGGGTGAACCCGTCGCTGACCATCACCGCCCAGGCGGAACGGGCGATGTCGTTCTGGCCCAACAAGGGCGAGCAGGACCCGAGGCCGCCCGTGGGCTCGCCGTACCGCCGCCTCCCCCCGGTGCCGCCCCACCACCCGGCCGTCCCGGCTGGCGCCCCCGGCGCCCTGCGGACGTGACAGGGCCGGTGCCCGGTCAACTGTGGCGCCGGGTGTCCCGGCCGGGGAGCAGCCCGCCATCCGCCCGGGACGGGGACCCGGATCCGCGTCGGTCCGTCCAGGCGACCAGCACCGCGTGCGGGAGGGTCAGCGCGGCCAGCACGGCGAACGTCGCGGGCAGCGGGTCCGCCCGGTGGCCGGGCCAGGTGATCAGGGCGGTCAGGGCGGCGACGGCGAGCACCGTGGGAGCCGCCGCCTGCCGGGCGAAGCGACGCAGCGGCCGGCCGACCCTCCCGGCGGCCAGGTCGGCGGTGTTGCGTGGGTCGTGCCGCAGCAGTCGGGCGACGTGGCGGCAGGAGTGCCAGAACGCGAAGTACGCACCGATGGCCAGGGCCGGCGGCACGGTGGCGAACAGCCCGACGAGGAGGACGGGCTGATGCGCGTCGCGGGTGCGTCCGGCGCGCAGGTCCCGGCGCACGGTGACCACGACCGCGCACAGCACGGCGGCGAACGCCAGTGCCCGCACCTCGACGGCGAGCAGCGTCGGTGCCCGAGGGGCCACCGTCGCCAGCAACGGGTCGACCTGGTCCCGCCACAGCGCCAACGGAACGACCACGGGCGGTCCTCCGTACGCGAGCACGGCCGTCACCCCGGGCCGCACGGGCCGGCGGTCCCGCTCGGCGTGGAACGCCACGTCGGCGGTGCCGAAGTGGACGACGGACACGACGAGGAACCCGACCAGCGCCAGGTCCGGTGCGGCCCGGAAGGCCACCAGCCCGGCGCCGGCCACGGCGGTGTAGACCACCAGCAGCGCCACGCGCGCCGGCAGCGGCCGGGCGCGCGCCGCCAGCCAGGCGGGCACGAGATGGTCGACCGCGCCGTGCGGGAGCCCGAGGAGCAGTCCCGCGATCAGGAAGCCCGGCGAGCCGGCGAGCCCGGCGGCGCCGATCAGCGGTGCCAGCGCCAGCAGCCCGCCGAGCGCGAGCTGCGAGGCGGTCCCGGCACCTCGCAGCAGCCGGTCCGGCTGCTGCGCCGGCGCCTTGGTTCCGTACGCGGACGACGGTCGGCGCCGGGGACGGGCCCGGTCCTGGGCCACCGGCACCGGAGGGGCGACGCCCCTGGCCGGATCAGACGACGGTGAGGTGACCACGGTCGGACAGGGTGCGTAGCCGGCTGAGATCGACGATGCTCCAGCCCACCTTCGACAGGATGGACAGCCCGACGAAGAGCATGCTCGTGGTGGTGGAACCGAGCAGGCCCACCCCGGACGGGCCGAGGAGCCAGAACAGCGGGTAACCGGCCCAGAGCACGCTGAGCAGAAGGGCGGCCTCCGTGTAGACGGCCGCGATCCGTTCCGGCTGGCGGTGGGCGTGGGCACGCAGCGGTCCCCAGACCAGAGCGTAGACCGCGAGCAGGGACAGCATCCCGATCGCGTACAGGCCGTAGCGGGATGTGGCGTTCGCGGTGAGATCGGCTGCCAGGCCGCTGAGGATCACCACCACGTTCGCCCCGACGAGGGCGGTCATCAGCCGCCAACGGCGTCCGGGCAGGGAATGCGTCCCGGTCAGCATCAGGGCCACCAGCAGCAGCGGGGCGGTGACCACCCAGTCGACGTAGCGCGCCCAGTAGACCGTGTGGCCGGCCACCTCCGCCCGCCCGCCGCCGAGCGCCATGACGAGATACCAGAAGCCGGACCAGAGCGGGATCGCGATCGCCACCCGGTATTCGCTGCGCGGGACTCCCCGCGGGTCCGCGCGCCACCGGCTGAACAGCAGGACCCCGCCCGCCATGGCGGCCACGTACGTCCACAGCCACCACTCGGTCATGTCCGCTCCTCGGCCGGCTCCCGGGCGGCGCCGCGCCCGCCGGGCTGCCGCTTGTGACGACCCGGGGGTACGCCGGGGCGCCGCTGCCGGCACGCCGGTGGAGATCGCGTTCAGGGGTCCGGTGCCGGCTGGCACAGATAACCTATACGCGTCAAAAGCCCTCTACGGGGGCAATAGCGGCGATTCAAGCCGCGCAGGAAGCCGTGAGGTCAGCGTGAACTTCGAGAACCTGTTCAGTTACAACGTCACCCAGTACACGCTGGTGTCCCACGTGCTCACCTTGGGCTTCGGGGTGATGGCTGCCGGGCTGGTCTACTTCCTCGCGACCCGCGGCTCTGCGGCACCGCGCTACCAGCTCGCCTCGGTGCTCTCCGCCGTGGTGATGGTGTCGGCCTTCTTCGAGCTGTGGGTGCTCTCGGAGCGCTGGCGCCAGGCGTTCACCTGGAACGGGACGGCCTACGTCCAGTCGGACGTGCTCTTCTCCAACGGCTACCGGTACATGAACTGGTCCATCGACGTCCCCGTCCTGCTGATCCAGTTGCTCATCGTGCTGGGGATCACCGGTCGGGCGTTCCACCGCAACTGGGCGATGTTCGTGGTCGGCGGCCTCGGGATGATCTACACCGGCTACGCCGGGCAGTTCCACGAGGTGGACCGCTCGGCCCCGTACTGGGTCTGGGGGCTGGTCAGCACGGCGTTCTTCGTGTTCCTGCTCCTCCTGGTCGCCCGGGTGATCTTCGGCAGCCTGGCCCGGCTGCCGGAGTCCGCCCGGGGTCCCGCGCGCGCCGTCTGGTGGCTGGTGCTCGTCTCCTGGCTGCTCTACCCGGGTGCCTATCTGATGCCGGCGATGTGGGACTCCGCCGACGGGGTGGTGGCGAGGCAGATCACCTACACCGTGGCCGACATCACCTCCAAGGTGATCTACGGCGTGCTGCTCGGCGTCATCGCGCGCAAGGTCAGCGTCGCCGAGGGGTACGCCCCGGCGGTCGAGGACGACGTCGCCCGCCCGCGCGGGGGGATCACGGCGGCGGCGCGGTGACGGACCGGCGGGGGAGGCGCGGGTGCCGTCGGTAGGATCTGCTGCCATGAGCACGCCTCGCCCCGTCCTCGTGGTGGACTTCGGAGCCCAGTACGCCCAGCTCATCGCGCGTCGGGTGCGTGAGGCCAACGTCTATTCCGAGATCGTGCCGCACTCGATGCCGGTCGCCGAGATGCTGGCGAAGGACCCGGCGGCGATCATCCTCTCCGGCGGCCCGTCCAGCGTCTACGCGCCGGGTGCCCCGCAGATCGACGCCGGCATGTTCGAGGCCGGGGTGCCGGTCTTCGGCATCTGCTACGGCTTCCAGGCGATGGCCCAGGCGCTCGGCGGCACGGTGGCCCGCACCGGCAACCGCGAGTACGGCGGCACCCCGCTGCGCCCCCGCCTGCTCGACCCGGGCGTGCTGCTCCGCGACCTGCCGGCCGACCTGCCGGTCTGGATGAGCCACGGTGACTGCGTGACCGAGGCCCCGGCAGGCTTCACGGTGACGGCCGAGTCGGCGGGCGCGCCGGTCGCCGCGTTCGAGGACGTGGCCGGCCGCCGGGCCGGTGTGCAGTTCCACCCGGAGGTCGGGCACACCGCGCACGGCCAGGAGATGCTGCGCCGCTTCCTGCACGACATCGCCGGCATCGCGCCGACCTGGACGCCCGAGAACATCATCGACGAGCAGGTCGCCCGGATCCGCGAGCAGGTCGGCGACAAGGAGGTCATCTGCGGGCTGAGCGGCGGGGTCGACTCGGCCGTCGCCGCCGCGCTGGTGCACAGGGCCGTCGGCGACCAGCTCACCTGCGTCTTCGTCGACCACGGCCTGCTGCGCGCCGGCGAGGCCGAGCAGGTGGAGAAGGACTACGTCGCCGCCACCGGGATCAAGCTCAAGGTGGTCGACGCGGCCGACCGGTTCCTCGGCGCCCTGGCCGGGGTGACCGACCCGGAGCAGAAGCGCAAGATCATCGGCCGCGAGTTCATCCGGGTCTTCGAGGCCGCCGCGCGGGAGGTCGCCGCCCACGGCGACGTCGAGTTCCTCGTCCAGGGCACCCTCTACCCGGACGTCGTCGAGTCCGGCGGCGGCACCGGCACCGCCAACATCAAGAGCCATCACAACGTCGGCGGCCTGCCGGAGGACCTGAAGTTCGCGCTGGTCGAGCCGCTGCGCACGCTGTTCAAGGACGAGGTCCGGGCGCTCGGCCTCCAGCTCGGCCTGCCCGAGGCGATGGTCTGGCGGCACCCGTTCCCGGGCCCCGGCCTGGCCATCCGGATCATCGGCGCGGTCGACCGGGAGCGGCTCGACCTGCTCCGGCGGGCCGACCTGATCGCCCGCGAGGAGCTGACCGCCGCCGGCCTGGACCGGGGCGTCTGGCAGTTCCCCGTCGTGCTCCTGGCCGACGTGCGCAGCGTCGGCGTGCAGGGCGACGGCCGCAGCTACGGGCACCCCGTGGTGCTGCGGCCCGTCTCCAGCGAGGACGCGATGACCGCCGACTGGTCCCGGCTGCCCTACGAGGTGGTGGCGCGGATCTCCACCCGGATCACCAACGAGGTCGCCGAGGTCAACCGCGTGGTGCTGGACGTCACGAGCAAGCCGCCGGGCACGATCGAGTGGGAGTGATCCCGCCTCACGCCGCCGGCGGATAGGTCGGCGGCACGGGCTGCGCCACGGTCGGCTGCGCCACCGTGGGCGGGGCCTGCGCCGGGTGCGGCCAGGCGGGCGCGTCGGCCGGCTCCTCGGGCATCAGGAACCACATGATCGGGTACGCGAGCAGCGCGAGCCCGCCGGTGAGCAGGCCGGCGACCGCGAAGACCACCCGGACCAGGGTGGGGTCGACGGCGAAGTACCGGCCGAGGCCGCTGGCCACTCCGGCGATCATCCGGTCCGTGACGGGGCGACGGAGCTGCTTGTACGGGGGCTGGGGAGGAGCGGTGTAGGTCATGTCTCCACGGTCCGCGCCCGTCGTCGGGCCGTCCTCGGTGACCGCCCGGATCCCTACCCTGACCCGCCCCTGAGGCGCGAGCATTCAGTCAGGAATCTGACTCTTTTCGATGGAGGTAACCCGGGCCGGGGAGAATTTGCCCCCGTGACCACCATGCTGGAGCCGCTCCGCAGGATCGCGGCATATGCAGTTTGTGCTGATTCAGTCGGCCGGGTGTTGCTGGTCCGCGCATCGGAGCGCTCCGGCACCCCCGGCACGTGGTCGCTGCCCGGCGGGGCGGTCGACCACGGTGAGGACCCGCACCACACCGTCGTCCGGGAGACCGCCGCCGAGACCGGCCTCTCCGTCACCGTCGCGGGCCTGCACGACGTGCTCGCCGACATGCGGGCGCTGCCGGAGCGGGGCATCACCATCCACACCGACCGCCTGATCTACCAGGTCTCGGTCCGGGGCGGGACGCTCGCCGACCGGATCGACCGGCCGACCGACCTGGTCCGCTGGTTCACCCCGGCGGAGGCCCGCGAGCTGCCGCTGCGGTCGTTCACCGCGCGGGCCCTGGGCCTGCCCGCCTCGTCCGCCGACATCGTCCCGGACGAGGCACCGGAGTTCCCCTCGTTCTACGCCGTGCCCGGCCCCGACGGGCTGCACCGGGCCCAGCGCTTCGCCGCGTACGCCGTGGTGACCGACCCGGACGACCGGGTGCTGCTCACCCGGGTCTCCGACGGCTACCCGGGCGCGGGCTGCTGGCACCTGCCCGGCGGTGGCACCGACTACGGCGAGCAGCCCGGCGCCGCCCTGATCCGGGAGCTGGTCGAGGAGACCGGGCAGACCGGGCGCCTCGTCGAGCTGCTCGGGGTGGCCAGCCACCGGGACGCGGCCTCCCTCGGCCCCGAGGGCTACCCGATCGACTGGCACGGCGTCCGCGCCTTCTACCGCGTCGTGGTCGACAAGCCGGCCCCGCCCACCGTCGCCGACGTCGGCGGCTCCACCTGCGAGGCCCGCTGGTTCGGCCGCGAGGAACTGGGCGCCCTCCCCACCGACCGCCTGACCGAGGTGACGGCGGAAGCCGTCCAGGCCGCCCGCCTGGCCTGACCGCCCCCGTCCCCACTGTTCGTTGATCATGAGGTTGACCGGGCGGCACGCCGGACCCGGTGCGGCTAACCTCATGATCGACGGAACGGGTCGGCGCGGGCGGGGGAGTGCGGGCGGGTGGAACAGCGGCGGCGGGTCGGCGCGTACGGGGTGTGTCGGGGCTCGGACGGGCGGGTGCTGTTGGCCCGGGGCTCCGGCCCGTGCCCGTTCCCGGGCGTCTGGCAGCTTCCCGGCGGCGGGGTCGAGCACGCCGAGCATCCGGCGCACGCGGTGGTCCGCGAGTTCGCCGAGGAGACCGGCCTCCTCATCGAGGTGACCGGGCTGCGGGCGGTGTCCGCCGACGTGACGACCTTCCGTGCCGCCGAGGTCGCGGTGCACACCGACCGCGTGGTCTTCGACGTCACCGTGCGGGGCGGCGAACCCCGGCCGGAGCCGGCCGGCGGCAGCGACGATGTGGCCTGGTTCACGACCGCCGAGGCGGCGACGGTCCCGCTGATGCCGTTCACCGCCGAGCTGCTCGGCCTGCCCGTGTCGCCCCTGCCGCCGGAGCTGCCCCGCTCACCGGCGGAAGGGCCGGCCGCCCCGCCCGACCGGAGGCAGCGCTTCGGGGCGTACGGCCTGGTCACCGACCCTGCCGGCCGGGTGCTGCTCACGATGATCGCCGACGGTTACCCGGGCGCCGGCCGGTGGCACCTGCCCGGCGGCGGGACCGACCACGGAGAGCAGCCGGTCGCCGCGCTGCTGCGCGAACTGGTCGAGGAGTCCGGGCAGCTCGGTCGGGTGGTCGAGCTGATCGGCGTCGACAACCTGCACAACCCGGCCGCGCTGGGCCCGGAGGGGCGCCCGCTCGACTGGCACGGCATCCGGGTGCTCTACCGGGTGGCGGTGGACGCGCCCACGGAGCCGCGGGTGACCGAGCTCGCCGGCGGCTCCACCGCCCGTGCGGGCTGGTTCAGCCCGGAGAAACTCGCCGGGCTGCCGCTGAGCGGGATCGCCGCACTGGCGCTGGCCAATGCCCCTGCCGACGAGCGTCCGTAACCGGACATCGGTGTCCCCGGCACCCGCTCACCGAGCCGACGGAGACGGGGTCCGGTACATTCGATGTGGGGTTGGTGGAGGAAACGGGCGATGGAGCCCGAGATGGGAATAAGAGAGCGGTACGCGCGGTTAGACCAGATATAAGTACCGCCGGCAGCTATCGCCAACCCCCGTTCCCCTATGCGATGGTGTACTCCGCAAAACGGCTGCCGGGCCAGAATGGTCCGGCACGAGACAGCCGGACGGCCGCCCTCGCGACGGTAAACCGATCCGGTGATGGAGGAAACGTGCCGAGAGCCCCATGGCGCCGGCGTCGTACCACTGACAGTCCGCGTCCCGCAGGGCGTCGTTGGGCGGGCCCGTTGCGCCGCAGCAGCACGCTCGCCCGGCAGGTGCTGCTGGTCCGGGTGGGGCGCCGCGACGGCGACCTGCACGCGACCAGCGACCTCTCGATGCCCGAGCACCGCTACGCCGACCGGCCGCGACGCCGCTACGGACTCACCCGGGTCGAGCGCGCCGACGTCGCCTCGATCGTCCCGGTCAGCCCCGCGCTCGGCCCCACGACTCCGGTCGACGACGAGTCGGGGATGTCGATCCCGCTGCTTCCGGGCGAGCGGACGGTCGCCCGCCGGATGAAGTTCGCGGTGGTCAACGCCTGCACACTCAGCAGCCTGATGCTCGGCATGCTGGCCATCTTCCTGGCCATGCAGGGCGAGGTGCGCGTCGCCGCACTCTGCCTGATCGCCTGCGTCGTCTTCGACGGCCTCGACGGCGCGCTCGCCCGCAAGTTCGGCGTGGCCAGCCCGTTCGGCGCGCAGATGGACTCGCTGGCCGACATGTGCTCGTTCGGCCTCGCCGCCCCCGTGGTGGTCTACGCCTCGCTGGCCGGTTCGGTCTCCACGCCGGCCGCCGCGGTGGCCTGCGCGCTCGTCGCGGCGTGCGCGGCGATCCGGCTCGCCCGGTTCAACGTCTCGCCGAAGGACGGCCGGTTCTTCTGCGGCGTCCCCACCACCATGGCCGCCGCAGTGCTCGCGCTGACCGTCGCCATCGGGCTGCCGGTGCCGGGGATCGTCCTGGTCGCCGGCGTGGCGCTGCTCGCCTTCGCCATGGTCTCCAGCTTCCCCTACGCGAAGCTGGCCCGGCTGGTGAAGCTGCCGCCGTGGCTGTGGCTGGCCCCGGTGATCGGCGCGCTGATCGACATCCGGCTCACCTTCGCGCTGATCGTGGTCGGTTACCTGGTCAGCGGCCCGGTGCTCTGGCTGCGTCAGCGCCGCACCGCCTGACACACGTACGAGAGAAGGGGCGCCGCGATCGCGGCGCCCCTTCTTCGTGTCGTGCGGCCGGGCCTCAGCGCCAGCGGGCGATGACGGTCGAGCCCCCGACGACCTTGTCCCCGGGGCCGACCAGCGGCTCCGCCGCGTCCGCCGGCAGGTAGACGTCGGTGCGCGAGCCGAACCGGATCAGCCCGAAGCGCTCGCCCCGGGCCAGCAGCGCGCCGATCGGCGCCCGCTGCACGATCCGGCGGGCGATCAGGCCCGTGCGCTGCGCCACGACCACCGTGCCGCGCGCGGTGTCCAGCACCGTGTACGCGGCCACGTTGTGCTCCGCCGCCGGCTTCATCGCGTTGGCGAAGCCACCGTCGGCGACGAAGTAGTCGACCACCTTGCCGGCCACCGGGGCACGGTTGACGTGCACGTCCAGCACCGACAGGAAGACCGCGATCCGCAGCCACTCGCCCTCGCCGAAGCGCTCGTCGTGCAGCCGCTGCACGGACAGCACCCGACCGTCGGCCGAGGCGACCACCGCCGACGAGTCCTCCGGCACGTCGCGCTCCGGATCCCGGAAGAAGGCGGCCACCGGGGCGGCGGCCAGGGCCGGGAGCAGCCAGAGCTTCGACTTCGGCCGGGTCGCCCGGGCCACCGCGGCCAGGCCCAGCGCGATGCCGGCCGCGGCCACCCCGTTGGAGTCGATGTGCATGCCACGGGTCAGCGGGACGCTGGACGGGCGGTACGCCGGCGCCAGCCGGGCCGCCGACGCGGCGTCGGCCGGGGTGTAGCGGAGCCGGTACACCCGCAGCGGCGGCGTGTTGCGCAGCACCAGGTCGACCCCGACGCCGTACAGCGCGCCCTGCCGGTCCAGCTCGGCGGCGGCGCCCGCGGTACGTCCCGGCGTCGCGGTCGTGGCCACGCTCAGCACCGCGCCGTCGGCGAGGTACTTCGTCAGGCCCTCGACGGCGGCGCGGGTCTCGTCGGCCGTGCCGGTCAGCGGCTCCCCGGCGACGACCACCGCGGCCGGCTCGGCCTCGGCGAGGGTGTCGACCACGCGGACCCGGTCGGCCACCCAGCGACCCTGGGCGATGACGTGCTCCCGGAGGGCCGCCGGGGAGGCCGACCCGGCGGGCACCAGGGTGAGGGTGTCGCCGGGCAGCAGCGCGTCGATCGCCGCGGTCAGCACCGCGGACTCGGGCGTCGCGCCGACCAGCAGCGCGGCCTTCGGATCGTTGATCCGGGCGAGCTCGGAGACGAGGGTACGGGCGGCTCGCTCGCCGATGCGGACCGGACCGGACCGGCCGAAGGTGCGCACGGCGGGGGACTGCGTCATGTCGGACGGACTCCTGACGGGTAGAGACGGGAATCGCGGCGGGACCGCCACGGCGGCGCGTCCGGCCGGCGCGGCGACCAGGTCGGTGCGGCGGCCAGGTCGGCGCGGGCCGGCCGGCGGAGGCGAGTTCTCCACGGCCAGCATAGGCCGCCGCCGACGCCGGCCGCACCGCTGTGGTCAGCCGCGCGGGTGCTCCCCACCGGCCGGCGGCCCGTCGGTCCGCCGGAACCGGGCGTCCTCGTCGGCGGCGCGGTCCTCGACCGCCTCGGGCCGGACGTCGGTGACGGCCTCCGTCGGCCACTCGTCGGCCTCGTCCCCGGCCCGCAGGCCACCCGTCGTCGGCCCGCCCGTCGTCTGCCTGCCTGTCGTCAACCCTTCCGTCGTCGCCCCGGCGATCGTCGGCTCCTCCGCGGTCTGTCCGCTCGTCGGTCGTCCGGCCGTCGTCGGTGCACCGGTCGTCGGCGCGGAGACGTCCCACTCGGACCGCGCGCCCCAGTCGGTCGGTTCGCCCCAGTCGGAGCGCCGGCCGCCCCACTCCGTCGGCTCGTCGGCCGGGGCGGGCCGGTCGAGGTCCCAGCGGGTCGGGTCGATCCCGGTGGCCTGTCGGTCCGTCGCCCGGCCCGCCGGATCCGCACCCGGCGGGGTGGAGACGGGCACGACGGTGTCCGGGAGGACCGCGTCGGAGGCGGTGGCGTCGGCGCGGGCGACATCGGAGGGGGCGGCATCGGAGGGGGCGCCGCCGGGCGCGGGCGCGCCGCCGGACCGCCCGGAGCGCAGCGCGCCCAGCAGGCCCAGCAGGCCGATCAGGATCAGCGCGCCGGCCAGGAACCAGCCGACCGGCGGGAGGGCGAGCCCGAGCAACTGGGCGAGCAGCCACCACGCGGCGAGACCGAGGAAGATCAGCCCGAAGGCGAAGGACACGATGTCGGTGCGGTGGGCCTTCACCGGGTCACCTCCAGGTTGCCGGCGTTGATGTGGATGTAGAGGCGCAGCGTGCCGCCGCCGGGGCCGTCCGGACCCAGGTCGGTCGTCTCCCGCAGCTCGCCCGCCAGCCCGCCGGAGTGCTTGCCGAAGACGACCGCGTCGCCGGCGTTGACGTCGGCCACCGTGGTGACGTCGACGTTCGGCGGCACCACCACCGTGCACTCGCCGAAGTTGACGGAGACGGTGATCTCGGTGTTCTTCTTGTCGAAGTCGACCGCGCGCAGGTCCAGGACCGTGTCGCCGAAGCTGTTCTCGTACCGCAGGGCGAGGTCGCGGTGGTCGGTGGGCGCCCAGGTGACGTTGCCGTCGACGCCCCGGATCCGGTCGTAGGACTCGGCCACGGTGGCCACCCCGAGCGCGGCGGCGGCCACCACGCCGAGCGCGATGAGCCAGCGGGCCCGTCCGAACCAGGTGCCGACCAGCAGGCCGAGCCCGATGGTGGCCAGTGTGGCCGCGAAGTAGGCCGACGCCCCGATGTCGTAGACGTCCAGCAGGTCGACGACGGCGACCACGCCCAGGGCGAGGAAGATCAGCGAGAACGTCACCGCGCCGAGGGGGGAGCGCTCCTTCGGTCGCTTCGGCGGCTTCGGCGGCTTGCGCGGTGCGGGCGGCACGACGGTCTGCCCGGCGTACGGGCCGTGCGGGGCGAACGGGGGGCGGTAGCCCGGAGGCCGGGGCGGGGACACCGGGTGGCCCGGTCCCGGTGCGCCCGAGGTCGCGGCGGGCCAGCCGGACGTGGGCGGTGCCGGGGGCCAGCCGACGGTAGGCGTACCCACGGGTGGACGGGCGGGCGGGGCCGGGGCGGCCGGCGGCCAGGCGGGCAGGTCGGCGGTCGGTGGGGTGGCCGGGGCGCTCCAGGCGGGCTGGGCGACGGTCGCCGGCGGGGCCGGGACCGGGCCCGCCCCGGGGGCCACGGCCACGGTCGGCGGGGCCGGGTACGCGACCGGGACGGGATGGCCGACCGGGGGCACCGGCCCGGGCGGGGCGGTGGGCGGAACGGGCGGGACGGGACCGGCCGGCGCGCCCTGGGCGGCCCTGTTGTCGCGGTTGAGCAGCAGCGCGCCGCCGATCAGGATCGTGGCGCCGAGCAGCACCGCCCGGAACGCGTCCGTGACGATGTAGCCGAAACTGATCGCGACCAGGATGCTCAGCACGATCACCGTGACCGGGGACATGCTGGACCGGCCCCGGCCCAGCATGGACTCGACGGGGGAGGCGCTGTCCCCCTCGCCCGGGATGATCAGCCAGGCGGTGACGTAGACCAGGATGCCGATGCCGCCGAAGAAGCCGAGCACCGCCAGCAGCACCCGCCAGAGGACCGGGTCGGTGTTGGTGGCCCGGCCGATGGCGGCGCAGACGCCGGCCAGGTAGCGGCCGTCGCGGGGGCGCACCAGCCCGTACCGCGAGGTGAAGCCGGCGCCGCCGAACGACGGCTGTGGTCCGGGGCCCGGCCCGGCGCCGGGCGGTGGCGTCCCACCCGCGTCCCCGGCGGGGGGCGGCGCGGCCACGGGGGGCGGCGCCGCGGCGCCGGCGGGCGGTGTCGCGGTCGGCGGTGGCCCACCCGGCTGAGCGGCCCCGGGGTCGGCGGGCTGGGCAGCTTCCTCGGTCATGCCTCGATCCTGCTGCCCCGACCCGGCGGACGGCCTCAGGACCCGACCCTGACACCACCCTGAGATCCCGGCGGCCCGAATGTCGGGGGCGTCCCCGTGGTCGGGCCCCGGTGCGTCGTGTGACGATCGATCCGACGCCGGCGACGGACCGTCGCCCGCTCCGTGCCCGCCGTGACCAGGGAGTCTCCGATCAGCGCCGTGACCCAGCCACCCCGCCTCTACCGCGCCCCCGAGCACCGGATGGCCGCGGGGGTGGCCGCCGGCATCGCCGACCACCTCGGCATCTCGGTGCTGCGGGTACGGGTCGCCTTCATGGTGCTGCTGGGGCTGAGCGGGCTCGGCCTGCTGCTCTACGCGGCCTTCTGGGCGGTCGTGCCGCTGCGCCCGGGCGACACCGCCGTGCCGGCCCGCAGGGACGTCGCCCAGCTGCTGCCGTTCGTGGCGATCGGCCTCGGCGTGCTGCTGGTGCAGGTGATGGTCTTCGACTCGGTCGGGGCGGCCGGCACCGCCGGCTGGCTGGTCGCGATCATCGCGGTCGGCGCCGGGGTGATCTGGCACCAGTCGGCCCCGGAGCGGCGGCGGCAGTGGGGCGACTCCATGCCGGTGCCCTGGCTGGGCGCGGTGGTGGAGGAGAGCGACCGGCGGGCCTTCGTGCTCCGGTTCATCGGCGGCGGGGTGCTGGTCGCGGTGGGCATCATCGGCGTCGCCGCGGTGTACTCCCCGGCGCAGAACTTCGACGCCGTGCTCAACGGCGTGATCTTCGCCCTGGTCGGGCTCGCCGGGGTCGGCGTGGTGGCCGCGCCGGTGCTGTGGCGGACGTACAACCAGCTCCGGTCGGAGCGCGAGGGGCGCATCCGGGAGCAGGAACGGGCCGAGCTGGCCGCCATGGTGCACGACCAGGTGCTGCACACCCTGGCCCTGATCCAGCGCAACGCGAGCGACGTGAAGACCGTCCAGCGGCTCGCCCGGGGGCAGGAACGCTCGCTGCGCAACTGGCTCTACAAGCCCACCGGCTCGCCCACCGAGCGGCTCGCGGCCGCCCTGGAGCAGGCCGCCGCCGAGGTCGAGGACACGTTCGCGATCACGGTGGAGGCGGTGGTGGTCGGCGACCGGGAGACCGACGAGCGGGTCGGCGCGCTGGTGGCGGCCGCCCGCGAGGCGCTGGTGAACGCCGCCCGGCACGCCGGGGTGCAGACCGTCTCGCTCTACGCCGAGGTCGAGCCGGATCAGGTCAGCGTCTTCGTGCGGGACCGGGGGAAGGGCTTCGACCCGGATACGGTGGAGGATCACCGGCACGGGGTCCGGGGCTCGATCATCGGGCGGATGAAGCGGCACGGCGGCCGGGCGGAGATCCGCTCCGAGCCGGGGGAAGGGACCGAGGTCCGGTTGATCCTGCCGATCACCCGCGACCCGGCAACGGCGGAGAGGGACAAGTGATGACCGAGCAGTCGATGGAACCGGTCGAGGGGGCGGCTGCCCGCGCCGAGCGGCTGCGGGTCTTCCTCGTCGACGACCACGCCATGTTCCGCGCGGGGGTCCGCGCCGAGCTGGGCGCGCACGTCGAGGTGGTGGGCGAGGCGAGCACCGTCGCGGAGGCGGTCACCCGGATCGCCGCCACGCTGCCCGACGTGGTGCTGCTCGACGTGCACATGCCCGACGGCGGCGGCCGGGCGGTGCTGGAGGCGATGCGGCGTACCCACCCGCAGGTCAAGTTCCTGGCGCTGAGCGTCTCGGACGCGGCGGAGGACGTGATCGGGCTGATCCGGGCCGGCGCGCGGGGCTACGTCACGAAGACGATCTCCCCGGAGGAGCTGGCCGCCGCGGTCCGCCGGGTGGCCGACGGCGACGCCGTGTTCAGCCCCCGGTTGGCGGGGTTCGTGCTGGACGCGTTCGCGGCCCGTCCCGACGCCCCGGTGGCCGACCCGGAGCTGGACCAGCTCACCAACCGCGAGCGCGAGGTGCTGCGGCTGCTCGCCCGGGGGTACGCCTACAAGGAGATCGCCAAGGAGCTCTACATCTCCATCAAGACGGTGGAGACGCACGTGTCGAACGTGCTTCGCAAGCTCCAGATGTCCAACAGGTACGAGTTGTCCCGCTGGGCGGCCGACCGCCGGCTGGTGTGATCCAATTCTTTTCCCCGTCATATGGGACGGAACCGACGAATGCGGCCCACAGGGGCTGACAAGCGATCAACTCCCGTCACATAATGCCCCGTCGCGTTCTCGCGTGCGGGTGGTGCACATCCCGCGGGAACGGCGGCTTCACGCAACCCGCCGTGCGCGGGTCACCCCTGGGGAGAGGTGCACGAATCTGATGTTCGGACAACGAGGACGGCGCTGGGCGCGGATCGCCCTGGCGACCGTCGCCGGCGGCGCGCTGGCAATCGGCGCGGTGGCGCCGGCCGCCGCCGCCGACAAGACCGGCGTCGCCAAGTCGGTCAAGGGCAGCAACGTCACGCTCGTGCTCAACGGGCAGCCGAAGAGCACCGGTGCCCTGGCACTCAAGATCGACGGAAAGCTCGTCCCCGCCTTCTGCATCGACTACCACACCAACGTGGCGATCGACGGCAAGTACAAGGAGGGCACCTGGGACGAGTCCCAGGTGAAGAACCTCGGCAAGGTGCAGTGGGTGCTGACCCACGGCTACCCGAACGCCGACGCCGCCAAGCTGCTGGCCGCCGCGGGCGCCACCGCCCCGGCGAAGGCCGACGCCGACAAGCTGCTCTACTTCGGCACCCAGACCGCCATCTGGAACTTCAGCGACGGCGTCAAGCTGGGTGACTGGGTCGACGACCCGAAGCTGCTCGGCAAGAAGCAGTACGACGTGGTCAAGAAGGTCCACGACTACCTGGTCGCCAACGCCACCGACCAGCCCGAGCCGAAGGCCGAGCTGAGCGTCGACCCGGCCAGCGCCAAGGCCACCGTGGGCGAGAAGGCCGGCCCGTTCACCGTCAAGGGCCCGGCGGGCGAGATCACCGTCGCGGTCGACGGCGGCTCGGCGGTCGACGCCGAGGGCAAGCCGGTCACCAAGACCACCAACGGCGGCCAGTTCTGGCTTGCCGCGGACGGCGCCGGCGAGGTGAAGGTGACCGTTTCCGCCCAGGACTCGGTCTCCTTCGGCCGGGTGTTCCTCTTCACCGGCCAGCGTGCCGCGCAGAAGCTGATCCTCGGTGGCAGCACCGGCGCCACCGTGAGCGCCAAGGCCGAGGCCGCCTTCGCCGCCGCTCCGGCCGAGTCGCCGTCGCCGAGCGCGCCGGCGGAGTCGCCGTCGCCCAGCGCCCCGGCGGAGTCGCCGTCGCCCAGCGCCCCGGTCGACAGCCCGGCCCCGTCGACCTCGCCCGCGAGCAGCGGCGGTGACCTGCCGTTGACCGGCTCCCCGATCGCCGCCGCGATCGCCGCCGGCGTGGCGCTGCTGGCCGCCGGCGCGGTCGCCGTGCTGCTGTTCCGTCGTCGCAAGCTGCGCTTCACGGCCTGATCGACGCCGCTCAACGGCCCCGGCCCCGGTACCGCCCCGCGCGGTGCCGGGGCCGGAGTCGTTCGCCCCCGGGGGCCCGCCGGTGCACGCCTCGGGCATGGGTGGGCGCCCGTCGCGGAACCCGCCCTGTCGTACGTCGCCCGCTGCTCCTCCCCGCGGCCGGCTCACCTTGGCGCGGGTGCCTCCGCACCCTCCGGAGTCGCCCGGGTGACGAGCAGGTACGAAGCGTCGGCACCCTCGGCCACCCAGGTGGCGATGGTGCCCGCACAGCCGAAGCCGGCATCGTCCGGATGGGCAAAAACGGCCAACGCCCGGCCGACGTCGGGCAGCGCCGGAGCGGACGCGGGGAAGCTCACAGCCGCCGACCCCACGCCGGGGGCAGACCCCCTCCGAACCGTGTCTTTCCTGCTCAGAGCGGTACGACCCGCGTACATCATGATCTTTTTTCGGGTATCGGCAACGTGGCGACCAACTAACGGCTTGATAACGGCACCTTCACGGAACGGGCCGGTGGGTGTCACAGTGGCAGCACCTCACCCCTCATGTGAGGCACTCCGTACGGCCTGACGACCATGGACCCGCCTGTTGACGGTGCTCCGTGGTGGTCTCGTGTGCGCGGTGCCGAGCGCGACGGGCGAGGTGGCCCGGCGGATCGGTACATCATTCTTGTCCCGAATTCACTGCGGTGAAACCGGCTCCCGCACTGCGGGCGCCGGACGTGTCACCCCCCATACGTGCGTGAAACCCACGACGGATCCAGGTTCAGAAAGAGGAGGCCCCTCGGAATGAGAGTCTCGAAGCGGGCAAGTAGCGCGGTCGCGCTGGGCGCGGCATTCGCGCTCGTCGCGTCCGGCTGCTCGAGCAGCGACAGCGACGGTGGCGACGCCGGCGCCAGCAGCGACGGCGCGATCACCATCGACGGCACTCAGCCGGAGGTCGGCCTGGTCCCGTCGAACACCACCGAGACCGGTGGTGGGGCGATCATCGACTGGATCTGGACCGGTCTGGTCGAGTACCCGAACGACGGCAGCGCGCCGCGTAACGCGGTCGCCGAGTCGATCGAGACGTCCGACTCCAAGGTCTACACGATCAAGATCAAGAAGGACACGAAGTTCCACGACGGCACCGTCGTCAAGGCCAAGAACTTCGTGGACGCCTGGAACTGGGGCGCCTACTCGCCCAACGGCGCGCAGAACGGCAGCTTCTTCGCCGACATCCAGGGCTTCGACCAGGTCCACACCGAGGACCCGGACGGCGCCGAGGGCCCGAAGAAGGCCCCCGAGCCCGCCGCCAAGGAGATGTCCGGCCTGAAGGTCGTCGACGACTGGACCTTCGAGGTCACCCTGGCCGCGCCGACCGCGGTGTTCCCGACCAAGCTCGGCTACAGCACCTTCATGCCGCTGCCGGACGCGTTCTTCACCCAGGGCGCCGAGGCGTTCGGCAAGAAGCCGATCGGCAACGGCCCGATCAAGTTCGTGTCGTGGGAAGACGACGTCCAGATCAAGCTGACGCGCTTCGATGACTACTCCTTGAACGACAAGATGAAGATCAAGGACGTCAACATCAAGCTGTACCAGGACGACACGGCGGCGTACAACGACCTGCTCGCCGGCAACCTGGACTTCCAGCAGCAGGTTCCGGTCTCCGCCATCGCGGGCGACAAGTGGAAGAACGACCTGGGCGAGCGGGCGATCTCCTCCACCACCCCGTCGACCGGCATCATCGCCTTCCCGATCTACGACAAGCGCTTCCAGAACCCGAAGCTGCGTCGCGCGATCTCGATGTCGATCAACCGCCAGGAGATCAGCGACAAGATCTTCTTCGGTTCGCGCAAGCCGGCCGACAGCTGGGCCAACCCGCTGACCCCGGGCGCCAAGGCCGGCAACTGCACCGCCTGCCAGTTCAACGTCGACGAGGCCAAGAAGCTCCTCGCCGAGGCCGGTGGCTTCACCGGTGAGCTGGTCATGTTCTACAACGCCGACGCCAGCCACAAGGAGTGGATGGAGGCCGTCGCGCAGCAGGTCAAGACGAACCTCGGCATCAACGCTCGCGCCGAGGGCGTGCCGACCTTCGCGGTGTTCCGCCAGAACATCAACGCCGGCAAGATGACCGGCATGTACCGCGCCGGCTGGCAGCAGGACTACCCGGACGTGGAGAACTGGGTCGGCCCGCTCTACGTGACCGGCGGTTCCTCGAACGACGGCAAGTACAGCAACCCGCAGGTCGACGCGCTGGCCAAGGAAGCCGCCTCCGCGCCGAGCCTGGAGGCGTCGCACGCCAAGTACGCCGAGGCTGTCGCCCTCATCGACCAGGACGTTCCCTCGATCCCGGTCTACTTCGGTGGTCAGCAGTCCGGCCACTCGGAGAAGATCAAGAAGATCGAGCTCTCCAACGTCGGTGAACTCGACCTCACCTCGGTCGAGCTCTGATCCGAACGGTCTGACCCCGGGTCGGGCTCACCTACCGGTGAGCCCGACCCGGGCCGTTCCGTGAGGTGGTGTCACCACGCCGCCTCGCCACGTCTGTCATCCCCGTGTCGGCCGTCCGACGCGCGCCCCCTGTCTGGAGGACCACCCCATGGGCCGTTATCTGTTGAGACGGCTGCTCCAACTCATCCCGGTCTTCATCGGGACGACGTTCCTGATCTACTGGCTCGTGTGGTCGGTGCCCGGTGACCCGTTCGCGGGCAAGTGTGGCGAGCGTCCCTGCCCCGACAGCTTCGTCAACATGATGACCGACAAGTTCAAGCTCGACGAGCCGCTCATCGTGCAGTACGGCAACTACATGAAGAACCTCTTCCAGGGTGACTTCGGGCAGACGTTCGGTGGCCGGGAGATCGGTGACATCATCGCCACCGCGTACCCGAACACCCTGAAGCTGGCCCTGGTGGCGCTGGCCATCGAGGCGGTCATCGGCCTCACCGCGGGCGTGCTGACGGGCCTGCGCCGCAACGGCTTCCTGGACAACCTGGTCCTGGTCTCCAGCCTCTTCCTGATCGCGCTGCCGATCTTCGTCATCGGCTTCGTGGCCCAGTGGCTGCTCGGCGTGCAGTGGGGCATCGTCAAGCCGACGGTCTCCAGCGAGATGCGGCTCTCCGAGCTGATCGTGCCCGGCTTCGTGCTCGGCAGCGCCTCGATGGCGTACATCGCCCGGTTGGCCCGCACGAGCATCGCGGAGAACCGGCGGGCCGACTACGTGCGTACGGCGATCGCCAAGGGTCTGCCGATGCGCCGGGTGGTCGGGATCCACCTGCTGCGCAACTCGCTCATCCCGGTGGTCACGCTGCTCGGGACCGACCTCGGCGCCCTGATGGGCGGCGCGATCGTCACCGAGGGCATCTTCCAGATCAACGGAATCGGCCGACAGGTCTACCGCGCGATCATCACCAAGGAGAGCGCTACCGTTGTCTCCATCGTGGTGGTCCTGGTGCTCGTCTACCTGCTGATGAACCTGCTGGTCGACCTGCTCTACGCCGCCCTGGACCCGAGGATCCGCTATGAGTGACCCGAGTGCCGCCTCGATCGTCAGCACCCCGCCCGCGCACGCCCCCGACGAGATCGGCGCGCCGAGCAACGCGGGCCTGCCGGAGAACGCCCGCAAGGAGAAGCCGCGCGGTCTGCTCGGCGACGCCTGGCGTGACCTGCGCCGCAAGCCGCTGTTCTGGATCTCCGCAGGGTTCATCGTCCTCTTCATGCTGATGACCGCCTTCCCCTCGCTGTTCACCTCCGGCGACCCGGAGAACGGCAACCTGCAGAACAGCCTCGTCGGCCCGTCGTCGGACGCCTGGTTCGGCTACGACTTCCAGGGCCGGGACGTCTTCGCCCGGGTGATCTACGGCGCCCGCGCGTCGATCGTGGTCTCCCTGCTCTCCGTGCTCGGCGTGCTGCTCTTCGGCGGCGCGATGGGCATCGTGGCGGGCTACCGGGGCGGCTGGGTGGACGCACTGCTCTCCCGCATCGCCGACGTCTTCTTCGGGCTGCCGTTCGTGCTGGGTGCCATCGTCATCCTGACGACCTTCAACGGGTCGGGCACGAGCAACAGCAAGGCCGAGATCATGGCGCTGGTGAGCATCTCGCTGATCGTGCTGGGCTGGCCGGTCGTGATGCGGCTGATGCGCTCCTCGGTGCTGGCCACCAAGGAGGCGGACTACATCGTCGCCGCCCGCGCGTTGGGCGCCGGCACCGGCCGGATCATCCTCAAGCACCTGCTGCCGAACTGCCTCGCGCCGCTGCTGGTCTACGGGACGATCCTGGTCGGCTCGTACATCGGCGCCGAGGCGACGCTGTCCTTCCTGGGCGTCGGCCTGAAGAGCCCGGTGGTCTCCTGGGGCATCATGATCAACGAGGCGCAGAACCTCCTCCGCGTCGCGCCCTACCTGCTCTTCTTCCCCGCCGCGTTCCTCGTCGCCGCCGTACTGAGCTTCGTGATGCTCGGTGAGGCGGTCCGCGAGGCCCTCGATCCGAAACTCCGCTAGGGGAGATTCAGTTGTCCGACATTCTGGTGTCCGAGCAGTCCGCGGCCGGCGCGTCCGGCCGCCCCTCGGGCAGGTTGCTCGAGGTGGACGACCTCCGGGTGGAGTTCCGCACCCGGGACGGCGTCGCCAAGGTCATCAACGGGGTCACGTACCACGTCGACGCGGGGGAGACCCTCGCCGTGCTCGGCGAGTCCGGCTCCGGTAAGAGCGTCACCGCGCAGACCATCATGGGCATCCTCGACACGCCGCCCGGCTTCGTCACCGGCGGTCAGGTCCGCTTCCAGGGCAAGGACATGCTCGGCATGTCCTTCGAGGAGCGGCGCCGCATCCGCGGCGAGGGCATCGCGATGATCTTCCAGGACGCGCTCTCGGCGCTGAACCCGGTCTTCACCGTCGGGTTCCAGATCGCCGAGCAGTTCCGGGTGCGGCGCGGGATGAGCCGCTCCGACGCCAAGAAGCGCGCGATCGAGATGCTCGACCAGGTCAAGATCCCGAACGCCAAGGGCCGGTTCAGCAGCTACCCGCACCAGTTCTCGGGCGGCATGCGGCAGCGCGCGATGATCGCGATGTCGCTCGCCCTGGACCCGGAGGTGCTGATCGCGGACGAGCCGACCACCGCGCTCGACGTGACGGTGCAGGCGCAGATCATGGACCTGCTCGCCGAACTCCAGCGCGAGCGGCAGATGGGCATGATCCTGATCACCCACGACCTCGGCGTGGTCGCCGACGTCGCGGACCGGATCGCGGTGATGTACGCGGGCCGGATCGTCGAGGAAGCCAACGTCTACGACCTGTACGCCAAGCCGGCGCACCCGTACACGATCGGCCTGATCAACTCGATCCCGCGGCTCGACGAGAAGGGGCAGGAGCTCCGGACGATCAAGGGTCTCCCGCCGAACCTCATGAACATCCCGCCGGGCTGCCCGTTCAACCCGCGCTGCCCCATGGCGCAGCCGGTCTGCCGGGAGAAGGTCCCGCCGCTGCTGCAGGTCGGCGCCGGCCGGGCCAGCGCCTGCCACTTCGCCGAGGAGCTGGTGAACCGTGACTGAGAACATCCTCGAGGTCCGTGACCTGGTCAAGCACTATCCCGTGACCCGGGGCGTGGTGTTCAAGAAGACCATCGGTCACGTCAAGGCGGTCGACGGGGTCTCCTTCGAGCTCAAGGCCGGCGAGACCCTGGGTGTGGTCGGCGAGTCGGGCTGCGGCAAGTCGACGCTGGCCCGGGTCCTGATGAACCTGGAGAAGCCGACGGGTGGCAGCGTCCACTACAAGGGCCAGGACATCTCGAAGTTCTCCGGCCCGGCGCTGCGTCGGCTGCGTCGGCAGATCCAGCTGGTGATGCAGGACCCGTACACCTCGCTGAACCCGCGGATGACGGTCGGCGACCTGATCGGCGAGCCGTTCGAGATCCACCCGGAGGTGGCGCCGAAGGGCAGCCGCCGGGAGAAGGTCAGGGAACTGCTCGACCTGGTGGGCCTCAACCCGGAGCACATCCACCGGTACCCGCACCAGTTCTCCGGCGGTCAGCGGCAGCGCATCGGCATCGCGCGGGCGCTCGCGCTGCGGCCCGAGATCATCGTCTGCGACGAGCCGGTCAGCGCCCTGGACGTGTCGATCCAGGCCCAGGTGATGAACCTGCTGGAGAAGCTCCAGGGCGAGCTCGGCCTGTCGTACATCTTCATCGCGCACGACCTGTCGGTGGTCCGGCACCTGTCGGACCGGGTCGCGGTGATGTACCTCGGCAAGATCGCCGAGATCGGCACCGAGGACGAGATCTACGAGCGGCCGACCCACCCGTACACCCAGGCGCTGCTCTCGGCCGTGCCGGTGCCGGACCCGACCGTGCGGGACAACAAGGCGATCATCCGCCTCACCGGTGACGTACCGTCGCCGGTCAGCCCGCCGTCGGGCTGCCGGTTCCGGACCCGGTGCTGGAAGGCGCAGGACGTCTGCGCCGAGCAGGTCCCGCTGCTGGAGATCCGCTCGGGCTCGGACCACCCGAGCGCCTGCCACTTCGCGGAGAAGCGCGAGATCGTGCAGACGCACGAGGCGTGACCCCCACGGAGCCGCCTGCCGACGTCATCGCGACGACGGCAGGCGGTTCCGTCGTTTCCGCCCGGCCCGGCCCCCGCCCGCGCAGGGGGCCGGTGCCGGGCGTGGACCGCGCGGGGGACCGTTGCCGGCGTACGCCTCACAGAGGGCCGCGGCCGGCGCGGAGCAGCAGCAGCGCGAGTTGCGTGCCGTCGGCGCCCAGCGCGACCCGGAAACGCTCCAGGATCGCCCGTTCCCGGGACAGCACCAGCCGGGTGCCGCCGGAGGCCATCCTCGTCACGCCGACCTCCTGGGAGAGTCGGGCCCGTTCCTGCCACAGCTCGATCAGCGCCCGGTCGATCTCGTCGATCCGCTCCCGGATCTCGACGATCCGGGCGGCGGCGGCCGGCTCCGGGGTGCCGGTTCCCGCCGCCGGCTTCGCGCCGTCGTCACCGCCCGGCACGTCGGCCGGGAAGCTGGGGACACCGGGGCCGGGCCGGCCCGCCTCGGGTCGCGTCACGCTGCCGCTGGACTCCACCACGTCTGTCATCATCGGGTACCCCTCGCCGTCAGGTGCCCGGTGCCCGGATCCCGGGACGGAAGAAAGCCCCGGGCTCCAGGAGCCCGGGGCTTTCTCGTAGGTCTGATCGATCAGGCGCGACCTACGGCTGCCGGACT
The DNA here is from genome assembly GCF_031845925.1 of Micromonospora reichwaldensis. NCBI lineage: Bacteria > Bacillati > Actinomycetota > Actinomycetes > Micromonosporales > Micromonosporaceae > Micromonospora > Micromonospora reichwaldensis. Next base: position 72,935 of record NZ_JAVRFL010000005.1, on the reverse strand, counting down.
CCCGGTGCCGTAGTAAAAGTAGAAGCGCTGCCCGAACATGTCGTCGAGTATGCCGACCTCGGACCGGCCGGCGCAAGGATTCGGCGCGACCCGTGCCCGGACGGGCGATCCCGGTGCCGTCCTGACGCCGGGACCGCCCCCGCCTCAGCCGAGGCGGGTGATCCGGTTCGCGGGTCCGGGAGCGACGGGCTCGCCGGCGCCCAGGTAGACGATCAGCGCGTCGACGTCGAAGCCGGGGGCGGTGGCCCGGTCCGTGCCGGCCCGCAGCTCGGTGAAGCCGTCCCCGCCGTTGGCCAGGAAGTCGTTCGTGGTGACCCGGTAGCTGGCGGCCGGGTCGACCGGGGCGCCGTCGAACGTCAGGGCGCTGACCCGGGAGCCTGCCGGGGCGGTGCTGTCGTAGGAGTACGTCAGCCCGGCGGAGACCTGGAGGATGCGCTGGGTGGTCTGCCCGTTGAAGCCGACGAACTGCTGCTCGAGCACGTTGCGCAGCTGCGCGCCGGTGAGCGTCTGGGTGACCACCAGGTTGTTGAACGGCTGGACGGTGAACGCCTCGCCGTAGGTGATCTCGCCAGGGTCCTCGTCGCCGGGGGAGGCCGCGTACGACAGGGACGCCCGGACGCCGCCCGGGTTCATCAGCGCGATCTGTGCCCCGCTGGAGCGGGTGTACGCGAGCTGCGCGTCGGCGATCACGTCACCGAGCGGGCTCTCCCCGTTCGGCCGGACTTCGCGGACGATGTCGGCCGAGATCCGGCCCACCACCCGGTTGGCGATGGGCGCGACGGCCGCCCGGTACTTGTCGGCCAGTGCCTTCGCGCCCGGGTCCACCAGGTCGGGGTTGCGCACGTACGTGCCCGGCGCGCTCTCCCGCCAGCTGCCGTCCGGGTTGCGTACGCCGTTCTCGACCACCACGTTGCGGGCGGAGATCCCGGTGAACCGGCCGGTACGCCGGTCCAGCGAGTAGTCCACGTCCGTGATCAGCTGGCCGTTGTTGCCGGCGCTGGTGACCACGCTGTGGGCACCCGAGGAGTTCGGCAGGGAGCAGGAGTAGAAGCGGTGGGTGTGGCCGGAGACGACCAGCCCGAACTCCGGCCGCAGGCCCTTGACGATGTCCACGATCGGGCCGGAGAAGTTGGCGCAGTCCGAGACGCCCGGGGTGGCCGGCGGCGGCGACTGGGCGCCGCCCTCGTGCACGAGCAGCACCATCGCCTTGACGCCGAAGAGCTTGAGCACGCCGGCCCACTTGTTGGCGGTCTGCACCTCGTCGGTGAAGCGCACGGAGGCGATGCCGGCCGGGTTGACGATGCCCGGGGTGCCCTCCAGGGTCACGCCGACGAAGCCGACGGGCACTCCGCCGACGAACTTCACGTCGACCGGGGGCAGGATCGGCAGGCCGGTCTTGCGGCTGACCGTGTTGGCGGCCAGGTAGGTGAACTTCGCGCCGGCGAAGCCGTCCCCGTCCTGGCAGCCGTCGACGGGGTGGCAGCCGCCCTTGTTGATCCGGATCAGCTCGTCGACGCCCTCGTCGAACTCGTGGTTGCCGACGGAGCTGACGTCCAGGCCGATCTCGTCCATCAGCTCGATGGTCGGCTCGTCGTGGAAGGCGGCGCTGACGAGCGGGGTGGCGCCGATCAGGTCGCCGGCCCCGACGGTGGTCGTGGCGCGCCCCTCGGCCCTGGCCTCGGCGCGCAGCTTCTTCAGCCAGGTGGCGAGGTACTCCACGCCGCCGGCGGGCGTGCCGTTGACCGCCGCGCCGCTGCCGCCGGGCGGGTCGATGGCGCCGTGGAAGTCGTTGTAGCTCAGGAAGTTGCCCTTGACCTCCCCGCCGCTGGGGACGGCGTAGGAGACCGAGACGGGGGTGAGGCCGGCCTGCTGGTCGTCGGCGGGGGCCGGCGCGGGCCGGGAAGCGGTGGTCAGCGTGGCGACGACGGCCAACGCGAGGGTGGGCGCGGCGAGGTGGCGCAGCGCCGCCCGACCGCGCGAACGCGGCTGAGTCATGGTCGTTCTCCCAGTCGTGTACGGGGGAGGAGCCGGATTTTCACCGTCATCGTTCTGCACGGGGGACGGCGGCACCAGACACGACAGGGTGACATCTTCGTCTCGACCTGGATGTAAGGAAGGGCCCCTTCCTAACGCTTAGCGTTAGGAAGGGGCCCTTCCTTACATCTCGACGGTGCGCGGCGGGGGAAGTGTCCGTCCGGCGGCATAGACTCGCCGTGCGATGCATCCTCTCTTCGACATCCCCGCGTCCCCGCCCGCGCCGGCGTCCGCCCCGGCCTCGCCGCACCGGCCCAGGCCGGCGGCCGTCCATCTCGATCCGCAGGCCCTGGTCGAGGGCCTGAACGGGCCGCAGCGCGACGCCGTCACCCACGCCGGCTCGCCGCTGCTGATCGTGGCCGGTGCCGGCTCGGGCAAGACCCGGGTGCTCACCCACCGGATCGCCTACCTGCTGGCCGCCCGGGACGTGCACCCCGGCGAGATCATCGCGATCACCTTCACCAACAAGGCCGCCGGCGAGATGAAGGAGCGGGTGGCCCACCTGGTGGGTCCCCGCGCCCGGCTGATGTGGGTGTCGACGTTCCACTCCGCGTGCGTGCGCATCCTGCGCGCCGAGCACGAGCATGCCGGGCTGAAGTCCACCTTCTCGATCTACGACGCCGACGACTCCCGCCGGCTGATGCAGATGGTCGCCAGGGAGCTGGACCTCGACCCGAAGCGCTACCCGGCGCGCGGGTTGGCCGCCCAGGTCTCCAACCTGAAGAACGAGCTGGTCGACCCCGAGGCGTTCGCGGGCCGTGCCAAGGGCCCCAACGAGCGGGCGCTGGCGGAGGCCTACACGCTCTACCAGCGCCGGCTGCGCGAGGCGCACGCGCTGGACTTCGACGACCTGATCATGACGACGGTGCACCTGCTCCAGTCCCACCCGCACGTCGCGGAGAGCTACCGCCGGCGGTTCCGGCACGTGCTGGTCGACGAATACCAGGACACCAACCACGCCCAGTACACGCTGATCAAGGAGCTGGTCTCCGGCACGGAGGGGATCGAGCCGGCGGAGCTCTGCGTGGTCGGTGACGCCGACCAGTCGATCTACGCGTTCCGGGGCGCCACGATCCGCAACATCCTGGAGTTCGAGCGCGACTTCAGCGACGCCCGGACGATCCTGCTGGAGCAGAACTACCGCTCCACCCAGACCATCCTCAACGCGGCCAACGCGGTGATCGACCGGAACACCTCGCGCAAGCCGAAGCGGCTGTGGAGCGAGGCGGGCGCCGGTGAGCCGATCGTCGGCTACGTGGCCGACACCGAGCACGCCGAGGCCGACTGGGTGGCCCGCGAGATCGACCGGCTGGTCGACGCCGACGAGACCCGTCCCGGCGACGTGGCCGTCTTCTACCGCACCAACGCCCAGTCCCGGGTCTTCGAGGAGGTGTTCATCCGCGTCGGTCTGCCCTACAAGGTGGTCGGCGGGGTGCGCTTCTACGAGCGCAAGGAGGTCCGCGACGCGCTGGCCTACCTGCGCGCGGTGGTCAACGACGACGACACGGTCAGCCTGCGCCGGATCCTCAACACCCCGCGCCGGGGCATCGGCGACCGGGCCGAGGCGTGCGTGGAGGCGCTGTCCAGCCGGGACCGGATCTCCTTCGGGGCGGCGCTGCGGCGGGCGAAGGACGCCCCGGGCATCTCCAGCCGGGCGGCCAACGGCATCGGCGACTTCGTCGCCCTGCTCGACGGCGCCCGCGAGCTGGCCGAGACGGGTGCCCCGGAGGAGGTGCTGGAGGCGCTGCTGACCCGCTCGGGCTACCTCACCGAGCTGGAGGAGAGCCTCGACCCGCAGGACGCGGGGCGCGTCGACAACCTCCAGGAGCTGGTCAGCGTCGCCCGGGAGTACACCGAGCGGATCGAGGCGGTCGGCGAGGAGGGCGAGCGGGCCACCCTGGCCGGTTTCCTGGAGCAGGTCGCGCTGGTCGCCGACGCCGACCAGGTGCCCACTGACGACCCCGACCACCAGGGCGTGGTCACCCTGATGACGCTACACACCGCGAAGGGCCTGGAGTTCCCGGTGGTCTTCCTGACGGGCCTGGAGGACGGCGTCTTCCCGCACCTGCGCTCGCTGGGCGACACCCGGGAGCTGGAGGAGGAGCGTCGCCTGGCGTACGTGGGCATCACCCGGGCCCGCCAGCGTCTCCACCTTTCCCGGGCGGTCACCCGCTCGGCGTGGGGGCAGCCGGCCTACAACCCGCCGTCGCGGTTCCTGGAGGAGCTGCCGCCGGAGCTGGTCCGCTGGGAGCGCACCGAGGGGTCGTACACCTCGTGGGCCGGCGGGGGCGGCGGCGTGGGTGGCCGCGCGGACCGGGTGTCCGGCGGGCGTGGGGCCTTCAACGGCGGCACGCCCAAGGCGGCGCAGCTGGCGAAGCGGCTGGGGGTCGACGCGAGCCGCCTGACCACGGCGAGCGAGCTGCCGCAGGGGCCGAAGGTGTCCGCCGGCGACCGGGTCAACCACCAGCGCTACGGCCTGGGCCGGGTGCTCGCCGTCGAGGGGCACGGCCCGGGAGCGCGGGCGCAGATCGACTTCGGCGACCAGACGATGTGGCTGGTGCTCCGGCACGCCCCGATCGACAAGCTCTGAGCGGCGGCGCGGCCCGGCCCGGCAGCACGCCGGACCGGGCCGTACCGGTCGGTGCGGGTCAGCAGGCCACGTCGATGCCCCGGGCGCGCAGGAACGGCGCGGGGTCGATCTGGTTCCACATCTGACCCTGGTGTACCTCGAAGTGCAGGTGCGGGCCGGTGGAGTCGCCGGTGGAGCCCTCCAGGCCGATGGTCTCCCCGGCGGCGACCTTGTCGCCCACGCCCACCTTGGCGGTGCTCAGGTGGGCGTAGTGGGTCAGGTAGCCGTTGCCGTGGTCGACGAAGACGGAGATGCCGTACCCGTCGCCGACGTCGCCGGCCTTGGTGACGGTGCCGCCGAAGGCCGCGCGGACCGGGGTGCCGGCGGGCAGCGCGAAGTCGATGCCGGCGTGCTGGGTGCCCCAGCGTGGGCCGTAGCAGGAGGTGATCGCCGCTCCCTTCATCGGGATGACCCAACTGGGCTTCGGCTTGCTGGTCTTCTTCGGCTTCGGCTTCGGCTTCGGCTTGGCGGCGGTCGCCTTCGGGCTGGGCTTCGCCGCCGGGCTGGCCTTCGCCGGGCTGGGCGTCGGGCTCGCCGACGGGGTGGCCGGGGCGATCGTCTCGCGGGCGGAGCGGTCGGCGCGGTCGGCGGCCTCCGCGCGGGCCTGCGCGTCCACGGCGGCGGCCGGGACGGAGGGCTCGTCGTTCCCGGTGGCCGCGAAGGCGGCGCCGCCGAGGCCGAGGCCGGTCAGGGCCGCCGCGGCGATGATCACGCGGGTGCGGCCGCCGATCCGCCTCCGGGGCCGGACGGGGGCGTCGGGGGTGTTCTCGTTCCGAATGTCTTCCTGCACGGCGGACCTTCACTGATCGAGGGGGCACTTGACCTCGAAATACTGGTGTCGACACGCGGCGTGACGGGTAGTGGGACGGGGTCCGGGCGGACCGGCGACGGTCTCGTCCGCCCCTTGCGTCCCCGTTCGGGGTTGTTCGACCGTAAAAGTGATCATGTGTGGAGATGGCGCCGGTCACAGTCGCTCCTGTGGCCCGGCTCACTTTCGACTCCGGTGGCACACGAAAAACCGCCCGGATCGGTAGATCCGGGCGGTTGACGGGCGATGCGCAGCGTCAGGACGCGGCTACCTCGCTGTAGTACGCCTCGACTTGTAGCTTGATGTCCACTCCGCGCTCCTTGAGCCACGGCACCGGGTCGAGCGGCTCGCCCTTGACATGCACCTCCAGGTGCAGGTGGGAGCCGTAGGAGTGGCCGGTGTTGCCCACGAGGCCGAGCTGGTCGCCCGCCTTCACCTGCTGGCCCTCCTTGACGCTCAGCGCCGAGGAGTGGCCGTAGATCGCCTCGCTGCCGTCGGCGTGCTGGACGATCACGGTGTGGCCGTAGCCGCCGAACCAGCCTGCCTTGGTGACGGTGCCGCCGTGGATGGCGACGTAGGGGGTGCCCTCGGGGGCGACCAGGTCCACGCCGGTGTGCAGCTTGCCCCAGCGCATGCCGTAGGGCGAGTTGAACTCGTAGCCCTGGAGGGGGAGCAGCCAGACCTCGGGCTCGGCGGACTCGGTGCCTCCGGCGCGGTCGCTGTCGCGGCTGGCGCGGTCGGCGTTGTCGCCACGGGCCGCGGCGTCCTGGTTGACGGTCGAGGCGGCCTTGAGCTCGTCGAGGACCGACGGGCTGACGCTCTTGGCGTCCGGCAGGGCGCCGGCGCCGATCGCGACGATGCCGGCGCCGACGAACGCGGTGGTGACCACCGCTGCGTAGCGGCTACGCGGGGGGGTGGGTACGCGGCGGCGACCGCGATATCGATCGGGCTCAGACGACAGGCGCTGGCGCACGCACACCCTCCGTTGTCGGGGATCCGAAGCGGCTTCCTCGACGCCCGTGAAGCTCGGGTGAACGCCGGCTGGCCGCGTCGTCACCCGTCCGTGGACCTGATGACAACCGTGGACACGTTAGCCAACCACCAGGCCCGTCACAAGCCGAAGCGCCGAACTGCTACCGCGTTCTGTCCCTTTCCGTCCGTGATTGTCATGGGTCGTACCCCTCGAACGGTGCCCCCTTAACTGCCCGTTCGTCGCGCAGGGTGACCGAACGGCGGAGTCGTCCGGCTTGACGACGAGGGCTGGCGCGGTCCGCCGTACCGGCACCGACGGGAGTCCGGCCGGGTTCGCGCGTGAGGTTCGCCGCCCGGATTTCCCGGGCAGGGTCGGGCGGGTTACCGTTCGTTCAGTGAAGCCGCGGAGCCGGTGAAAGGGATGCGCTGATGAGCTCTCGTGTACGGGTCGTCGTCGCCAAGCCGGGCCTGGACGGCCACGACCGTGGTGCAAAGGTCGTCGCGCGTGCCCTGCGGGACGCCGGCATGGAGGTCATCTACACCGGCCTGCACCAGACCCCGGAGCAGATCGTGGAGACCGCGATCCAGGAGGACGCCGACGCGGTCGGGCTCTCCGTGCTGTCCGGGGCGCACATGACGCTGTTCCGGCGGGTGGTGGAGCTGCTCGGTGAGCGCGACGCCCGCGACATCGTCGTGTTCGGCGGCGGCATCATTCCCGACGCCGACATCCCGGAGCTCCAGCGGCTCGGGGTCGCCAAGATCTTCACGCCGGGCGCGACGACCCAGTCGATCGTCGAGTGGGTCCGGCAGAACGTCGCCCAGCCGGTCGCCTGACGGCGGTCGCGGGCTCGGGGCCGCTCGGCGGCCGAATCCGGACAGGGGGAGGGGCCGGACGCACCCCTCACACGTCCGGCCCCTCTATGCACGATGCCCCGCCGCCACCCCTCGACCGACAGGGCATCGGCCGCTCCCGTCGCCGCGCTGCATCAGCGCTCCGACACCTGACTCAACGACGCCCCCACGGACGGGTTACGCGCCCCCGGCAACATCGCCCGGACGGCTGACATCGGGCCGAAGTCGCGGAAAGGCCGCGGGAAGCCGCCGATTGTGCATTACCACACAACGTGCACCCGCTCGGTTGCCGGCGGTGTCCACCTCGCTAGGCTGCGCCCAATGGCCTGTTTCGAGTGATGACAGGCGTCAAACTGTTTTCCATAACGCTGGTGGCGGCGCGACGGCGCGCCGCGGAGACGGGACGGGACGCGCAAACGTGGACCTGTACGAGTACCAGGGGCGGGACCTGTTCGAGCGGCACGGCTTGCCCGTGCTCGCCGGCGGCGTCGCCACGACCCCGGAGGAGGCCCGCGCGATCGCCGAACGCCTCGGCGGTCGGGTGGTCGTCAAGGCGCAGGTGAAGGTCGGTGGCCGAGGCAAGGCCGGCGGCGTGAAGCTGGCCGAGGGCGCCGAGGAGACGGTGGCCCGCGCCACCGACATCCTGGGCATGGACATCAAGGGCCACACCGTCCACAAGGTCATGATCACGGTGACCGCGGACGTGGCCGAGGAGTACTACTTCTCCTACCTGCTCGACCGGGCGAACCGCACCTTCCTCTGCATCGCCAGCGTCGCCGGCGGCATGGACATCGAGCAGGTCGCCGCCGAGACCCCGGAGAAGGTCGTCAAGGCCCCGATCGACGCCAACACCGGCGTCGACGAGGCGAAGGCGCGCGAGATCGTCACCGCCGCCAACTTCCCGGCCGAGGTCGCCGACCAGGTCGTCGAGGCCGCCGTGGGGCTGTGGAAGGCCTTCGTCGCCGAGGACGCCACGCTGGTCGAGGTGAACCCGCTGGCCAAGACCGGCGAGGGCAGGCTGCTGCTGCTCGACGCCAAGGTCACCCTCGACGAGAACGCCGGGTTCCGGCACCCGGACCACGAGGCGCTGGTCGACCAGGCCGCGGTGGACCCGCTGGAGCAGGCCGCCAAGGAGAAGGACCTCAACTACGTCAAGCTCGACGGCGAGGTCGGGATCATCGGCAACGGCGCCGGCCTGGTCATGTCGACCCTCGACGTGGTCGCGTACGCCGGTGAGCGGCACGGCGGCGTCAAGCCGGCCAACTTCCTCGACATCGGCGGTGGCGCGAGCGCCGCCGTGATGGCGAACGGGCTGGAGATCGTCCTGTCCGACCCGTCGGTGAAGAGCGTCTTCGTCAACGTCTTCGGCGGCATCACCGCCTGCGACGAGGTCGCCAACGGCATCGTGCAGGCGCTGGCCCTGCTCGAGCAGCGCGGCGAGCAGGTCACCAAGCCGCTGGTCGTCCGCCTCGACGGCAACAACGCCGAGGCCGGCCGGGCGATCCTCGACGGCGCGAACAACCCGCTGGTCCAGCGGGTCGACACGATGGATGGCGCGGCCGAGCGGGCCGCCGAGCTGGCGGCTGCGGGGGTCTGACAATGGCTATCTGGCTGACCAAGGACTCGAAGGTCATCGTCCAGGGGATGACCGGTTCCGAGGGTTCCAAGCACACCCGGCGGATGCTCGCCGCGGGCACCAACGTCGTCGGCGGCGTCAACCCGCGCAAGGCGGGCCAGACGGTCGACTTCGACGGCACCGAGCTGCCGGTCTTCGCCAGCGTCGCGGACGCGATGGCGCAGACCGGTGCGGACGTGACCGTGATCTTCGTACCGCCGCAGTTCACCAAGGGCGCGGTCGTCGAGGCGATCGACGCCGGGATCGACCTGGCCGTGGTGATCACCGAGGGCGTGCCGGTGCACGACACCGCCGCGTTCTGGGCGTACAACGTCGCCAAGGGGGAGCGGACCCGGATCATCGGTCCGAACTGCCCGGGCATCGCCTCGCCGGGCGCCTCCAACGCCGGCATCATCCCGGCCGACATCACCGGCACCGGCCGCATCGGCCTGGTCAGCAAGAGCGGCACGCTGACCTACCAGATGATGTACGAGCTGCGTGACATCGGCTTCTCGACCTGCGTCGGCATCGGCGGTGACCCGATCATCGGCACCACCCACATCGACGCGCTCGCCGCGTTCGAGGCCGACCCGGAGACCGACGCGATCGTCATGATCGGTGAGATCGGTGGCGACGCCGAGGAGCGGGCCGCCGAGTTCATCAAGGCGAACGTGACCAAGCCGGTGGTCGGCTACATCGCCGGCTTCACCGCGCCGCCCGGCAAGACCATGGGCCACGCCGGTGCGATCATCTCCGGCTCGGCGGGCACCGCCGAGGCCAAGAAGGACGCGCTGGAGGCGGTCGGCGTCAAGGTCGGCAAGACCCCGACCGAGACCGCCAAGCTCATGCGGGAGATCATGTCCGCGGGCTGAGCCCGACCGACGTACGACCGGAGGGCCGACCGTTCGCGGTCGGCCCTCCGCCGTCGTGACGCGGCGGCCCCGGTCGCCGTGGCGCGGGTGGCCTCAGTCGTTGTAGAGCGGGTAGTTGCCGCCGGCCCAGAGGACACCGCTGCCGATGATGTTGAGCACGCCGAACGCGATCGCCAGGTAGCCGAGCACGGGCGACTGGCCGAAGCGCTTGGCGTCCCGGATCGACAGGTAACCGAAGACGATCCCCAGGATGCCGCAGCAGAGCAGGCCGAGGATGATGCCGAGCACGCCCCACAGTGTCGTGCGGTCGCGACCGGCCGCGGACGGCGCCGGCGGAGGCGGCGGATACGGAGTGTTCACGGCTCTCCTCAGGACGTCGGTGCCGCGACCCTGCGGTCGCGTCCCTGCGCCCGAGGCTAGACCGGATCGGGGGCCCGAGATGGTGGATCACGGAACTCGTCGCCGCTGCGGGGCGGTATCGGACTGCCACCGCCGGCCCGGCATGCCAGAGTAGACGCGATGTCCTCCGTCACCCCTGATCAGCCCAGCCGTCCCGGCGCCGACGTCGGCCCCGGCACCCGGCCGGCCGCGCCCGTCGGGCGGAGCCGGCGGGTGCCCGCGCCGCGCGCCGGCGAGCCGCGCCGCAGCCGCGCCCCGCTCGCCGTCGCCGCCGGGGTCGCCGCCGGGTGGGCGGCGCTCACCTCCTGGCTGCCGGTCGTGGTCGTGCTCTGGCTCTTCCAGCTCAGCGAGGGTGCCGCCTCCGTGCCGGGCGCGCTGCGCGCCGGGCTGGCCGGCTGGCTGCTCGGGCACGGCGTGCCGCTGGACACCGCCGCCGGCCCGCTCGGGCTGGCCCCGCTGGCGCTGACCGCCCTGGTCGTCTGGCGGCTGACCCGGGCGGGCGTGCACGCCAGCCGGGCCATCGGCGCGCGGGGCGGCCGGTCACCCCGGCAGGCGCTCCTCGCCGCCGGTGCGGTCGGCGTCGCGTACGCGCTGCTCGGGGTGCTCGCCGCGGTGCTGGCCGGCGCGTCACCGGTGCGTGCCGGGCTGACCCTCGTGGTGCTCGGCACGCTCGGGGCCCTGGTGGGCTCGGCCCGGACCACGCGCGTCGCCGGCCTGCTCGCCGCGCGGTCCCCGGAGGCGCTGCGCGACGGGATCCGCACCGGGCTCGTCGCCGGCCTGCTGCTGTTCGGCGCGGGGGCCGGCGCGGCGGGGCTCGCCGTGGCCACCGGGGGCGGGGACGCCGCCGACCTGATCGGGGCCTACCGCACCGGGGTCGCCGGCCAGGCCGGGATCACGCTGGTCAGCCTCGCCTACGCGCCCAACGCCACGGTCTGGTCGGTCAGCTACCTGCTCGGCCCGGGTTTCGCCGTCGGCACCGACACGGCGGTACGCACCAGCGAGGTCTCCGTGGGGGCGCTGCCGGCCGTACCGCTGCTGGCCGGGCTGCCGCGCGGGCCGGTCGACGGGCTCGGCGCCGGGCTGCTCGCGGTGCCGGTCCTCGCCGGGATGGCCGCGGGCTGGCTGCTGGCCCGCCGGCTGCTCCGACACGCCGCCGACGACCGGGCACCGCTGCGCTGGGGGCCGCTGCTCGGGGCGGCAGCGCTCGCCGGCCCGGTGGCCGGCCTGCTGCTGGGCGCCGCCGCGGCGGCCTCCGCCGGATCGCTCGGTGGCGGCCGGCTGGTCCAGGTGGGGCCCGTCGCCTGGCAGGTGGCGGCGGTGGCGACCGGGGTCGTCGCGGTCGGGGCGCTGATCGGCGCCGCCGCGACCCGGGTGCTGTCCCGCGCGCCCCACTGAGGGGCCGGAAGACGCCGAAGGGGCGCCCCGGACGGGCCGGGACGCCCCTGTCGCATGACGGTCAGGGCTGGTTGGGCAGCGTCAGACTGAAGCCCAGGAAGACGATCTGGAGCAGGCCGAGCACGACGCCGATGGCGCCGCAGATCAGGCCGGCGAGGGCCTGACCGTTGTTGTCGGCCAGCCCCTGGGCGGCCTTCTGCTTGCCCATCCACCCGGTCACCAGCGCACCGATGCCCAGCGGGATGCCGAGGTAGCAGCAGACCAGCGGGATCGAGGCGATGCCGAGGATCATGGACACCAGACCGAGGGTGTTCTGCTGCTGCCCCGGCCCCTTCGCGGCGAACCCCGCGTTGGGGTACATGGGCGGCTGCGGGTACCCCTGCTGGCCGTACGGGTCCTGGTACGGCTGCTGCCCGTACGGCTGACCCGGCGCCGGATGCCCGTAGGGCTGGCCCGAGGTGGGCGGCTGCCCGTAGGGGTCCTGCTGGCCGTACGGGTTCTGCTGGCCATACGGATCCTGCGGCGCGGCGTACGGGTCGTTCGGCTGCCCGGAGACGGGCTGCTGACCGTACGGCGCCGCCGGCGGCGGGGCGTACGGGTCGTGGGGCGGCGGGGCGGTCGGATCGTGGTGCGGCTGCTGGCCGTACGGATCCTGTCCGGGGTAACCGGGCTGCATGCGACTCCTCGTCCGATCTGTCAGTAGCTGCTGGTGGAGCTGCCGCCGCCCACCACACCGGCGAGCCCACCGAGCAGGCAGCACACCAGCACGATCACGTACCAGCTGATGCCGACGATGAGCGCCCACTTGGACCACTTCTTCGACTCGGCGGCGGCGGCCTGGGCCCCGGCGTAGTCGCCCTGCTGGAGCAGCGGGTTCACCTTGGAGGCGTTGATGATCGCCGGGATGGCCAGCGGCCAGAAGAGGAAGATGGCGACGATCGACATCGTCATGTTGTTGTTGACCTGCGGCTGCTGCGGCTGGTATCCGGGCTGCATTTCGGCGTACTCCTCATTCCACTCGACACCCCCGCGGGGCGTCGGATCACTGACGGGTGCGGGCCGACGCGCGCCGGGCCCGAGCGACCGGCAGCGTACCTGGTCCGGACCATTCGCGTCGTCGGTGAATGTCGCAATGCCCAGCGGATGGAAGCGGCGGCAGGCCCGATAGGGTGGCCCGGTGACCGAGCCCGCGCCCGTCGCCCGCATCGTCGTCCTCGTCTCCGGCTCCGGGAGCAACCTCCAGGCCCTGCTCGATGCGAGCGCCGATCCGGCGTACGGGGCCCGGGTGGTGGCCGTCGGCGCCGACCGCGACGGCATCGCGGGTCTGGACCGGGCCGGCGCGGCAGGTGTGCCGACCTTCGTCGAGCGGGTCGCCGACCACCCCGGCCGCGAGGACTGGGACGCCGCGCTGACCGCGCGCGTCGCCGAGCACCGGCCCGACCTGGTCGTCTCCGCCGGCTTCCTCAAGCTGGTCGGCCCGCGCTTCCTGGCCGCCTTCGGCGACCGCTACCTGAACACGCACAACACGCTGCTGCCGGCGTTCCCCGGCATCCACGGCCCGCGCGACGCCCTCGCCTACGGCGTGAAGGTCACCGGGGCCACGCTCTTCTTCGTCGACGCCGGCATGGACACCGGCCCGATCGTCGCGCAGGTCGCCGTGCCGGTGCACGACGACGACGACGTCGAGACGCTCACCGAGCGCATCAAGGAAGCCGAGCGGCGCCAGCTCGTCGAGCAGGTGGGCCGCCTGGTCCGCGAAGGTTGGACGATCACCGGAAGAAAGGTCACGGTCCCGTGAGTTCCACTCAGGACGAACGCCGCCCGATCAGGCGGGCGCTGGTCAGCGTCTACGACAAGACCGGCCTGGTCGAGCTGGCCCGGGCGCTGCACACGGCCGGGGTGGAGCTCGTCTCGACCGGCAGCACGGCCTCGGCCATCGCCGGCGCGGGGGTGCCGGTGACCCCGGTGGAGACGGTGACGGGCTTCCCGGAGATCCTCGACGGGCGGGTCAAGACGCTACACCCGAAGGTGCACGGCGGACTCCTCGCCGACCTGCGCAAGGACTCCCACGTCGCCCAGCTCGACGAGCACGGCATCGCCGGTGTCGACCTGCTGGTGTCCAACCTCTACCCGTTCCAGGCCACTGTCGCCTCCGGCGCGGGCGTCGAGGAGTGCGTCGAGCAGATCGACATCGGCGGCCCGGCGATGGTCCGGGCGGCCGCCAAGAACCACGCCTCGGTCGCCGTGGTGACCGACCCGGCCGCGTACCCGGCCCTGCTCGCCGCGCTCGGCGAGGGCGGCTTCACGCTGGCCCAGCGGCGCGTGCTGGCCGCCCGTGCCTTCGCCGTCATCGCCGAGTACGACGTGGCGGTGGCCGAGTGGTGCGCCGCCACGCTGGCGCCCGAGGAGGACGGCTGGCCGGACTTCGCCGGGCTGTCGCTGCGCCGGCAGGCGGTGCTGCGCTACGGCGAGAACCCGCACCAGCCGGCCGCGCTCTACGTCGACCCGTCCAGCCCGGCCGGGCTCGCCCAGGCCGAGCAGCTGCACGGCAAGGAGATGTCCTACAACAACTACGTCGACGCGGACGCGGCGTGGCGGGCGGCCAACGACTTCGCCGACCAGCCGGCGGTGGCGATCATCAAGCACGCCAACCCGTGCGGCATCGCGGTCGGCGCCGACGTGGCCGAGGCGCACCGCAAGGCGCACGCCTGCGACCCGGTGTCCGCGTACGGCGGGGTGATCGCGGTCAACCGGCCGGTCTCGGTCGAGCTGGCCCGGCAGGTGTCGGAGATCTTCACCGAGGTGCTGGTGGCGCCCGGCTTCGACGAGGGCGCGGTGGAGGTCCTCCAGGCGAAGAAGAACATCCGGCTGCTGCACGCGCCGGCCTACGCCCCGCTGCCGGCCGAGTGGCGGCAGGTCACCGGCGGCGTACTGGTGCAGATGGCCGACCGGATCGACGCCGAGGGCGACGACCCGGCCAACTGGCGGCTGGCCACCGGCGAGCCGGCGGACGAGGCGACCCTGCGCGACCTGGCCTTCGCCTGGCGGGCGGTACGCGCGGTGAAGAGCAACGCGATCCTGCTGGCCTCCGACGGCGCGACGGTCGGCGTCGGGATGGGCCAGGTCAACCGGGTCGACTCGGCGCAGCTCGCGGTCAGCCGGGCCGGAGCGGACCGGGCCCGGGGCGCGGTCTGCGCCTCGGACGCCTTCTTCCCCTTCGCCGACGGCCCGCAGATCCTCATCGACGCCGGCGTCCGCGCGATCGTGCAGCCGGGCGGCTCGATCCGCGACGAGGAGGTCATCGCCGCCGCCAAGCAGGCCGGCGTCACCATGTACCTGACCTCCACCCGCCACTTCTTCCACTGACCTCCCGGGGAGGGTCAGGGGGTGGGGCGGAGTTCGGCGAAGTGGCAGGCCGAGGGGTGGGGGTCCGCCGCGCGGAGGACCGTGTGGGGCTCCTGGGTGGCGCAGACCTCCTGGGCCTTCCAGCAGCGGGTGCGGAAGTGGCAGCCGCTCGGCGGGTCGGCCGGGCTCGGCACGTCGCCGGTGAGCCGGATCATGGTGCGCCGGTCGCGGGCCTCCGGGTCCGGCACCGGCACGGCCGAGAGCAGCGCCTGGGTGTACGGGTGGGTGGCGCGCTCGTAGATCTCGTCCTCGGTGCCGATCTCCACGATCTTGCCGAGGTACATGACCGCGACGCGGTCCGAGATGTGGCGGACCACCGACAGGTCGTGCGCGATGAAGATGTACGACAGGCCGAACTCGTCCTGGAGCTTCTCCAGCAGGTTGATCACCTGGGCCTGGATCGACACGTCCAGGGCGCTGACCGGCTCGTCGCAGACGATGATCTCGGGCCGCAGGGCGAGCGCGCGGGCGATGCCGATGCGCTGCCGCTGGCCGCCGGAGAACTGGTGCGGGTACCGGTTGATGTGCTCGGGGTTCAGGCCGACCACGTCGAGCAGCTCCCGCACCCGGCCCCGCCGGCTGCCCTTCGGCGCGGCGTCCGGGTGGATCTCGAACGGCTCGCCGATGATGTCGCCGACCGTCATGCGCGGGTTCAGTGAGGTGTACGGGTCCTGCATCACCATCTGCATGTTGCGCCGCAGCCGGCGCAGTTCGGCACCGGAGGCGGAGAACAGGTCCCGGCCCTCCAGGGTGGCCCGGCCGGCGGTCGGCGTCTCCAGCCGCATCAGCAGCCGGGCCAACGTCGACTTGCCGCAGCCGGACTCGCCGACCACCCCGAGGGTCTCGCCCCGGCGCAGCTCGAAGCTGACCCCGTCGACGGCCTTGACGGCGCCGACCTGCCGCTGGAAGAGCACGCCCTGGCGGATCGGGAAGTGCTTGACCACGTTGTCGACGGCGAGGATCGTCTCGCCGCGCACCTTGGTCGGGCTAGCGGGCGCTGTCATCACGGACCTCCTGGGCGAAGTGGCACGCGCTGGTCCGGCCGTCGCCCAGGACCAGGTCGTGCGGCACCACGTCGACGCAGACCTGCTGCACGTACGGGCACCGGGGGTGGAACGGGCAGCCGGACGGGATCCGCATCAGGTTGGGCGGCAGCCCTCTGATCGTGGAGAGCTCCTGACCCCGGACGTCCATCCGCGGGATCGACTCCAGCAACCCCTTCGTGTACGGGTGGGCCGGCGCCCGGTACAGCGAGCGGACGTCGGCGTGCTCGACGATCCGGCCGGCGTACATGACGGCGATCCGGTCCGCGACGTCGGCGACCACACCCAGGTCGTGCGTGATCAGGATCATCGCCATGTCGAGGCCGCGGCGCAGGTCGGCCAGCAGGTCCATGATCTGGGCTTGGACGGTGACGTCCAGGGCCGTGGTCGGCTCGTCGGCGATCAGCACCTTCGGGTTCATGGCCAGCGCCATCGCGATCATGACGCGCTGCCGCATGCCGCCGGAGAACTGGTGCGGGTAGTCGCCGAGCCGGCTGGCGGCGCCGGGGATCCGTACCAGGTCCATCAGCTCGACGACCCGGGCACGGGCGTCCGCCTTCGACATGCCCTCGCGCTGGCGCAGCGTCTCGCCGATCTGCCAGCCCACTCCGAAGACGGGGTTCAGCGCGGAGAGGGCGTCCTGGAAGATCATCGCGATCTCCTTGCCGCGTACCTGCCGGCGCTGCTCCTCCGGCAGCTTGAGCAGGTCCCGCCCCTGGTAGAGGATCTCGCCGGAGCGGATCACGGCCGGGGGAGTGTCGAGGATGCCCATGATCGCCTGGGCGGTGACCGACTTGCCGGAGCCCGACTCGCCGAGCACGGCGAGCGTCTCGCCGGGATCGAGGTGGTACGAGACCCCGTTGATCACCCTGGCCACGCCCTCGCCGGTGCGGAACTCGACGTGCAGGTCCCGTACGTCCAGCAGGTGCCCGCCCGGGGGCGTCGGGGAAGCCGGCGTCGGTTGGACGGCGGACTGGCTCACGGTTCAGGCCTTTCGCTCGCGACTACGGGGCTCGCTGCGCTCACTCCTCGCGCTCGCATGGTTCCTGCCTCTCGCTCGTGACTGGAAGGCTCGCTCGCATGCGTCAGCGCAGTTTCGGGTCGAAGGCGTCGCGGATCGCGTCGCCGAGCATGATGAACGCCAGCACGGTCAGCGCCAGGAACGTCGAGGGGACCAGCAGCGGGGTGACCGACTCCCGCATGTGCACCCGGCCGGCGTCGATGTCGATGCCCCAGGAGATGGTCGGCGCCCTGAGCCCGATGCCGAGGAAGCTCAGCGTCGCCTCGGCGGCGATGAACGAGCCGAGGGCGATCGTCAGCACCACGATCGCCGGGGCGAGCGCGTTGGGCAGGATGTGCCGCAGCATGATCCGGCCGTCGCCGGCGCCGAGCATCCGGGCCGCCGCGACGTAGTCCTGCTCCTTGGCGGTGATCACCGAGGAGCGGACGACGCGGGCGGCGGTGGTCCAGCCGAGGATCGCCAGCACGAAGATGACCGCGCCGACCCGGACCGCCGAGCTGTCGCTGTTGACCCGCTTGAGCAGCACGATCGCGGCGAGCAGGAGCGGGATGCCCAGGACGACGTCGATCACCCGGGAGAGCACCGCGTCGACCCAGCGGCCGAAGTAGCCGGCCAGCATCCCCACGGCTAGCGCGATCAGGCCGGTGAGCAGCGCGGAGAGCGCGCCGACCAGCAACGACGCGCGGGCGCCGTAGACCGCCCGGGCGTACGTGTCGCACCCCTGGAAGTCGTACCCGAAGATCGCCCCGCCGGACGGCCCGGCGTGCTGGCGGGCCAGCACGCAGTCGCGCGGGTCGTTCGCGGTGAACAGCCCCGGCACGGCGGCCATGGCGGCGACCAGCACCACCAGGGCGAGGCTGATCCAGAAGATCGGCTTGCGGCGCAGGTCGCGCCAGGCGTCGCCGGCCAGGCTGCGGGGCTTCTGCGGTACGCCGACCTGGTTCGGCGCGCCGGGCTCACCCGACGGCCCCCGCCGCGCGGCCTGGTTCTCGCTCGCCGCGACGGTCTCGAAGTCACTCATGCCCGCACCTCGCTGCGCTCACTCATAGCGGATCCTCGGGTCGAGTACGGCGTACAGGACGTCCACCACCAGGTTGGAGACGAGGTAGACCACGACGAGCACGCTGACGATGCCCACCACCAGGGGGCCGTCCTCGGTGCGGATGCCGCGGAAGAGGTTGAAGCCGACGCCGGGGATGTTGAACACGCCCTCGGTGATGATCGCGCCGCTCATCAGGTTGCCCAGCTCGACGCCGAGGAAGGTGACCACCGGGATGAGGGAGTTGCGCAGCACGTGGACGCTGACGATCCGCCGCCTCACCAGTCCCTTCGACCGGGCGGTGCGGACGTAGTCGGCGCGTAGGTTCTCGGCCACGGACGTCCGGGTCAGCCGCAGCGCGGTGGCCAGCGAGAGCGAGCCGAGCACGATGCCCGGCAGCAGGAGCGCGTACAGGTCCGGGTCGGCGCCGGCGGTGGCCGGGAAGAGCTGCCACCTGACGCCGAGGAGGTACTGCGCCAGCGGCGCGAGCACGATCGTCGGGATGCCGAGCACCAGCAGGGTCAGCAGCAGGGTCGAGTTGTCGAAGATGCTGGCCCGCCGGATGCCGGCGAGGACGCCCGCGGTGACCCCGAAGAGGATGGTGACCGCCATGGCGATCAGCGCCAGCTTGACCGTGACGGGCCAGGCGGCGGCCAGGATGTCGCCTATCGAGCGTCCGGTGAGGGACTGCCCGAGGTCACCCTGGAGCAGGTTCTTGAGGTAGTCGAAGTAGCGGTAGAAGAACCCGCCGACCCCGGTCCGGTCGAGGTGGAACTTCTCCGTCAGGTATGCCCGCTGGGCGGCCGTGACCGGGCGCTCACCGGCGAGCGCCTGGATGGGGTCGCCCTGGCCGGCGAACATCAGCGCGTAGACGATCAGCGTGGTCCCGAAGAACGCGAGGACCATCTGGAGCAGACGCCGCAGGATGAAGCGGAACATACTTGGCAGTCTGGCGGAAAAAGTGCGAAGAGGAAGGCGGGTCGGGCCACCGTCCGCCGATGGCCCGACCCGTCCTGCCGTGGTGTTACTTGACGGCCTCGATCTTCACGAGGTCGATCCGGTCGAAGAGATCCATCTCCACGTTCGTCACCTTGGTGGAGTGGCCGAAGTTGTTCTGGCCGTAACGCAGCGGGATCACCGGCAGGTCCTCCGCCAGCAGGTCCTCGGCCGCCTGGTACTTCTTGATCGCCTCGTCCTCGTTCGCGGCGCTGGCGCCCTCGGCGAGCAGCTTGTCGAACTCGGGGTTGCTGTAGCCGTAGTAGTTCGACGAGCCCTTGCTGCTGTACAGCGGGCCCAGGTAGTTCTCCATGGACGGGTAGTCCATGACCCAGCCCATCCGGAACAGGCCGACCGGCTGCTTGGCCTTCACCTTGGTCAGCAGGTCCGCGAACTTCGGCTCGGCGGTGCCCACGCAGTCCACGCCCAGGTTGGTCTTGAGCTGGTTGCAGGTCGCGTCGATCCAGTCCTTGTGGCCGCCGTCGCCGTTGTAGGACAGCTCGATCCTCGCCGGGCCGCCCGCGGCCTGGTAGAGGCTCTTGGCCTTGGCCGGGTCGAACTCGCCGGCCTCGCCGATGGTGTTGTCGCGGTAGCCCGCGACGACCGGCGAGACGAACGAGCGGGCCGGCTGCTGCGAGTCCTTGAAGATCGACTTGGTGATCTCGTCACGGTCGACCGCCATCGAGATGGCCTTGCGCACGTCTGGGTTGCTGAACTCCTCCTGGAACGTCGGGAAGGCCAGCACCTGGAGCGACGAGGCGGAGCTCTGCTTGAACCGGTCACCGAGGTCGGTGCCGGCCGTCGAGAGGTTCTCGGTCGGGATGGTCTTGATGACGTCGAGGTTGTCCGACAGCACGTCCGCGTACGCGGCGGTCGGCTGCTGGTAGATCCGGAACTCGACGCCGGCCACCTTCGGCTTCTCGCCGGGGAAGGCGTCGTACTTCTCGACCTCGACCTTGGCGTCGTGCTGCCAGGTGCCCTTCATCTTGAACGGGCCCTGACCGACCGGCGCCTGCTCGTAGCCCTCGGCAAGTACGCCGGGCGCGGAGAACGCGGCCTTCGGCATCGGGTAGAAGGCGGTGTAGCCGAGCACGGACTTGAACTCGCTGTACGGCTCCGACAGCGTGACGGTGAAGGTCAGGTCGTCGACCTTCTTCAGCCCGCTGAGTGTCTTGGCCTTCGGGGTCTCGCCCTGCATGTCCTCGTAGCCGGCGATCTTCTCGAAGAAGTAGCTGGAGTTCTGGCCGTTCGGGGCGTAGGCGCCGTAGTTCCAGGCGTCGACGTAGTTGTCGGCGGTGACCTTCTCGCCGTTGTGGAAGGTGTAGCCGTCCTTCAGCTTGACCGTCCAGGTCGTGTTGTCCTCGGACGTCACCGACTCGGCCGCCACCTCGTAGGGCTTGTTGGCCTCGTCGTAGTCGACGAGCGGGCTGAACAGGGCGGCGAGCACCTGCGAGCCGCTCGTCTCGTTGGTGTTGGTCGGTACCAGGTGCTGCGGCTCGGCGATCTCGATCCGCACGGCCGCGTCGGGGTTGCTCTCGCCGGATCCACCGTCGCCGCCCGAGCCGCAGGCCACCAGGCCCAGGGTCACCGCGAGCGGGAGGGCGGTCCAGGCAGCGAGCCTACGAACACGCATGTAGCCTCCTCATCTCCTCACGCTGCGCAGTCAGGCCCGGCGCTGGGTTTACGCTGCGCAACGTTGGGCAACGGTAGGTCGCCGGCCGGCGATCGACAACGGGCGGGTTGCGAACCGATAACGGAGTCACCGTCGGGGCCTTGTCGCGGCGAGCCGGGTCTGCTAATGCCGTGCGACCGCGAATGCGGCGCTGGGCAGCGAGGACTCTCGGCATCGTTGGCGCCCGCCGCGGCCGGTCCGCCCGTTCGTGCCGGCCCGATCCGACCGTGCCCCATAGTCACCCCGACGGCCCGGGAGTCCGGTTCCAGGTGAGGGCTCGGCGGCTGATGTGTTACTCAGAGTGATTAACTGCACGTCACTCTTAGTGGTCACAATGCGGGCTTGGCGCAGGTCGTCGGATCGCCGGCCGTCGACCGTGAGACGATCTGGGCGTGACGGCGACGCTTCTGGACGGCAAGGCGACCGCGGCCGAGATCAAGGACGAGCTGCGGACACGGGTCAAGGCACTGGCGGAACGCGGCATCACCCCCGGGCTCGGCACCGTCCTGGTGGGTGCGGACCCCGGCTCCCAGGCGTACGTCAACGGCAAGCACCGCGACTGCGCCGAGGTGGGGGTCGCCTCGATCCGCCGCGAGCTGCCGGCCGACGCGACCCAGGCGCAGGTCGACGCCGTGCTCGCCGAGCTGAACGCCGACCCGGCCTGCCACGGCTACATCGTCCAGCTGCCGCTGCCCGGCCACCTCGACACCCAGCGGGTGCTGGAGCTGATCGACCCGGACAAGGACGCCGACGGCCTGCACCCGGTCAACCTCGGCCGGCTCGTCCTGGGCTACGACGCCCCGCTGCCCTGCACCCCGCGCGGCATCGTCGAGCTGCTCCGCCGGCACGACGTGCCGCTGCGCGGCGCCACGGTCGCCGTGGTCGGCCGCGGCAACACCGTCGGCCGTCCGCTCGGCCTGCTGCTCACCCGCCGCAGCGAGAACGCCACCGTGACCCTCTGCCACACCGGCACCCTCGACCTGGCCTCGCACACCCGGGCCGCCGACATCGTCATCGTGGCCGCCGGCGTGCCGGGCCTGCTCACCGCCGACATGCTCACGCCGGGCGCGGTCGTGGTCGACGTCGGCATCACCCGGGTCATCGGCCCGGACGGCAAGGGCCGCTACACCGGCGACGTCGCCCAGGAGGCGGCGGAGGTGGCCGGCAAGCTGGTGCCCATGCCGGGCGGCGTCGGCCCGATGACCCGCGCGATGCTGCTGACCAACGTCGTGGAGCGGGCCGAGCGCGACTGAGGCGTTAGGAAGGGCACCTTCCTAACGCCTGAGGTAGAGGAAGGGGCCCTTCCTTACACCTTGGGGACGGCCGTGACGTTCGCCCCATCCCGGCGATGGTCGGCTCCCCTGACCTGATCGGTGCCACGATGACTGATACGGTCCGGAAAACCGACTGGTAGCAGGGAGTGGGACGACCATGGGTAAGAAGGTCACTGTCGTCGGGGCTGGCTTCTACGGCTCCACCACCGCACAGCGCCTGGCCGAGTACGACGTCTTCGACACCGTCGTGATCACCGACATCGTGGAGGGCAAGCCCGCAGGTCTCGCCCTGGACCTCAACCAGTCGCGCGCCATCGAGGGCTTCGAGACCAAGGTGGTCGGCGCGACCACCGGCCCGAACGGCGAGGGCTACGAGGCGATCGAGGGCTCGGACGTCGTGGTGATCACCGCCGGCCTGCCGCGCAAGCCGGGGATGAGCCGCATGGACCTGCTCGAGACGAACGCGAAGATCGTCCGCCAGGTCTCCGAGAACGTCGCCAAGTACGCCCCGAACGCCGTCGTCATCGTCGTGTCCAACCCGCTCGACGAGATGACCGCGCTGGCCCAGCTCGCCACCCAGTTCCCGAAGAACCGGGTGCTCGGCCAGGCCGGCATGCTGGACACCGCCCGGTTCACCAACTTCGTGGCCGAGGCGCTGGGCGTACCGGTGAAGTCGGTGAAGACGCTGACCCTCGGCTCGCACGGCGACACGATGGTGCCGGTGCCGTCGCAGAGCACGGTCGACGGCAAGCCGCTGCGTGAGGCCATGCCGGCCGAGCAGATCGAGGAGCTGGTCGTCAAGACCCGCAACGGCGGCGCCGAGGTGGTCGCGCTGCTCAAGACCGGTTCGGCGTACTACGCGCCGTCGGCCGCCGCCGCCCGGATGGCGAAGGCCGTGGCGGAGGACTCGGGCGAGGTCATGCCGGTCTGCGCCTGGGTCGACGGCGAGTACGGCATCTCCGGCGTCTACCTGGGTGTCGAGGCCGCGATCGGCGCCGAGGGCGTCAAGCGCGTCGTCGAGACCGACCTGGACGCCGACGAGCTGGCCAGCCTGAAGGAGGCCGCCGAGGCCGTCCGCGCCAAGCAGGGCGACGTCGCCTCCATGTGATCCACCACCCGTCGAGGGGGCACGCCGGTCCGCCGGCGTGCCCCCTCGTCGTTCCGCCCTACAGCGTCACGAACGCCTCGCCCAGGTGCGGGGTGGCGAGCACCGCGGGCCCGCGCGCGGCCAGGTCGCGCAGCAGCCCCACCCGCGAGGCACGCGCCGCGGCGGCGTCCTCCTCGTGGGCGTACGCCAGCTCGGGGTCGACCAGTTGCACGGCGTGCACCAGCAGGTCGCCGGTGAGCAGCAGCCGCCCGTCGCCCACCTCCAGCAGCACCGACTGGTGACCGGGCGTGTGCCCCGGCGTCGGCAGCAGCCGTACCGTCGGATTCAGCCTCTCCTCGCCGTCGACGACCCGGAGCTGGCCGGCGGCGCGCAACGGCGCGACCAGGCCGGCCGACAGCCCCGGGTCGAGCTGCCCGACGGCGGCCAGTTCGGCCCGTTGGAGCAGGTAGTCGGCGTTCGGGAAGTACGGCGTCCCCGGCGAGCCGGTGACCGCCCAGCCGACGTGGTCGCTGTGCAGGTGGGTGAGCACCACCGTGCGTACGTCGGCCGGGTCGATGCCGGCGGCGGCGAGTTCGGCCGGCAGCCGGCCGGGTACCGGCGCCCAGCTCGCGGCGGGGGAGCCGGCCGGGCCGATCCCGGCGTCGACCAGGGTCACCGGGCCGTCACCGGCGCGGATGGCGAAGCTGCGGAACGGCAGCCACCACCGCCCGTCGGCGGTCACCGTGGCCGGGTCCCGCCGGTCGGCCGCGCGCCAGTGCTCCGGCGTGGCGTCCGGGAACGCCTCCGCGCGGGGCTGGAAGAACGGCCCCTCGCCATCGGTGAGCGCGGTGACCGTGATAGACCCGAGGATGCGGCTCAGCGGCATCCGGCGATCATGTCAGCGGTCCCGTGCGCCGTGCACGTCGTTTGTTCCGGCCCGACCGAGGCCGGCTGGGGACTGCCGATCAGTTTCCAGTACGCTCGTACTGCTTGAGCACGAGTCCCCCGAGAGGAGCGCCGGCCGATGGCGAAGATCAAGGTAAACAACCCGGTCGTTGAGCTCGACGGCGACGAGATGACCCGGATCATCTGGAAGCAGATCCGGGAGCAGCTGATCCTGCCCTACCTCGACGTCGACCTGCACTACTACGACCTGTCGATCCAGCACCGCGACGAGACCGACGACCAGGTCACCGTCGATGCCGCCAACGCCATCAAGGAGCACGGCGTCGGCGTCAAGTGCGCGACCATCACCCCGGACGAGGCCCGGGTGGAGGAGTTCGGCCTGAAGAAGATGTGGCGGTCGCCGAACGGCACGATCCGCAACATCCTCGGCGGCGTCGTCTTCCGCGAGCCGATCATCATGTCCAACGTGCCGCGGCTGGTCCCCGGCTGGACCAAGCCGATCATCATCGGCCGGCACGCCCACGGTGACCAGTACAAGGCCACCGACTTCGTCGTCCCGGGCCCGGGCAAGGTGACCGTCACCTACACCCCGGCCGACGGCGGCGCCCCGATGGAGATGGAGGTCGCCAACTTCCCCGGCGGCGGCATCGCCATGGGCATGTACAACTACGACGAGTCGATCCGGGACTTCGCCCGCGCCTCGTTCCGCTACGGTCTGGACCGCAACTACCCGGTCTACCTGTCCACCAAGAACACCATCCTCAAGGCGTACGACGGCCGGTTCAAGGACATCTTCGCCGAGGTGTTCGAGAACGAGTTCAAGGCCGAGTTCGACGCCGCCGGCATCACCTACGAGCACCGGCTCATCGACGACATGGTCGCCGCCGCGCTCAAGTGGGAGGGCGGCTACGTCTGGGCCTGCAAGAACTACGACGGTGACGTGCAGTCCGACACCGTCGCGCAGGGCTTCGGCTCGCTGGGCCTGATGACCTCGGTGCTGCTCTCCCCGGACGGCCGTACGGTCGAGGCCGAGGCCGCGCACGGCACGGTCACCCGGCACTACCGGCAGTGGCAGAAGGGCGAGAAGACCTCGACCAACCCGATCGCGTCGATCTACGCCTGGACCCGGGGCCTGGCCCACCGGGGCAAGCTGGACGGCACCCCGGCGGTCACCGAGTTCGCCAACACCCTGGAGCAGGTCATCGTCGACACCGTCGAGGGCGGCCAGATGACCAAGGACCTCTCGCTGCTCATCTCGCGGGACGCCCCGTGGCTGACCACCGACGAGTTCATGAACGCGCTCGACGAGAACCTGGCGCGCAAGCTCTCCGCCTGATCCTCGTCACCGGGGCAGCACGCAGCGCCGCCGCGTCGCACAGGAGCCCGCCGGCACCCGCCGGCGGGCTCCTGCCGTTCCGCCGCCCGCCGCCCGCTCCCCGCTCCCCGCTCGCGGTGCGGTCGTCGAGCGGTTCAGATCTTGGTACCGGAGTGCCCCTGCAGGGGCCGTTTCCTGCCAAGATCCGCTCGGTTGCTCAGGGTCGGCGGCGTGTCGGCGGGGGACACGCCGGTTGCGTCACCTACCTCGGCGCGCCTCGTTGACCTGGGTGGACGAGATGCCAGTCGCGTCCAGGAAGGTTGACCGCGGTCGCCTCGCGGCAAGCGTGCCGATCAGCCAGCCTTCCCGGCTGTCGCGCGCAGCCAGCCGTCCCTTCCCTGCGGGGGGCCCTGTCCCGGGCCCCCCGCGCCCTGTCTCCGCCCTGCACCATCGCCCTGCACCGCGCCCGCAGCTGGCGCCGATCATGCAGTTGTGGTGCCCCGCATAAGACTCGATTCAGGACACGACTCCCACCAGAACTGCATGATCGACCTGTGCAGGGGCTCAGGCGGCGCGGAGGAGTTCGGCGGCGCGCTCCGGGGCGATGTCGTTGATGAAGACGCCCATCGCGGACTCCGAGCCCGCCAGGTACTTCAGCTTGTCCTTCGCGCGCCGGATGCTGAACAGCTGCAGGTGCAGGTGGCCCAGCTCGCGGTCGACGCGTACCGGCGCCTGGTGCCAGGCGGCGATGTAGGGCATCGGCACGTCGAACAGCCCGTCGAAGCGGCGCAGCAGGTCCAGGTAGAGCGGCCCGAAGGCGTCCCGCTCGGCGTCGTCGAGCGCGGGGATGTCCGGCACCGGCCGGTGCGGGGCCACGTGCACCTCGAACGGCCAGCGGGCCGCCGCCGGGACGTACGCCGTCCAGTGCTCGTTGGCGGCGACCACGCGGTCGCCGTCGGCCCGCTCGGCGGCGAGCACGTCGGCGTAGAGGTTGCGCCCGCCGGTGCGTTCCGCATGCCGGCGGGCGGCGGCCAGCAGCGCCCGGGTCCGCGGGGTCACGAAGGGGTACGCGTAGATCTGGCCGTGCGGGTGGTGCAGGGTCACACCGATCTCCACGCCCCGGTTCTCGAAGCAGAACACCTGCTCCACCCCGGGCAGCTCCGCGAGCGCCGACGTGCGGTCGGCGAGCGCGTCGAGGACGGTACGCACCCGGCGTGGCGGGAGGGACGCGAAGGACGCGTTGTGGTCATCGGTGAAGCAGACCACCTCGCAGCGGCCCCGACCCGGGCGGACCGGGGTGAACGGGGTGATCTCGGCGGGCTCCTCGGCCACCCGGCCGCTCAGGGAGGGGAACCGGTTCTCGAAGACGGCGACGTCGTAGTCGGGGGCCGGGATCTCGCTCTGCCGGCCGTCGGTGCTGGGGCAGAGCGGGCACTGGTCGGCCGGCGGGAGGAAGGTGCGCGTCTGCCGGTGCACGGCGACGGCCACCCACTCGTCGGTGAGCGGGTCCAGGCGCAGCTGCGACGCGGGCGGTGGCGGAGGCAGCTCGCGTCGGTCCGGCTGGTCGCGGACGGCGTCGTCCCGTTCGTCGAAGTAGATCAGCTCCCGGCCGTCGGCCAGCGCGATCGCGGTGCGCTTCACCTCGCCATCCCCTCATCTGTCGTCGTGGCCGTCCGCCCCGCGCCCGTGCCGGGGGGCACGACCACCAGTTCGCCCACCCGGTCGTCGAGCGCCCGCTGCGCGTCGGGGGGCAGCCGGTCGTCGGTGACCAGCACGTGGGCGGCGGAAAGCTCAACGATCGAGGAGATGCCGACGGTGCCCCACTTGGTGTGGTCGGCGAGCACGACCAGCCGGTCGGCGGCGGCCACCAGGGCGCGGTCGGTCTCCGCCTCCATCAGGTTCGGCGTGGTGAACCCGGCCCGCTCGGTGATCCCGTGCACGCCGAGGAAGAGCAGGTCCAGGTGCAGCGACCGGATGGCGGCGACGGCCAGCGGCCCGACCAGCGCGTCCGACGGCGTACGCACCCCGCCGGTGAGCACCACGGTCTGGTCGGACCGGCCGCCGGCGTGCAGGATCTCGGCCACCGGCAGCGAGTTGGTGACGACGGTCAGGCCCGGCACGTCGACCAGTCGACGGGCCAGCTCGGCGGTGGTGGTGCCGGCGGAGAGCGCGACCGCCGCCCCGGGGCGGACCAGCTCGGCGGCGCGGCCGGCGATGGCCGCCTTCTCCGCCAGTTGCCGCACCGACTTGGCCCGGAAGCCCGGCTCGTCGGTCGAGCCGGGGCCGGCCACCGTGGCGCCGCCGTGCACCTTGGCCAGCAGGCCGCGCTCGTGCAGCGCCTCCAGGTCGCGGCGGATGGTCATGTCCGAGACGCCGTACTCGGCGGCCAGCTCGGTGACCCGCACGCCGCCGGTGGCGCGGACCCGGTCCAGGATGGCCGCCTGCCGTTGCTGAGCGAGCATCCGCCGTACCTCCGTGCCAGCCGCGCGCCCTCACGCGGTCGAACGTGTTCGAACAAGAATGAACACTAGCGCGAAGGAGGGGACGACCGGTAGGCGGAGGGCGTGATCAGATCGACTGGAGCCGGGGTTCGACCCAACCCGTCTCGTTCAGGTGGTGCAGGACGGCCTCGACCGCCTCGTCGATCGTCATGTCGCTGGTGTCGACCACCAGGTCCGCGTCGGCCGGCTCCTCGTAGGGGTCGTCGATGCCCGTCATCCCGGTGAGCAGGCCGGCCCGGGCCCGGGCGTAGAGGCCCTTGCGGTCGCGCTGCTCGCAGACCTCAAGCGGGGTCGCCACGTGCACCAGCACGAAACCCGCACCGGCGGCCAGCGCCATCTCCCGGGCGGTCGCGCGGGCCTGGGCGTACGGGGCGATCGGGCAGCAGATGCCGACGCCGTGGTGCCGGGCGATCTCCGCCGCCACCCAGCCGATCCGTCGCACGTTGAGGTCCCGGTCGGCCTTGCTGAAGCCCAGCCCGGCGGAGAGCTCGCGGCGCACCACGTCGCCGTCGAGCAACGTGATGCTCCGGTCGCCCTGCTCGCGCAGCACGTCGGCCAGGCCCCGGGCGATCGTCGACTTGCCGGAGCCCGAGAGCCCGGTCAGGAAGACGACGAGGCCCCGGTGCCGCCGCGGCGGCCGGGCCCGGGCCAGCTCCTTCGCCACCGCGGGCGGGGTGTGCCACTCGGGGAGCGGGAAACCCCGGTCCAGCAGGTCGTTGATCTCCGGCTGGGTCAGCGCCAGGCGCCGGTTGCGGGGCGGGATGTCCTCCCGCCAGCGCCACTGCCCGTCGCGGTTGTCGTAGGCCAGCTCGCGCGGCACCAGCACCCGCAGGCCGGCGCCGGAGAGCATCTCGCCGGTGGAGAGCAGGTGCGTGACGCCGTACGCCGCCGACACCCGGGCCCGCAGCAGCGCGTCGCTGATCTCGTCGCGCCGGCGGGACAACGGGACGGCGACCAGCGTGGCCGGCGGCATCCGGTCGCGGGCGGCGAAGACGCTGCGTACGAGCGACTCCGGCGGCAACCCGCCGAGGCCGTCCTCGCCGACCGGGATCATCACCAGCAGGTGGGCGCCGAGCGTGCGGACCGCGTGGGCGATCTGGGCGAGCTGCGGCCGGTGCAGCGGGCGGTCGGCGATCACCCCGAGCACCCGACCGGACGGCAGCAGCGGGCGTACCTCCTCCGGGGTGCGGCGCAGCCGCTGGAAGGGGCCGTGGCCGCCGTCGCCGAGCCGACGGACCGTGCCCCCGACGCCGGCCACCCCGTCGCGGACATGCCACGCGTCGGCGACGTCCAGCGCCGCGACCGGCGCGCCCTCCCCGTCGGTGAGCACCAGGGTGCGGCGTGCCTCGTCGCGCGGGTCGAGGCCCTGAGCGAGCGCCGTCGGCACCTGGAGGGTCACCGGCACCGGCCACGGTGAGCCGTCGGCGAGCCGGCTCCGCCGACTCACCGAGACCAGGTCGGCGCGGGTCATGAAGCCGGCCAGCGGAGCGTACGCCCCGATCAGCAGCAGCTCCAGGTCAGCCAGCTCGCCAGGGCGCGGCGTGTACGCCGGCGCGTCCCGGAGCACCTCGTCGGGCAGCACCCAGCTGTTGCTCATCCATCCCCCAAACGACACTGACCGGCACACAGTTTCTCAGCCGCCCGGCGATCGGTCGAGAGCGCCACTCCACTGGCGGCTCAGC
This sequence comes from Micromonospora reichwaldensis, assembly GCF_031845925.1. NCBI lineage: Bacteria > Bacillati > Actinomycetota > Actinomycetes > Micromonosporales > Micromonosporaceae > Micromonospora > Micromonospora reichwaldensis. The sequence goes on along the minus strand of NZ_JAVRFL010000005.1, from coordinate 43,418 downwards.
CGGCGGGCGCCGGCGGCCGGCGGGTCAGCGGGGCGGGGCCAGGGACGCGGCCCCGAAGGAGACGGCGAACCGCTTGCACCAGATGGAGACGCTGGTCAGGCCCGTCAAGTCGACGTCGGCCGGGATGTCGTAACCCTGGTCGCCCCGGTTGCCCTTGAGTCGGCCCAGCTCGACCCACCGGCCGTCGTCGAAGACCCGCCACCCGGCGGTGCCGCTGCGCACCGGCTGGTCGGTGAGCCAGACCCGCAGGTCCGGGCCGTTGGAGGTGGCCAGGCCGACGAGTTCCAGCCGGTGCCGCCCGTCGGGGGCGCGGACGATGCGCGCGCTGCCCGACGTGTCGTGCTCGTGGGTCACGAAGTCGCCCTGCCCGACGAGGACCGGCCCGGCGGGGGCGGGCGCCGCGCCCGTGGCGGAACCCGTCGGCGCCGGCGTGGCCGCGACGCTCGAAAGTGCCTCGTCGACCTCGGCGTCGGTGACCAGCTTCCAGGGCTGGAACCAGTAGAGGCCGAACGCCGAGCCGGCGGCGAGGACGGCGACCACCACCCACGTCAGCGGCGCGCGGAACAGTCGGGTCATGCCCACAGTGTGTCGGCCCGGGCCGCGTCCTGTCTGCCCCGTGCGGCGTGGCGGAGGCCGATGCGTGCCAGCGGTGCCGGCACGCCCACCACCGCCGGGGACCGCGCCGCACCCTAGGGGACGCGGACCGCCAGGATCAGGGGAGCGCCCGGGGGCGAGCCGCTGCCCACAGGGGTCCTCGCCTCCTACGCTGTACGACGTGACACTCATCGCGACCGACTCGCTGACCAAGACGTACGGGGGTGGGGTCACCGCGCTGGCCGACCTGACCGTCGCGGTCGAGCCGGGGATCATCGGGTTGGTCGGTGCGAACGGCGCCGGCAAGTCCACCCTGATCAAGATCCTGCTCGGCCTCCTCGCCCCGACCAGCGGCCGGGTCCGGGTCCTCGGCCTCGACCCGACCACCGACTCCGCCCAGGTCCGCGCCCGGGTCGGCTACATGCCCGAGCACGACGCCCTGCCGCCGGACCTCTCCGCCGCCGAGCTGGTCACCCACCTCGGCCGGGTCAGCGGCCTGCCGCGTACGGTCGCCCGGGAACGGGCCTCCGAGGCGCTGCGGCACGTCGGGCTCTACGAGGAGCGCTACCGCCCGGTCGGCGGCTACTCCACCGGCATGAAGCAGCGGGTCAAGCTCGCCCAGGCCCTGGTGCACGACCCCGACCTGCTGCTGCTCGACGAGCCGACCAACGGGCTCGACCCGGCCGGCCGTGACGCCATGCTGGCGCTGGTGCACCGCATCGGCACCGAGTTCGGCATCTCCGTGCTGGTCTGCTCGCACCTGCTGGGCGAGGTCGAGCGGATCTGCGACACCCTGGTCGCCATCGACGGCGGGCGGCTGCTGCGCGCCGACCACATCTCCGCCATGACCTCGGCCACCGACGTGCTCGCCGTCGAGGTGAGCGAGGGCACCGACGAACTGGCCGCCCGGCTGGCCGCGCTCGACCTGCCGGTACGCCGGGACGGCCGGCTGCTGCTCGTCGAGCTCGCCGACGACGCCACCTACGACCTGATCCTCGGCGCGGTCGCCGAGCTGGACCTGCCGCTGCACCGGCTGGACCAGCGCCGGCACCGGGTGGCCGAACTCTTCGCCACGAGGGAGCCCAGCCATGCCTGAGCCGACCGGCGTCATCCACGACATCGGCTACCAGCGCTACACCGGTCCCCGGCTGGGCCGCCGGGCCGTCTTCGGCGCGCTCTACCTGCACGGCCTGCGTACGGCGTTCGGGCTGGGCCGCAGCGCGAAGGCCAAGATCTTCCCCTGGCTGGTGGTCGCCATCGTCACCGTGGTGGCCGCCGGGCTCGCCGCCGTCCGCAGCCAGGTCGGCGAGTCGGTGATGACGTACGCCCAGTTCGCCGACAACATGAGCTGGCTGGTCATCTTCTTCGTCGCGGCGGTCGCCCCCGAGCTGGTCTCGCGGGACCTGCGCAGCGGGGTGCTGCCGCTCTACTTCTCCCGGCCGCTGCCGAGGTCGGACTACCCGCTGGCCAAGCTGCTGGCGCTGGCCACCGCGCTCTGGCTGCTGCTCGGCGGGCCGCAGCTGGTGATGTTCCTGGGCGCCGCGTTCACGACCGGCGACGGCATGCGCGGGGTCTGGAACGAGCTGCTCGACCTGCTGCCCAGCCTGCTCTACGCCGGGCTCTGGGCGGCGGTCTTCGCCTCGGTCGGGCTGCTGGTCGCCTCGTCCACCGGCAAGCGGGCGTTCGCGGCCGGCGGGATCGTGGCCGTGTTCCTGATGACCACCCCGATCGTCGGCACCCTGTCGATCATGCCCTCCCAGGCGGTCAACGAACTGGCCTTCCTCGCCTCGCCCTCGACGTTGGTGGGCGGAGTGGGCACCTGGGCGCTCGGCGACCTGCTGCTGTTCGAGGGGGAGGGCGGAGTGCCGATCGGCGACTTCGGCCCGGTCTACGCGGTCGCCGCCGTGCTGCTCGTGGCCGGCTGCGTCGCCCTGCTGATGCTGCGATACCGGAAGGTGGCCGCCCGATGACCACGATCAGCGTCGACCAGGCGGCGGGGACGCCGACCGCCGCCGCCAGCACCCTCGACCTCGCCGGCGTCTCCCGCTGGTACGGCAACGTGGTGGCCGTCAACGACGTCAGCATGAGCCTCGGCCCCGGCGTCACCGGGCTGCTCGGCCCGAACGGCGCGGGCAAGACCACCCTGCTGCACATGATGGCGGGCTTCCTGGCCCCGTCGCGCGGGGCGGTGAGCCTGGACGGCCGGCCCACCTGGCGCAACCCGGAGGTCTACCGCCGGCTCGGCCTGGTCAGCGAGCGCGAGGCGGTGCACACCTTCCTCACCGCGTACGAGTTCGTGCTGGCCAGCGCGAAGCTGCACCGGCTGCCGGACCCGGCGGAGGCGGCCCGCCGGGCGATCGCCCTGGTGGAGATGGAGGGCGCGCAGGACCGCCGGATCGGCACGTACTCGAAGGGCATGCGGCAGCGTGCCCGGGTGGCCGCGGCGCTGGTGCACGAGCCGCAGGTGCTGCTGCTCGACGAGCCGTTCAACGGGATGGACCCGCGCCAGCGGCTGCACATGATGGAGCTGCTGCACCGCCTCGGCGACGCCGGCCGCACCATCCTGTTCAGCTCGCACATCCTGGAGGAGGTCGAGCAGGTCTCCGGCACCGTCCAGGTGATGGTCGCCGGCCGGCTGGCCGCCTCCGGCGACTTCCGCACCATCCGCCGGCTGATGACCAACCGGCCGCACGTCTTCGCCGTGCACTCCACCGACGACCGGGCGCTCGCCGTCGCGCTGATGGCCGAGGCGTCGGTGACGGGCGTCGAGCTGGGCCGCGCCGGGCTGACCGTGCGGGCCGGCGACTACGGCGCGTTCACCCGCGTCCTGCCGAAGATCGCCCTGGCGGAGGGCATCCGGGTGCGGCAGTTGGTGCCCGAGGACGAATCCCTGGAGAGCGTCTTCTCCTACCTCGTGGAGGCCTGAACCCATGTCTACCGTTTCCTGGATCACCGTGCGGGGGCTGTTCGGGCGTCGCCGGTTCCTCCTGCTGCTGCCGCTGCCCGTCGTGCTGGTGCTGCTCGCCGTGCTCTCCCGTGCGATCGGGGTGGACCCGGGCGAGTGGGGCCCGCCGGTGCTGGTCGGCCTCGGCCTGGCCGTGGTGCTCCCGGTGGTCGCCCTGATCGTCGGCACCGGCGTGCTGGGGGCCGAGATCGACGACGGCACCGTCGTGCACATCCTGACCAAGCCGTTGCCGCGCTGGCAGATCGTGCTGCCCAAGCTGGCGGTGGCCGCCGGCGTCACCGCGGTCACCGTCGCCGTGCCGATCTACGTGGCGGGCGTGCTGGCCCACTCCGTACGGCTCGGCCTGGCGCTCGCCGCCGCGTCGGCGGTCGGCGCGCTGGCGTACTCGGCGCTGTTCGTGGCGCTCAGCCTGCTCACCCGGCGGCCGGTGCTGCTCGGCCTGGTCTACGTGCTGATCTGGGAGGGGCTGCTCGGCAACGTCGTCAACGGCACCAAGGTGCTCTCCATCCAGCAGTACGTGATCGCCCTCGCCGACCGGATGGCCCCCACCGGGCTGCTGGAGGCCGGCGTCTCGGTCCCGGTGGCGGCGGTGATGGCCGCGTTGATCAGCGCGGGCTTCACGGCGCTCGCCATCGACCGGCTCCGCTCCTTCAGCGTGGCCGGCGAGACGAGCTGACCCCCGACGGGCCGGGCCGCCCCGCCCGGATCCGGGACGCGACCTGACGGCCTCCGGGCAGCCCGACCCGGCGATGGTAGGGCTGCCCGGATGGACCGGGCCGGGCGGCTGGGCGAGGCTGACGGCGTGAGCGCGGAGACGGGGCTGGTGATGTCGCGGGAGGCCTATCCGGGTGCCGGTCGGCACTGGATGGTGAGCCTGGCGGTGGCCGGGCTGGCGGCGGCGGCGACCACCACGGCCGCGCAGGCCAGCGGGCACTTCCACTGGTGGGCGGGGTTCGTGCTGATCCCCGGCGCGCTGATCGCCGCCACCGGCGGGCCGCTGCTGGCCAGGGGCGGCGGGCGGGCCTTCGCCGGCTACGTGGTCGCCTGCCTGGGCGCGCTGGTGTTCGCGGTCGGGGCGCTGCTGATGTTCGGCGTGTTCGGGCGGGGCTGGCCCCTGATGGTCATCCTGCCGTGCCTGGCGGTCGCCGGCACCTACCGCTGGCGGCTGGTCCATCCGTTGGCCCGGGGGCTGCACCGGGCGGTCTCCCTGCTGGCGCTGGCCGGCGCCGTGCTGCTCGGCGGGACGCTGCAACTGACCCGCGTCGACCTGGTCGGCGTCGATGCCGCGCCGATGTGGGGCGCGTTCCTGATGCTGGCGGGCGTGATCGTGCTGGGCAACGCGGTGGAGCTGACCCGGCACCGGATGCCGTACCGCCTCCAGGCGATCACCCTGCTGGTCGGCCCCGCCGTCGTCGCCTTCCTGCTCGGCCTGCGGCTGCTGCGCGGCTGGTGAGCCCCGCCCGCGCCGCTGGGCCCACCGGCCCCCGCCCGCGCCGCTGGGCCCACCGGCCCCCGCCCGCGCCGCTGGGCCCACCGGCCCCGCCGCGCCCGGTGAGAGCGCGACGGGGCCGGCCGGTCAGAACGCGCAGGCGATGACGAGTTCCGGGGTGCGGTCGGGGAGCAGGTCCAGCTTGGCGATGCGGCCGGCGGCCCGGACGTCGTCGGCGATCACGGTCAGCTGTTCCAGCAGGGCCGCCGGGCCGAGCGCCTCGGCCAGCGGCACCTCCGCCTTCATCGACAGTTTCCGCTCCGACTTGGCCCGGCGCACCTGGCTGAGCGCGTCGGCGGCCAGCCGCAGCAGCTCAGGCTGGCCGGTGCCCTCGATCGCCCGGTCCACCTCGTACGTGGTGGGCCAGGTCGCGCGGTGCACCGAGCCGTAGCGCCACCACGACCACACCTCCTCGGTCACGTACGGCAGCACCGGGGCGAACAGCCGCAGCTGCACCGAGAGCGCGGTGGCCAGCGCCGCCCGGGCGGAGTCCGCACCCGGTCCGGAGCCGTAGGCGCGCTCCTTCACCAGCTCGATGTAGTCGTCGCAGAACCGCCAGAAGAAGCCCTCGGCGACCTGCAACGCGGCCGTGTGGTCGTACGCCTCCAGTGCCGACGTCGCGGCGGCGACCACGCCGGAGAGTTCGGCGAGCACGGCGCGGTCCAGCGGCTCGGTGGCCGGCGCCCGCAGCGCGTCGGCGGCGCCCAGCCCGAGGGCGAACTTCGACGCGTTCAGCAGCTTGGTCGCCAGCCGCCGGCCGACCTTGATCTGGGCCGGGTCGAAGGCGAGGTCCATGCCCGGCTTGCCGTTCGCCGCCCAGTACCGCACCGCGTCGGAGCCGTGCTGCTCCAGCAGCGCCATCGGGGTGACCACGTTCCCCTTGGACTTGGACATCTTCTTCCGGTCGGGGTCGAGGATCCAGCCGGAGAGCACCGTGTCCCGCCAGGGCAGCACCCCGTGCTCCAGGTGGGCGCGGACCACGGTGGAGAACAGCCAGGTGCGGATGATCTCCTGTCCCTGCGGGCGCAGGTCCATCGGGAAGACCCGGGCGAACAGGTCCGGGTCGGTCTCCCACCCGCCGGCGATCTGCGGGGTCAGCGACGAGGTGGCCCACGTGTCGAGCACGTCCGGGTCGCCGACGAAGCCGCCCGGGCGGCCCCGCTGCGACTCCTCGAACCCGGGCGGGGCGTCGATGGACGGGTCGATCGGCAGCGCGGACTCCGCCGGCGTGAGAGGCTGGGACCAGTCCGGCTCGCCAGCGTCGTCGAGCCGGTACCACACCGGCACCGGCACGCCGAAGAAGCGTTGCCGGCTGACCAGCCAGTCGCCGGTGAGGCCGCCCACCCAGTGCGCGTAGCGGTGCCGCATGTGCTCCGGCACCCAGCGCAGCTCCCCGCCCCGGGCCAGCAGCTCGTCGCGCAGGCCCGCGTCGCGTCCGCCGTTGCGCAGGTACCACTGCCGGGTCGAGACGATCTCCAGCGGCCGGTCGCCGCGCTCGTAGAACTTCACCGGGTGGGTGACGGGTCGCGGCTCGCCGACCAGGTCCCCGGCGTCGGCCAGCAGCTCCACCAGCGTCCGCCGGGCGCCGTTGACGGTCTGCCCGGCCAGCGCCGCGTACGGCTGCCCCGGCACGCCGGCCGGCGGCTCGGGCAGCAGCCGGCCGTCCCGGCCGATCACCACGCGGGTGTCCAGCCGCAGCTCCCGCCACCAGGTCACGTCGGTCAGGTCGCCGAAGGTGCAGACCATCGCGATGCCCGTGCCCTTGGCCGGGTCCGCCAGCGGGTGCGCCCGCACCGGCACGTCCACCCCGAAGACCGGCGTACGCGCGGTGCCGCCGACCAGGTCGGCGTACCGCTCGTCGTCGGGGTGGCAGACCAGCGCCACGCAGGCCGGCAGCAGCTCCGGTCGGGTGGTGTCGATGAGCACCTCCCGCCCGCCCGGCCCGGCGAACCGCAGCCGGTGGTACGCCCCGGGCCGCTCCCGGTCCTCCAGCTCCGCCTGGGCGACGGCGGTGGCGAAGCCGACGTCCCAGAGCGTCGGCGCCTCCGCCTGGTACGCCTCGCCCCGGGCCAGGTTGCGCAGGAACGCCCGCTGCGAGGCCGCCCGGGCCGCCGAGCCGATCGTCGTGTACGTCAACGACCAGTCCACGGAGAGCCCGAGCCGCCGCCAGAGCGCCTCGAAGACCTGCTCGTCGGCGACGGTCAGCCGCTCGCACAGCTCGATGAAGTTCCGCCGGGAGACCGGGGTCGGGTCCTTGCGGGCGGCCTCGCTCACCGGAGTGTCGGGCACCTGCCGGTCCGGCTCGTACGGCAGCGCCGGATCGCAGCGCACGCCGTAGACGTTCTGCACCCGGCGCTCGGTGGGCAGGCCGTTGTCGTCCCAGCCCATCGGGTAGAAGACCGTGCGCCCGCGCATCCGCTGGAACCGGGCCACCACGTCGGTGTGCGTGTACGAGAAGACGTGCCCCATGTGCAGCTCGCCCGATACGGTCGGCGGCGGGGTGTCGATCGCGTACACGTCGGACCGCCTCTTAGCGCGGTCGAACGCGTACGTGCCGTCCTCCTGCCAGCGGCGCGCCCAGGTCTCCTCGATGCCGTCCAGGCCCGGACGTTCGGGGACACCGGCGCGGGCCGTCCTCTCCGTGTCGGTCATCCGTCGATGGTAGGCAGTGGCCCGGGGCCGGACCACGTGGTTTCGCCCCGTGCCCCGACGCGTCCCGTCGCTCAGAGCAGGGAGTCGCGCCACTGCCGGTGCAGGGCGGCGTACCGGCCACCGGCGACGGCGAGCCGGCCGGGCGGGCCGTCCTCGACGATCCGCCCGTCGTCGAGCACCAGCACCCGGTCGGCCGTCTCCACGGTGGAGAGCCGGTGCGCGATCACCAGCGCGGTGCGGTCGGCCAGGATGGTGCCGAGGGCGTGCTGCACCAGCCGCTCGGTGGGCACGTCCAGCGACGACGTGGCCTCGTCCAGGATCAGCACCGTCGGGTCGGCCAGGAACGCCCGGGCGAACGCGACCAGTTGCCGCTGCCCGGCGGAGAGCCGGCCGCCGCGCCGCTGCACGTCGGTGGCGTACCCGTCGGGGAGGGCGGCGATGAAGTCGTGCGCGCCGATCTCCCGCGCGGCGGCCTCCACGGCGGCGTCGTCCGCGCCGGGACGGCCGAACCGGATGTTCTCCGCGACCGTGCCGCCGAACAGGTGGGTCTCCTGGGTCACCAGCACCACGGCCCGCCGCAGCTCCGCGTCGGCGACCTCGCGCAGGTCGACCCCGTCGAGGGTGACCGCGCCCGAGAACGGGTCGTGGAACCGGGCGAGCAGCTTGGCGACGGTCGACTTGCCGGCGCCGGTCGCCCCGACCAGCGCCACGGTCTGGCCGGCCGGGACGGCGAGGTCCAGCCCGGCGACGATCGGCGCGTCCGGCCGGTAGCCGAAGGTGACCGCCCGGAAGGCGACCGCCCCGCGCCCCGGCCCGGCGGGCAGCGGCACGGGCCGCGCCGGCTCGGCCACCGACGGCCGTTCGTCGAGGACCCCGGCGAGCTTCTCCAGCGCCGCCGTGGCCGACTGGAGCGAGTTGTAGAACTGGCTCAGTTCCTGCATCGGCTCGAAGAACCGCCGCAGGTAGAGCAGGAACGCCGCCAGCACGCCGACCCCGGTCGCCCCGCCCAGCACCCGCCAGCCGCCGTAGCAGAGCACCACCGCCACGGTGACGTTGCCGATCACCTTGATCCCCGGCGAGTACGTCGCGATCAGCCGGAACGCGTCCCGGCTGGCCCGCCGGTAGTCGTCGCTGACCGCCCCGAAGATCTGCTGGTTGCGCGGCTCCCGCCGGAACGCCTGCACCGCCCGGATGCCGCGCATCGACTCGACGAAGTGGACGATGACCAGCGCCACCGTCTCCCGGGTGCGCCGCCACGCGTCCGCCGACGCCCGCGCGAACCAGCGGCTCAGCAGGATCAGGAACGGGAACGCGAGCAGCGTCACCGCGGCCAGCGGCACGTCCAGCCAGAGCAGGATGCCGGCGACCGACAGGATCGACAGCACGGCCAGCACCAGGCCGTCGATGCCGCCGCCGACCAGTTCGCCGATCGAGTCCAGGTCGCTGGTGAGCCGGGACACCATCCGGCCGGAGGTGTACCGCTCGTGGAACGCCACCGACAGGCGCAGGAAGTGCGCGTACACCCGCTGGCGGAGGTCGAGCAGGACGGCCTGGCCGATCCGCGCGGAGAGGGTGAGGAAACCCCGGCGGGCGGTGTACTCGACGGCGGTGGCGGCGGCGAACCCGGCGGCGACGACCAGCAGCGGGCCGGGCTCGCCGGCCCGCAGCGGCGCGATCGCCCGGTCGATGCCGAGCATCACCAGGTACGGCCCGGCCATCGCGGCGGCGTTCTGGCCGAGCAGCAGCGCGACGGCCAGCGCGAGGCGGCGCCGGTGCGGGCGCAGCAGGTCGCGCAGCAGCACCCGGCTGCGGGCCCGGAGCCGGGCCACCGCCTCGGGGTCGGTGTCCTCGGCGCGGCTGCGGTCCGCGTCCGGGTCGGTGGCGACGCCGCGCCACCGGGCGAGGTCCGCCCCGCTCGTGGGGCCGGCGGTGTCGCCGGTCACGAACGCACCAGGCCACGGTCGCCGGGCGGCGCGGGGGCGGGCCCGGCGGAGAGCACCGCGCGGTACGCCGGCACGGCGGCGAGCAGCTCCGAGTGCCGCCCGACGGCCGTGATCCGGCCCTCCTCCAGCAGCGCCACCCGGTCGGCGAGGGCGATCGTCGAGGGCCGGTGCACGACCAGCAGGGCGGTGGTGGTGCGGAGCACCCGCTTCAGCGCGGTCTCCACGAGCGCCTCGGTGTGCACGTCCAGGGCCGACAGCGGGTCGTCCAGCACGAGCAGCGCGGGCCGGCCGAGCACCGCCCGGGCCAGCGCCAGCCGCTGCCGCTGCCCGCCGGAGAGCGACAGCCCTTGCTCGCCGACCCGGGTGGCCAACCCCCACGGCAGCTCGTACGCGAAGTCGGCCTGGGCGAGGGCGAGCGCGGCCCGGACCTCGTCCTCGCCGGCCTCCGGCCGGCCGAGCGTGAGGTTCTCCCACACCGACATGGAGAACAGCGTCGGCTCCTCGAAGGCGACCCCGACCAGTCGACGCAGGGCGGACAGCCGCAGCTCGCGCAGGTCGTGCCCGTCCAGCGTGATCCGCCCACCGGTCACCTCGTGCAGCCGGGGCACCAGGGAGAGCAGGGTGCTCTTGCCGCAGCCGGTCGCCCCGACCAGGGCCACGGTCTCGCCCGGCTCGACGGTCAGGTCGATCTCCCGCAGCACCGGCGCGGTGGTGCCCGGGTAACGGAACGAGACCCGCTCGAAGCGGAGCCGCCCGCGTACGTCGGCGCGGCGCAGGGCGAGCGCGTGCGGGGCGTCCACGATGGCCGGCGGGGTGTCCAGCACCTCGCGCACCCGGTCGGCGGCGGTGGCGGCCTCCTGCCCGTTGGCGATGATCCAGCCCAGCGACTGCACCGGCCAGATCAGCATCAGCTGGAGGCTGACGAAGGCGACCAGTTCGCCGATGGTCAGCACCCCACCCGCGGCGGCCGCCGCGCCGGCGACCAGCACCACGCCGAGGGTCAGGTTGGGCACCAGGTCGAGCAGGGCGGAGGTGCGGGCCAGCAGCCGGCCCTTGCCGACCCCCGTGTCGTGCAGCGCCCGCGCGCCGGTCGCGAAGCGGGCGGCGAGTTCCGGCCCCCGCCCGTACGCCTTCATCGTGCGCAGCCCCTGCGCGGTCTCCTCGACCAGCGTGGCCACGTCGCCCTGCTGGTCCTGCATCCGCCGCGAGGCCGCGTGGTAGTGCCGCGCGAAGCGGCGGCTGATCAGGAACAGCGGCACCGCGCTCGCCGCCACCAGCAGCCCCAGCGCGGGGTGCAGCCGGATCAGCAGCGTCACCACGGCCAGGTAGGTCACCAGGTTGAGGATCAGGAAGAAGAGGCCGAAGCTGAGGAACCGGCGCAGCACCGACAGGTCGCTGGTGACCCGGGAGAGCAGTTGGCCGGACTGCCAGCGGTCGTGGAAGCTGGTCGGCAGCCGTTGCAGGTGGGCGTAGACGTCCTCGCGGATGGCCGCCTCGATCCGCATCGAGGACGACGACTGCACCCAGCGCCGGATGAAGATCAGCAGCGCCTCGACGAGGCCGAGCAGCAGCGCCAGCCCGGCCAGCCGGAACAGCCCGGCCGGGTCCTGCCGGGCCACCGGGCCGTCCACCACCCGCTGCGCGACGAGCGGTACGGCGATGCCGGCCCCGGTGGCGGCGAGGCCGGCGAGCAGCAGCCAGCCGAACTCGGCCGCGTGCGGGCGCAGGTAGTGGCGCAGCCGCCAGAGGTTGTGCAGCGGGTGCCGGCCGGCATCGACCGGGCAGGCCGGGTCGCCGTCACCTTCCGCAGGCACTACCCGACGGTAGCCTCAAACGGGGCCGGCGCAGGTGTCGGCTTCCCGTCATGGCCGCTCGTGCCCGAGAAGCCACTTCTTCACGTCCAGCCCCCAGCGGTAGCCGCCGAGCGTCCCGTCGGTACGCAGCACCCGGTGGCAGGGGACGAAGAGGGCGGCGGCGTTACGGGCGCAGGCCGCCGCGGCGGCCCGTACGGCGGCGGGGCGGCCGGCCAGCCCGGCGAAACCGGTGTAGGTCACCGGGTCGCCCGGTTTCACCTCGCGCAGCACCTGCCAGGCGTGCGCCATGAACGCGCCCCCCGTGTGCTGCTGGACCGGCACGGCGTCGATCGCGGCCAGCTCGCCGTCCAGGTAGGAGGCCACGGCGACGCTGACCGGGCCGAGGTCGGCCCGGTGCCGCAGCGGCGCCCGCAGGGCCGGGTGCATCAGGGGGAGCAGGCTCTCCGGATCGCCGGTGAAGCCCGCCGCCCGGACCGCGCCGTCCGGGCCGGCCACGATGCTGAGCGGCCCGGCGGGGGTGTCGATGACGGTGCTGTCGTTCATGCTCATGCTGCTCTCCAGAGTCGGATCACCGCGTACGAGCGCCAGGGGCGCCAGCGGTCGGCGTACGTGTCGAGGGTCGCGGGGGCGTCGGGGAGGCCGAGGGCGGCGGCGCCCCGGCGTACGGCGAGGTCGGTGGGGAGCAGGACGTCCGGGTCGCCGAGGGCGCGCATCGCCACGTAGCCCGCGGTCCAGGGCCCGATCCCGGGCAGCGCCAGCAGCCGCCGGACGGTCTCCTCGCGGTCCCCGCCCGGTGCCAGGTCCAGCGACCCGTCGGCGACGGCGCGGGCCAGCCCGCGGATCGTCTCCCGCCTCCCGGCCGGCATCCCGAACACCTCGTCCGGCACCCCGAGCACCTCCTCGGCGCCCGGAAACCCCCGCAGCCAGTCCGCCCGCCCGGCGCCCTCCGCTGGTAGATCAGGAGGTCCCGGCTGCCGGGAGCGGGCCCGGACCATCTGATCGACGCCGGTGGGGCCGGGGGCGGGCGGGCGGAGGTGGGCCAGGAGGCGGGTGAGGGTGGTGCGGGCCGAGCGGACGGAGACCTGTTGGCCGACGACCGCGCGCACGGCCATCTCGAAGCCGTCGACCGAGCGGGGGAGCCGGATGCCCGGCTCGGCGGCGACCACCCCGGCCAGCGCCGGGTCGGCGGCGAGCGTGCCGTCGACGGCGGTCGGGTCGGCGTCGAGGTCGAGCAGGCGACGGCAGCGGGCCACGGCGGGGGCGAGGTCGCGCATGTCGGTCAGGCGCAGCGTCGCCGTCACGTGCCCGTCCGCCGGGGTCAGGGCCGCCTCACCCGCGCCGTGCGGCAGCCGCAGGCCCCGCCGGTACGTCCCGTCGCGCACCTCCTCGACGCCGGGCAGCGCGCGCAGCGCGAGGAAGTCCAGCAGCGCCTCCGCGTGCAGCGGCGGGCGGTACGCGAGCCGCAGCGTGATCGTGCCCGCCCCGCCCGGCGCGGGACACCGGCGGCCGGCGGTGCGCAGCTCGGACGGGGCCGCCCCGAACACCTCCCGGACCGTGTCGTTGAACTGCCGCACGCTGCCGAACCCGGCGGCGAACGCGACCTCCGCCATGCCCAGCCCGGTGGTCTCGATCAGGGTCCGGGCGGTCTGCGCGCGTTGCGCCCGGGCCAGGGCCAGGGGACCGGCGCCCATCTCGGCCCGCAGCATCCGGTGCAGGTGCCGTTCGGTGTAGCCGAGCCGGGCGGCCAGCCCCGGGATGCCGTCGCGGTCCACCACCCCGTCGGCGATCAGCCGCATGGCCCGACCGACGACGTCGGCCCGTACGTCCCACTGGGGGGAGCCCGGGGCGGCGTCCGGCCGGCAGCGCCGGCAGGCGCGCAGCCCCGCCGTCTGGGCGGCGGCGGCCGAGGGGAAGAACCGGACGTTCTGCCGCTTCGGCGTCATCGCCGGGCAGGACGGCCGGCAGTAGATCCCGGTCGACGTGACGCCCGTGTAGAACCAGCCGTCGAACCGCTGGTCGCGGCTGTCGACCGCCCGGTAGCACCGCTCGAAGTCCAACTCCACGTCACCGATGATGCCCCTGCCAGGCGTCCCTGGCTCGCGGGAATCGGACGTGGCCGTGCGGGCCTGAACCGGACGCCCGGCGCCGAAAGTGTCGGTTGTGGTCGGTACCGTCCGGCCACCAACTCAAGAAGGGGTGCGGCGATGGCGAGCGTGGCGGGTCGGCGGGCGGCGTCGACACGGGACGGGCACCCTCCGCTGGACGGCGCGGTGGTGCAGCGCTTCTACGAGCGGATGCGTGCGGTCGCCCCGGCCGCCGTCGGCGCGATCGAACGGGACCGGGCCGGCGACCCGGGGCGGGCGTTCGGTGACACCGCCTGCGGCCGGCTGGTGCGCTCGCTCGACGCCGACGGCCTCCGCGCGCTGGGCATGTGGGTGCACCACTGGTGCATGCGGTTCTACGACGACGACACCCGGGTGGCGCTGCGCCTGGTCCGGGAGATCGCCGGCCGCGCCGGGCTGGGCTGGACGGCCGACGAGGTGCGCTGGATGCTCCGCGAGTCGTACGCGGCCGGTCCCGCCGCCGAGGCCCGCTTCACCCTGCCGCTGGCCGCCGCCGGGGAGCTGGCTCCCGGTGCCCTGCCGATCGAGGCCGTGGTGCCCCGCCAGGCCGGGCCCCGCGACTGACCCGCCGCTCCGGGTGACCGACCCGCCGGTCCCCGCGACCGATGCCAGGGCGGCCCGCCGGGCGCGGTGCCCGCTGGTCCGGGCCGGCGTCCCGGGAGCTGCCCGGCCACGGTGGCGCCGACCGCCACGGCGAAGCCGGCGAGCTGCCAGCCGGTCATCGCCTGCCCGAGCACGGCCCAGCCGAGCGCGGCGGCCGTCAGCGGGCTGAGCGCCCCGAGCAGCGAGACCTGGGTGACCGGCAGCCGGGCCGCGCCCCGGAACCACAGCGCGTACGCCAGCGCCGTCCCGACCAGCGTCAGCCACGCGTAGCCGGCCAGTGCCGGCGGGTCGGGCACGGGCGGCGTCCCCTCGACCAGCAGGGCGGCCGGCACCACCATCAGCCCGCCGGCGGTGAGCTGCCAGCCGGTGGCGGTGAGCGTGCCGACGCCCGGCGGGCGGCCCCAGCGACGGGTCAGCACCAGGCCCGCGCCCATCGCGGCGGTGGCGGTCAGCCCGGCGGCGACGCCCGTCGGGTCGAGGCCCGCGCCGGGGCGCAGCACGACCAGGGTGACCCCGGCGAGCGCCGCGAGCGCGGCGGCCAGCGCCCGGGGGTGGGGCCGTTCGTGCAGCACGAGCACCGTCAGCCCCGCCACCAGCAGCGGCCCGGTGGCACCGAGCACCGCGGCGGCGCCGCCGGGCAGGTGGTACGCGGCGAAGAAGAGCAGCGGGAAGAACGCCCCGATGTTCAGCGCGCCGAGCACGGCCGCGCGCCACCACCAGGCGCCGTGCGGGCGGTGCCGGGTCAGCGCGAGCAGCAGCAGGCCGGCGGGGAGGGCCCGGATCACGCCGGACCAGAGCGGCCGGTCGGGCGGCAGCAGTTCGCTGGTGACCAGGTACGTCGTGCCCCACGCGGTCGGCGCGGCGGCGGTGAGCAGGATGTCGAGCCGGCGTCGGTCCACGGTTCCTCGCTAACTCTTGCTACTAAGTATCTTGCTACTAAGCTACTTCGTGGCGAGTGAAAGCGGGAGTGCGAGGTGCGGCACAATCCGGGAGTGACCGAGCGGGACGACGTCGACGGCATCGTCGAGCAGTGGCAGCGCGAGCGGCCCGGAATGCGCCCCGAGCCGATGGCGGTCTTCGGCCGGATCTACCGGCTGGCCCGGCTCGTCGGCGACGAGCAGGAGCGCACCTACGCCCGCTGGTCGATCAGCCGGGGCGAGTTCGACGTGCTCGCCGCCCTGCGCCGCGCCGGCACCCCCTACACGCTGGCGCCGAAGGCGCTCACCGCCTCGCTGATGCTCACCTCCGGCGGGATGACCGGCCGGCTCGACCGGCTGGAACGCGCTGGGCTGCTCCGCCGCGCACCCGACCCGGCGGACCGGCGCGGGCTCCAGGTCACCCTCACCCCGGCCGGCCTCGAACTGGTGGAGGAGGCCGCCGAGGCGGGGCTGGCCGTCCAGCGCCGGCTGCTCGACGCGCTGCCCGCCGAGGACCAGCGGCGCCTCGCCGACCTGCTGCGTACGCTGCTGGGCGCGGTCACCGACGGCGGACGCTGACCGGCGGCACGGACCCCTGGCGGCGCGGACCTTGGCGGCGACGGCCGTCAGCCCCGGGCCGGCGACCGGCGGCGCGGACCTGGCGGCGGGCCGGCGGCCCGGGCCGGCGACCGGCCCTGGCGGGCCCGCGTGGCGGGCGCTGAGCGGCGGGGGAGCGGCCTCGGGCAGGATGGGCACCGTCGACCCCGACGGAAGGACGACCGTGCCCGCCAGTGAACCGACCATCCTCGCCACCAGCATGGGTATCTACGCGCCGCGTCACGAGGGCGGGCCCCGGCGGGTCAACCCCGTCTTCGACCTCGCCGCCGAGCTGGCCGGGGCCGGGCCGGAGCCGAGGATCTGCTTCCTCAACCAGGCCGAGGGGGACCAGCCGACCACGCTCGCCCGGGTCTACGAGGCGTTCGCCGGCAGCCGGTTTCGCATGACGCACCTGGCGCTCTTCCCGATGCCGAACGTCGACGACGTCCGCGCCCACCTGCTCGCCCAGGACGTGATCTGGGTCGGCGGCGGCAGCGTCGCCAACCTCTGCGCGGTCTGGCGGGTGCACGGCCTCGGCGAGATCCTGCGCGAGTGCTGGGAGGCCGGCGTGGTGCTCGGCGGCGTCTCCGCCGGCTCGATCTGCTGGCACGCCGGCGGGGCCACCGACAGCTTCGGCACCACCCTGCGCGGCTTCACCGACGGGCTGGGCTGGCTGCCCTACGGCAACGGCGTGCACTACGACAGCGAGGAGCAGCGCCGGCCGCTGATGCACAAGCTGGTCGCCGACGGCGTGCTGCCGACCGCGCACTGCACCGACGACGGCACCGGCCTGCTCTACCGGGGCACCCGCCTGGTCGAGGCGGTCGCGGACCGCGAGGGGCCCTCGGCGTACGAGGTCAGTCGCGCCGACGACGGCACCGCCCGGGAGACCCCGATCACCCCCCGCCTGCTCGCCTGACCGGCCCGAGCCGCGCGAACCCGGGCCGGCCCGGTCCCTTGTGCCGATCTTGGTACGGGAGCGCCCCTGGAGGGGCCGTTCCGTACCAAGATCGGTCGTGCGTGGCCCGGTGCACCGGCCTGCCTGAACCGGGGTGTGGGGCATCGGCGTAAGCTGGCCCGTCGTGAGTCTCACCATCGGCATCGTCGGCCTGCCCAACGTCGGCAAGAGCACCCTGTTCAACGCGCTGACCAAGAACGACGTGCTCGCGGCGAACTACCCGTTCGCCACCATCGAGCCCAACGTCGGCGTCGTCGGGCTGCCGGACGAGCGGCTGCACACGCTCGCCGAGATCTTCAGCTCGCAGAAGGTGCTGCCCGCCCCGGTGTCGTTCGTCGACATCGCCGGCCTGGTGCGCGGCGCCTCCAAGGGGCAGGGCCGGGGCAACGCGTTCCTGGCGAACATCCGCGACGCCTCGGCGATCTGCCAGGTCGTCCGGGCCTTCTCCGACCCGAACGTGGTGCACGTCGACGGCAAGGTCTCCCCGGCCGACGACATCGAGACGATCAACACCGAGCTGATCCTCGCCGACCTCCAGACCCTGGAGAAGGCCCTGCCCCGGCTGGAGAAGGAGGCCAAGCTCCGCAAGGACCGGGCCGCCGCCGTCACCGCCGCCAAGCAGGCCGTCGAGCTGCTCGACACCGGCGTCACCCTCTACGCGGGCGCCAAGGACGCGGGCATCGAGCTGGAGCACCTGCGCGAGCTGCACCTGCTCACCACCAAGCCCTTCCTCTACGTCTTCAACGTCGACGAGGCCGAGCTGGGCAACGCCGAGTTCCTCGACGAGCTGCGCGCCCTGGTGGCGCCGGCCGAGGCGGTCTTCATGGACGCCAAGATCGAGTCCGAGCTGGTGGACCTGCCCGACGAGGAGGCCCGCGAGCTGCTGGAGTCGATCGGGCAGAACGAGCCGGGCCTGGACCAGCTCGTCCGCGTCGGGTTCCGCACGCTCGGGCTCCAGACGTACCTCACCGCCGGCCCCAAGGAGGCGCGCGCCTGGACCATCCCGGTCGGCGCGACCGCCCCGGAGGCCGCGGGGGTCATCCACTCCGACTTCCAGCGCGGCTTCATCAAGGCCGAGGTGGTCTCCTTCGGCGACCTGGTCGCGGCCGGTTCGATGGCGGCGGCCAAGGCCGCCGGCAAGGTCCGGATCGAGGGCAAGGAGTACGTCATGCAGGACGGCGACGTCGTGGAGTTCCGCTTCAACGTCTGAACTGGCCTGTTCGCCCAGGTCAGCGGGTTGGCCCTTCGTCGTGGGGCGCATCGGGGGCACAACGCACAACGACAGATCGGTTGGAAGCGGCCAGAGCCAGCTGGGGGGTGGCGCTCAGCGGCTACTGGCGACAGTCATCCGACGCGGTCGCGTCAGGCCCGTGCAGCACGTCGTACTCCAGCGTGCTGTACGGACCCTCCGATGGCGCCACCGCGTAGCCAGCCGTGCCGAGCACCAGCGCCGCAGCTCTGGTCAACACGTCGGTGACCTGGCCGTACCGCAGCATCATCGGCTCAACCAGCTCGCCTGTCCCGAGGACTTCGGCAAGCTGGTCCAACCTCTCGGCCGGTTGACGCCAGCTGATCTGGACGCCGCCGTCTGCCGCGGTGCTGACGTCCACCAGGACCCCGACGCTCAGCTTCTCGCTCTCCGCCACACCGTTCCACGCGCTGCTGACCGGTAGGCCAACAGCGCGAAGCTCGTCGACGACAGCGTCGCGAAGAGATCGCCAGCTCGCAACGGTTGCAGGGCTGGCACTGCCGGGTGGCGGCTCCTGCGCACTTCCGTCGGCGGTCACGGCGACACCCTAGCCCGATGTGGCACGGAGATCGTGACCGATCTGTCACGGTGGTCGATTTCGGCTTGCAGGCGAGCCACCGCACCGGGTCACACAGAGCGCCCGAGGACTGTCAGCGGCGGGCGGTGGCCAGCGCGCCGGCGACGACGGTTCCGAAGCCGACCGCCATCAGCGGCAGGCCCATCCCGAAGGGCAGTTCACCGACCCAATTGATGTGGCTGCGCTCCGGCAGGGCACCCAGGCTCACCGCGACCACGGCGCCGGCGAGGAACATTCCGGCCACCGCCGCGCCAACGGCGAGTTGCGCGAACTGCACCGCCCGGCGGGCCCAGAGGCTGGCACCGATGGCGGTCACGAGGAGAAGCACCACCCACGTGGTCCAGCCGCCTCCGACGCTCAGGTAGCCCCAGCCCGAATACGACCACCGGTGCCTTTCACTGGCCCGGAACCACGGAATCAGATAGCCGAGTAGCGCGGTGCTGGTGCCGACCAGGAGCAGCACGTCGGGCATCGGCCGGTACCACGGGGGCGCGTCGTCCATGGGTGCCGAAGGTAGCAGTCACCGTCATCTCCGCGTCCGGTCACCGCTCAGCCGCTGCGTGGGGCGTACATGATGATGGCGACCCCGACCAGGCAGATGGCCGCGCCGACGACGTCGTAGCGGTCGGGGCGAAACTTGTCGACGACCATGCCCCAGGCGAGGGAGCCGGCGACGAAGACGCCGCCGTAGGCGGCCAGGATCCGGCCGAAGTTCGGGTCGGGCTGGAAGGTGGCGACGAAGCCGTAGAGGCCGAGGGCGACGACCCCCGCCGCCACCCACAGCAGCCCCCGGTTCTCGCGCCAGCCCTGCCACACGAGCCAGGCCCCGCCGATCTCGGCGAGCGCGGCGAGCAGGAACAGCAGGATCGAGCGCACCACCGTCATGGTGGGAACGGTAGCGGGAGCACGACCCGGTCAGTGGTCGGCCGGATCAGGGCGTCACGGTGAGCGGGTTGCCGGCGGCGCGCGCGGCGTCGAAGCGCCTGGCGACGTCGGCCCAGTCGACCAGGTCCCAGAGGCGGTCGACGTAGTCCGGACGCACGTTCTTGTACTGAAGGTAGTAGGCGTGTTCCCAGGCGTCGAAGACCAGGATCGGCGTGGAGCCGTGGCCGACGTTGCCGTGGTGGTCGTAGACCTGCTCGACGATGAGGCGCTGCGCCAGCGGCTCCCACGCCAGGACGCCCCACCCGGAGCCCTGCACGCTCTTCGTGGCGGCGGAGAGCTGCCCGGCGAAGCCGTCGAACGAGCCGAAGTGTTCGCCGATGGCGGCGGCCAGCTCGCCGTCGGGGCGGTCGCCGCCGTCGGGGGAGAGGTTGTTCCAGAAGATCGAGTGCAGGACGTGCCCGGAGAGGTTGAAGGCCAGGGTCTTCTCCAGGCCGACCAGCGCCGCGTAGTCGCCCTTGTCGCGGGCCTCGGCGAGCTGGTCGAGGGCGTCGTTGCTGCCCTTGACGTACGCGGCGTGGTGCTTGCTGTGGTGCAGCTCCAGGATCTGACCGCTCATGGCGGGTTCCAGTGCCCCGTAGTCGTAGGGCATGTCGGGGAGCTTGTAGACGGCCATGGGGACCCTTTCGCGAGTGGACGATCTTCCGGTCAGTATGCCTTATTGCAAACTCTTGGCAACTACGGAATATTGGCAACTGGAGCGGGTCGCACGGGATCCGCTCCACGGCCGACGCTGTCGGTAGGGCGCGCCTCCACGCCGCGATGATCACCGGTGGGGGCGCGCCCGCACGTGCCACCGGCCAGCCCCTGCCGTCACCGCCGCACTTGCCGTCACCGCCGCCGCGGCCGCGCGGCCGTCCGCGCTCCCTCCCGCGGGGGAGGGCGGTCCCCTCCCGCTCGGGAGTCGGCGCGGGGGCCGTCGGGCCTAGCGTCGGGAGCATGGATGCTTCTCCCGGTACGCGGCGATGGCCGGCCTACGCGGTGGCGGTGCTCTTCCTCGCGTACGCCGTGGGCAAGGCCGCCTTCGCCCTCGAATCCCGGCTCGGTTTCCCGGGCGGCCCGGTCGTCCCGGCCGCCGAGCACGAACGCTACGCCCGCGACGTGATGGGCGTGGCGACCGCGCAGTGGTCGGCCACCGCGTCGGGGGTGGCGGGCGCCTGCCTCGCCCTCGCCACGGTCACGGCGCCGGGGCGGCGGGTGCCGAGGCCCCTGATGCTGCTGGCGCTGGCGGGCATGCTGCTGGCCGTCGGGGCCGGCGCGACGATCATGGTGGTGGACGGGTTCGTGGGCCTCGGCGTGGGCTGGCAGTGGTACCACGGGGTCCTCGGACTCGTCGTGATCGGGCTGCTCGTGGCGACGATCCGGTCCTACGCGGTGGCGACGAGACGTGCCGCGCACTGACCGGGCGCGGGTGGGCGCGTACGGCGCGGCGGCGTGCGCCTCGGCCTACGGGGCGATGAAGCTCGCGCAGGCGCTGGGGGCCAACGCGCTGGCCGACAAGGATCCGCTCCCGCCGGAGCTGCGCGAACGGCTGCTCGCCCGCGACCCGCTGTTCGTGGCGAGCCACTGGGCGCTGGCCGCCGCCGCGGTCGTCGGTGTCGTGGTCGCGCTGGCCACCCTGCGCCCCTGGCGGGCCGCCCTCCCGCGTCGGCTGCTGCTGGCGGTCACCTGGACGCTCGGCATCCTCATGATCGCCCGGTCGGTCGGGGCGCTGGGGCACGGCCTCGTCGGTGACGTGCTGCTGCTGACGGACGTCCGGCCGCCGCCGGTCGGGCACGCCGCCCTGGCCCGCGACCTGGCGTGGTGGGACCTGCTGCTGTGGTCGCCGTTCTTCCTGCTCTGGGGGGCGTGCTGGACGGCGGCGGGCTGGCGGCTGGGCAGGCGGCGCCGCTGACGCCGCAGGTGGTTGCGCGCGTCGCGGGCCGGGCGGCGCCGGGCCGGACCTACGATCGGGCGGTGCAGAAGGTACGCCTCCGCCGGCTTCCGGTGACGTCACCGCCGATCCCGGACGGTGGCGGTCGGATCCAGTCGCCGGCCGGCGAGCTGGCCCAGATCGTCAACGGCGGCACCTACCGCTTCCTGGCGTACCTGGAGTTCCGGCCGGACGCCGCCCGGCCGCGCGGCAACCACTACCACGCCCACAAGACGGAGACGCTGTACGTGATCAGCGGGCGGCTCCGGGCGGTGTTCCGCGACCTGGACTCCGGCGAGCGGACCGAACTGACGATCGAGGCGGGTGACGCGGTCACGGTGGAGCCGCGCTGCGCCCACGTCTACTTCGCCCTGGCGCACTCCCAGGCCGTCGAGTTGGCGGACACGCCGTACGACCCGGGCGACACCCACCCCTGCGACGTCGTCGGCGGCGGCTGAACGGGAGCCGTCGACCGCCTACGATCTCGCCATGATCACCCCGCCCCTCCCGCCCGACGTGCTCGCCCGCTACCCCGGCCTGGAGAAGCTGGGGCGCACGGCGACCCGCCTGCACCCGCGCCCCGGGGCGGTCACGGCCGCCGGGAGCCACGTCGGCGGGCTGCTGCTCTGGCCGGCCGACGAGCCCTGGCCCACCTGCGAGGCGCCGCACATGGTGCACGAGGAGGTGCCGGTCCCGGCCGAGCTGGTGGAGCGGATGCGGGCGGCGGAGCGTAGGCGCACACAGTCGCACGTCCTGGCCGAGGGTGAGGTCGAGCTGCACCGGGAGATCGCCACAGTGGTCGGCCCGGGCTTCACCGGCTGGGGCTCGCGCGACGGCGGCCCGGTCGTCGGCCACCGGTACGTGCCACGACCGCACCCCGCGCCGAACCCGATGGTCCCACTGGCGCAACTGCGCGCGCAGGACGTCCCCGACCTGCCGCGCCCCGGCGGGGCGGACCTGTTGCAGGTGCTGTGGTGCCCGTTCGAGCACGCCGAGGGCCCGTGGGGGCCGACGGTGGAGCTGCGCTGGCGGCGGGAGGCGGACCTGACCGATCTCCTCGGCCAGCCGCCGCGCGGCGAGATCGGGAACGACGAGTACGTGCCCCGGCCGTGCCGGCTGCACCCGGAGCAGGTCGTCGAGTACCCGTACCCGCAGGAACTGCCGGAGGCGCTGCGGACGCTGGTCGACGAGGAGGGCGAGTACGACGACGACAACTACGTGAACACCGTCATGGCGCCCGGCTGGAAGGTCGGCGGCTACGCCGACTGGAGCCTCACCGACCTGCGCCCGACGCCGTGCCCCCGCTGCGCCGGCCCCACCACGCTGGCCCTCGTGGTCGCCTCCTCCGAGCGAGGCACCGGCCGGTGGCAGCCGACGCGGCCGGACGGCGAGCCCGACCACGACCCGTACGAGCCGACCGGGGTCGTCGTCGGCCGGCACGGCGCGCTGCGCATCTTCGTCTGCCTGACCTGCCCGGACACCCCGTTCCTGCTGGACCAGCAGTGACCGCCGCCGCCACCGACCCGCCACCGACCTGCTCCGCTCCGACCTGCTCCGCCGCCCGCCGCCCGCCGCCCGCCGCCCGCCGCCCGCCGCCCGCCGCCCGACGACGTTGCCCGACCGCCCCGCTAGCCCGCAGCCGCCGGGACGAGTGGAACGCCACGGGTGTCAACCAGGCGTTTTGACGCACGTGGTGTTCCACTCGCCGTGTAGCTGGACGCGCGGTCGCGCGTCGGGGGCGGGTCAGGCGGTGGGGCGGGTCAGTTCGACCTGGTCGCCGGCCAGCACCTCCGTGGTGCCCTCCGGGTGGCGAACCTCCAGCACCGGCACGCCCTCGTCGAGTTGCATGCTCCGCCGCTCCTCGCCCGTGGGCATCCGCGTACTCGCCGGAGGTCAACACTGATGAGAGCCGCGCGGGAGCGTTTCGTCATCCACCTGCCGGTCGTCACGAGGGACCTGCTCTCCGCCGTACGCCTGGCGCGGGTCGTGGCGCGGTGGGCGAGCGTGCTCGCGCAGACCGACCCCGGCGAGACCACGGTCTCCGCCGAGGACGCGCAGCACCTGCGGCACCGGGTCTTCTGTGACACGCTGCTGCCTGAGGGCCGGCGCTGCCTGCTGCGGGCCGACCACGACGGTCCGTGCACCCGCCGCCCCGCGAGATTCTGAGATCGCCGGTCGCACGTCGTCCGGAACCGGGTCCCCCGTTCGTCACCCTGGTGAGTACCCGACATCGAGGAGCGACATGAAATACCTGATGTTCGTCTGTACCGACAGCGAGCCGGACACCGACCGGGCCGACTGGCCGGACATCGAGGCGTGGGTGGCGGAGAACGACGCCCGGGGGCGGCGGCTGACGGGCGACGCGCTCGCGGAGACGACGGCGGCCACCACGGTCCGCGTCCGCAACGGGGAGTTGCTGGTCTCCGACGGTCCGTTCGCCGAGACGAAGGAGGTCATCGTGGGCTTCGACCTGCTGGAGTGCGCCGACCTGGACGAGGCGATCGAGGTGGCGCGTGCCCACCCGATGGCCCGCGAGGGCCGGCTCGAACTACGCCCGATCGTCAGCCTGGGTGGCTGACGGCCCCACCGACCGGCTCGCGGTGGCCGAGGCCGTCGCCACCGCGAGCACCGGGTCGTACGCCCGGATCGTCGCGACGCTGATCCGGGTGACCGGCGACTGGACCCTGGCCGAGGACTGCGCCCAGGAGGCCTCGGCGCTCGCGCTGGCCCGGTGGCCGGTGGAGGGCGTGCCCGCCAACCCGGGCGGCTGGCTGATGACGGTGGCCCGCAACCGCGCGATCGACGTGCTCCGGCGCTCCTCGGTCGAGCGGCGCAAGCTGCGTGAGCTGGCCGTCCTCACGCTGACCGGAGCGGAGCCCGAGCCGGGAAAGGCGGGGGAGGGGGAGATCGTGGACGACCGGCTGCGGCTCGTCTTCACCTGCTGCCACCCGGCCCTGGCGCTGGAGGCGCGGGTCGCCCTGACGCTGCGTACGGTCTGCGGGGTGCCGACCGCCGACATCGCGCGGGCCTTCCTGGTCACCGAGTCGACCATGACCCGGCGGCTCACCCGGGCCAAGGCGAAGATCGCCGCCGCCGGCATCCCGTACCGGGTGCCGACCGGACCGATGCTCGCCGAGCGGCTCCCCGGCGTCCTCGCCGTGCTGTACCTGCTCTTCACCCGGGGCTACGACGCCGACGGCGAGCCCGCCTTCGCCGACGAGGCGATCCGCCTGGCCCGGCTGCTCGACCGGCTGATGCCGGGCCAGCCCGAGGTGGCCGCCCTGCTGGCCCTCTTCCTCCTCCAGCACTCCCGGCGCGACGCCCGCCGCGACCGCGACGGCAACCTGCTCACCCTCGACCGGCAGGACCGCGCCCGCTGGGACCACGCCGCGATCGCCGAGGGCGTCGGCATCCTCGCGCGGGTCCCGGCGGACGGCCCGTACGCCCTCCAGGCCCGGATCGCCGCCTGCCACGCCACCGCCGCGTCCGCCGAGGCCACCGACTGGGTCGCGATCGCCGAGGCGTACGACCGGCTCGCCGGGTGGCAGCCGTCGCCGGTGGTCGAGCTGAACCGCGCCGTCGCGCACGGTTACGCGTACGGGCCGGCGGCGGGGCTGGCGCTGCTGGCCGCCGCCCGGGCCGGCGGGGCGCTGGACGGCTACCCGCTCGCCGTCGCCGCCGAGGCGGAGCTGACCGCCCGGCAGGGCGACCGCGAGCGGGCCGCCGCGCTGTTCCGGCGGGCCGCCGACGCCCACCGCGGGGCGGAGCGCCGCGCCCTGCTGGAGCGCGCCGACCAGCTCAGCTGATGTGGTGCAGGATCACGTTGTGCACGTGGTGGCTCTTGTCGGCGCCCCGGAACTCCACCTCGTAGGTGTGCGTGCCGACGTGGATCGCGATGGCCCCGGTGGAGAAGAACGAGCCGCCCCACGACTTGTTGCTGACCACGCTGACGCTGGTGATCTTCGAGTACGGGATGCTGGTGATGGCGTACCGCTTGCCGACGAAGGAGCGGTCCTGGATGATGACGCGCCGATCGGTCAGGCCGATGAAGCCGGTGCCGGTGCCGACGGCGTCGTAGACGGCGATGATCTGTTCTCCGTGGAGCAGGCCGCTCTGGATCTGCTGGAACTGCTCCTTGCGGTCGTACGTCGCGTTCGCCATGCCCCCACGGTAGGCCGCGCGCGCCAATCGAAGATCACTGCCGGCGCTGCGCCCGTCAGGTCGTGTTCGCGTCGGTCGCGGCCCGCACGAACTCGTGGACCCGGGCCGTGCCGTTGCTCTCCCGCCAGACCAGGCCCCGCCGGATCGGTGGCGCGTCACGGATCGGCACGTACGCCACGTCGGGGCGCGGGTAGTAGCGGCGCGTGTGCTCGCCCACCGGCAGCACCCCCCGCCCCATCGCGACCAGCGTCAGCATTTCCGAGAACGTGTTGCCCGCCGGCCCCTTCGGCACCGGCCGGCCCGACGGGGTCTGCTCGGGGGTGCGGTCGCGTTTGAACTCCGCCGAGGTCACGGCCGGGTACTGCACCACCGGGTGGTCGCCGAGCGTCTCCAGGGAGACCGACGCCTCCCGGCTCAACGGGTGCCCGGCGGCCACCGCGAGCAACCGCCGCTCCTGAAGCAGCGCCGGCCCACAGGCCATCCCGTCGAAGGGGTACGCGGCCATCAGGACGTCGACGGATCCGTCGAGCAGGCTCTGCCGGGAGTTGAAGAGCTGC
Source organism: Micromonospora reichwaldensis (assembly GCF_031845925.1). Taxonomy (NCBI): domain Bacteria; kingdom Bacillati; phylum Actinomycetota; class Actinomycetes; order Micromonosporales; family Micromonosporaceae; genus Micromonospora; species Micromonospora reichwaldensis. Next base: position 17,365 of record NZ_JAVRFL010000005.1, on the reverse strand, counting down.
ACCTCCCGCACCTCGACCTGGCAGTCGGGGTGGCGCTGCGAGAACAGGGCGACGGCCTTGAGCAGCGTCGGGGCGGTCCACTCGCCGAGGAAGGCGACCCGCAGCCGCCCGGTCACGCCCCGTCCCGCGTCGACGGCCCGGCGTACGGCGTCGTCGATGCCGACGACCAGCGGCGCCAGGTCCTCGGCGAGCTGCCGCCCGATCGGGGTGAGCTGGACGACCCGGCTGGTGCGGGTGAAGAGCGGGGCGCCGACGCGGCGTTCCAGCTTCTTGACCACCTGGCTGACCCGCCCGGTGGTCACCCGCAGGCGCTCCGCCGTCCGGCCGAAGTGCAACTCCTCGGCGAGGGTCAGGAAGGTCTCCAGCTCGTGTCGTTCCAGCACGTTCCGCCCCATCGTTGAATCCGGCTCAACGATGGTAGTGCGATCGTGTCTTGGTCGACGCCGCCAGCCGGCGGATCGTGAGGGGCATGGAAACGACGACAGTCACCGACTACCTGGCCGATCTCGACGCCCCACTGCGGGAGACCGGCGAGAAGCTGCGCACCCTGGTACGGGTCACGGGCTTCGACCACCTGGTGCTCAACGTGACCGACGTGGAGCGCGCGCTGGACTTCTACTGCGGGCTGCTCGGCCTGGCCCCGGTGCGGGTCGACCAGTGGCGGGCCGGCGCGGTCCCGTTCCCCTCGGTACGGGTCGACGCGGGGACCATCATCGACCTCGTCCGCAGGGACCGGGGCGAATCCAACGTCGACCACTTCTGTCTGGTGGTGGAGCCGCTGGACTGGGCGGAGGTCGTCGCGTCGGGTGCCTTCACCGTGGTCGAGGGGCCGGTGGGCCGGTTCGGCGCGCGGGGCAGCGCCACGTCGCTCTACGTGCGGGATCCGGACGGCAACTCCGTCGAGCTGCGCTGGTACCCCCAGGACGCCGCCTGAGCGGCCGACGGTCCGGGCCGGGGCTCCGGGCGGAACGGGGTCAGGGCTGGGTGACGGCGCGGTAGGCGTCCTCGATGCGGGCGGCCAGCAGGACCTCCCCCTCGGTCAGCGGCGCGTTGCCGTGCCCCACCCGGATCCGGGTCTGGTCGGCCCGGCGGCTGATCTCCGGACGCAGGTGCAGCGCGTCGGCGACCACCTTCACCCGCTCGGTGAGGGCGGCGTGCTGCGAGTCGTCGATGGCGAGGGTGCGTCGGATCTGCTCACCCTCGCGGATCCAGCCGGGGAGCAGGGTGAGAGCGTCGTCGAGGTAGTCGTGCTTGGATCGACTGCTGAACAGCGCGCGCATCACCGCACCTCCCAGGCGCCGTTGCCGGCTTGTGGCCAAATCGTCGCCGTCCCGTGTCTTGTCGGTGCCTTCTAGTCTGTCCTCGCATGCTGGGTGTGTCCACGCCCACACTTCCGGGTTCTCCTGCCCTGACGGTCGGCCACGCTACCCAAACCGCCGATTGATCTGGCACGCTGGACGCCCGTGCGGACCGAACGGGCGAATGGCGGCGGGCAGGCCGAGAGACGGGACCTCAGGGTGATCGTCGGGGCGGCGATCATCAGGGACGGCCGGGTGCTCGCCTGCGCCCGCTCCGCCCCGCCCGAGGTGGCGGGCATGTGGGAGTTCCCCGGCGGCAAGGTGGAGCCGGGCGAGAGCGAGACCGCCGCGCTCGCCCGCGAGTGCGCCGAGGAACTGGCCGTACGCGTGGAGATCGGCGACCGGGTGGGCCGCAACGTCCGGATGGCCCACGGCCGCTCGGTGCTCAAGGTGTACGCGGCCCGCCTGCTGCACGACGACCAGCCGCAGGCCCTCGAACACTCGGCGCTGCGCTGGCTCTCCGCTGACGAGTTGGACAGCGTCACCTGGCTCCCGGCCGACGCACCCATCGTCGCGGCCCTCCGGCCCATCCTGGCCGCCTGAGCGGAAGCGGACATCCGAGCCGAAAGAGGACGGGGGCCGGCGGCATCAGCCGCGGCCCCCGTCGTCGTCAGCGCATGTCAGTGCTTGTCCTGCTCCGGGTGGGCGAAGTTCAGGTGCTCCGGCGGCAGCGGGAAGGTCACGTCGTCGCCGAACGGCGATGGCGCCGCCGCCCGGTCGAACGTGAGCTCCGTCAGTGGCAGCCTGCCGTGGTCGTCGACGGCGGGCGCGGTCGGCCTCGGCACCTCGCGGTCCCAGTTGACGCCGCGCTGCGCCTGCACCTCGGCCCGCGGGTCGTGTGAGCCGCCCGCGTGCGAGTGCACGCCCCCGTGGGCCGCGCTGCCGCGCACCGCGCCGCTGGCGTGTTCGCTGGTCACGATGGTCTGAGGCACCTGACCCCTCCGGAAGATCTTGCTACCAAGCCACACGAGGGGATCGTACCTGCGGTCGACGACCCGTTCCTTCATGGGGATGATCCCGTTGTCGGTGATCTTGATGTGCTCGGGGCAGACCTCGGTGCAGCACTTGGTGATGTTGCAGAATCCGAGGCCCTGCTCGGCCTGCGCGTACTCCTTGCGGTCGCTCTTCGCGTCCAGCGGGTGCATGTCCAGCTCGGCCGCCCGGATGAAGTACCGCGGCCCCGAGAACGCCTGCTTGTTCTCCTCGTGGTCCCGGATCACGTGGCAGACGTTCTGGCACAGGAAGCACTCGATGCACTTGCGGAACTCCTGCGAGCGCTCCACGTCGACCTGCTGCATCCGGTACTCGCCGGGCGCCAGGTCGGCCGGCGGTGCGAACGCCGGCGTCTCCCGCGCCTTCTCGTAGTTGAACGAGACGTCGGTGACCAGGTCCCGGATCACCGGGAAGGTGCGCAGCGGGGTGACCGTGACCGTCTCGTCCTCCGTGAAGGTGGACATCCGGGTCATGCAGCTCAGCCGCGGCTTGCCGTTGATCTCCATCGAGCAGGAGCCGCACTTGCCGGCCTTGCAGTTCCAGCGGCAGGCCAGGTCGGGGGCGTCGGTCGCCTGGAGCCGGTGGATGACGTCGAGGACGACCTCGCCCTCGTTGACCTCCACCATGTAGTCCTGGAGGTCGCCGCCGTTCTCGTCGCCGCGCCAGATGCGGAACTGGCGCTTCGCGCCCGGCTTCCCGGGCCCCTGGGGGTTCTGGTTACCCATGCGTCAGCGCTCCTTCTCGGTCTCGACGTCGGCGACCTGGGCGTCGAACTCCGCGAGTTCCTCGTCCGTGAGGTACTTGGCCAGCTCCGCGCGGTCGAAGAGGCCGATCAGCTCCGGGCGCATCCTCGGCAGCGGCTTGCGCTCCAGGCGCACCGTGTCGCCGTCGAGGGAGCAGACCAGGTTGACCCGACGCCACGCCGGATCCATCGCCGGGTGGTCCTCCCGGGTGTGCCCGCCGCGCGACTCCCGCCGCTCCAGCGCCGCCTTCGCGGTGCACTCCGAGACCACCAGCATGTTGCGCAGGTCGAGCGCCAGGTGCCAGCCCGGGTTGTAGCGCCGGCCGCCGCTCGCGCTGACCTTCGCCACCCGCTCCCGCAGCTCCGCCAGCCTGCCCAGCGCGTCGACCAGCTCGCCCTCGCGCCGGATGATGCCGACCAGGTCGCCCATCACCGCCTGGAGGTCCTGCTGGAGGGTGTACGGGCTCTCGCCGGTGTCCCGCTGCAACGGGGCCAGGGCCGTCTCCACCGCGGCCTCCACGGCGGCGACGCCCACCTTCGGGCGCGCGGGGAGGCTGTCGGCGTACGTGGCGGCGTGGCCGCCCGCGCGCTTGCCGAACACCAGCAGGTCGGACAGGGAGTTGCCGCCGAGCCGGTTGGAGCCGTGCATGCCGCCGGACACCTCGCCCGCGGCGAAGAGCCCCCGCACGTGGCCGAACGCGGCCCCGCTGTCCGGGTCGACCTCGACGCCGCCCATCACGTAGTGACAGGTGGGCCCGACCTCCATCGGCTCCTTCGTGATGTCGACGTCGGCCAGCTCCTTGAACTGGTGGTACATCGACGGCAGGCGGCGACGGATCTCCTCCGCCGGCTTGCGGGAGGCGATGTCCAGGTAGACGCCGCCGGCCGGCGTGCCCCGCCCGGCCTTGACCTCGCTGTTGATCGCCCGGGCCACCTCGTCACGCGGCAGCAGCTCCGGCGGGCGCCGGTTGTTGTCCGGGTCGGTGTACCAGCGGTCCGCCTCCTCCTCGGTCTCCGCGTACTGCTTGCGGAAGACGTCGGGGACGTAGTCGAACATGAACCGCTTGCCGTCGGAGTTCTTCAGCACGCCGCCGTCGCCGCGCACCGACTCGGTGACCAGGATGCCCTTCACCGAGGGCGGCCAGACCATGCCGGTCGGGTGGAACTGGAGGAACTCCATGTTGATCAGCGTCGCGCCGGCCCGCAGCGCGAGCGCGTGCCCGTCACCCGTGTACTCCCAGGAGTTCGAGGTGACCTTGTAGGAGCGGCCGACGCCGCCGGTCGCCAGCACCACCGCGGGCGCCTCGAAGAGGACGAACTCGCCGGACTCCCGGTAGTAGCCGAACGCGCCGGCGACCCGGTCGCCGTCGAGCAGCAGCTCGGTGATCGTGGTCTCGGAGAAGACCTTGATCCGGGCGTCGTACGAGCCGTGGTCGCGCTTGTCCTCCTGCTGGAGCGACACGATCTTCTGCTGGAGGGTGCGGATCAGCTCCAGGCCGGTCCGGTCGCCGACGTGCGCCAGGCGGGGGTACTCGTGGCCACCGAAGTTGCGCTGCGAGATCTTCCCGTCCTTGGTGCGGTCGAAGAGCGCACCGTACGTCTCCAGCTCCCAGATCCGCTGCGGCGACTCCTTCGCGTGCAGCTCGGCCATCCGGAAGTTGTTGAGGAACTTGCCGCCGCGCATCGTGTCGCGGAAGTGCACCTGCCAGTTGTCCCGGCTGTTCACGTTCCCCATCGCGGCGGCGGCGCCGCCCTCGGCCATCACCGTGTGCGCCTTGCCGAAGAGCGACTTGGAGATGATCGCGGTCTTCTTGCCGGCGAGGCGGGCCTCGATCGCCGCGCGCAGGCCGGCGCCACCGGCCCCGATCACGACGACGTCGTAGTGGTGTCGTTCGATTCGCGTTGTGTTGGTCATGTCAGGGGCCCTCTAGTTGATGAACCGCAGGTCGTTGAACCAGCCGGCCGCGACCGCCATGACGTAGAAGTCCGTCAGGGCCAGCGTGCCGAGGGTGATCCAGGCGAGCTGCATGTGCCGGACGTTCAGGGCGGAGACGAAGGTCCAGGCCCGGTAACGCACCGGGTGCTTGGAGAAGTGCTTGAGCCGCCCGCCGATGATGTGCCGGCACGAGTGGCAGGAGATCGTGTACGCCCACAACATCACCACGTTGACGAGCAGGACGATGTTGCCCAGCCCGAACCCGAAGCCCTTGGGGGAGTGGAAGGCCAGGACCGCGTCCCAGGTGTTGATCAGCGAGATGATCGCGGCGGCGTAGAAGAAGTAGCGGTGCAGGTTCTGGCCCAGCAGCGGGAACCGGGTCTCGCCGCCGTAGGACTTGTGCCCGTCGGGGACCGCGCAGGCGGGCGGCGACAGCCAGAACGACCGGTAGTAGGCCTTGCGGTAGTAGTAGCAGGTGAGCCGGAACAGCAGCAGGAACGGCAGCGTCAGCGCCGCGTCCGGGATGATCCACCAGCCGGGCAGGAACCGTCCGAAGTGGGAGGCGCCCTCCACGCACCGCTCGGTCACGCAGGGTGAGTAGAACGGGGTCAGGTAGTGGTAGTCCTCGACCCAGTAGAAGTCGTGCATGAAGACCCGGACCGTCGCGTACGCCACCCACGCGCTGAGCCCGATCACGGTGATCAGCGGGGCGAGCCACCAGCGGTCGGTTCGCAACGTCTTCGCCGCGATGGCGGCGCGCGCCCGCGCTCCCCGCGGCCTCGTTGCCGTTGATGTCATTAGAGTCGTCTCCCTGACAGGACCCTCACGGGCGGATCAAGTTCCGGTCGGCAACGCGGACCGGCAGACCCGCACCCGCTTGCCACGTCATGCGCACACCAACGACCGCGCCGGCGATACGGCGCAGCTAAGTGACACACGTTACGCCGATCTTCGCGGGCCGTCCGCGCAAGGCAGTGTCCCGTGTGTCCCGGCCGGTGGAAAGCCCCGCACGGTGATCGATGTCCGGATGTTAAGAACCTCACCCGGCGCCTGTCCGGCGTACCGGAGCGGCTCACCCGAAAAGCGTCCCGCGGCGGCGGCCCGTCAGGCGAGCAGCTCCGCCGGCCGGATCGTGGCCCGGACCGGCTCGGTCAGCTCCAGCGTCTCGCCGGCCTTGGTCACCGACCGCTCGACGTAGTGGGCGCCCTGCCGCTGGTAGACGTGCACGCTCAGCGTCTCCTGCTCCACCAGGAGATACCACTCGATGCCGGCCGCCGCGTAGTAGTGCATCTTGAGCACCTTGTCGGTGGCCGCGTTGCCCGGCGAGATGATTTCACAGACCAGCCTCACGTCGGCCGCCTCGATCCAGGGATCGTCGAGGTCGATCGGGGCCGTGACGACGAGGTCCGGGATGGGGATGCGCCCCGGCCGGAGCCGGACGTTCACCGCTTCCAGGACGCGGAGGCCGGCTTCCCGCGTCGGTCCTCGCAAGGCGGCCCGCAGCTCACCGGAGATGTTCTGGTGGCGGGGCGTGGGGGCTGGGGTCACGTGAAGGCTCCCGTCGAAGAGTTCGACACGCTGCTGCGTCTCGTCGAGGGCGAGGTACTCCTCTTCACTCCACGGGCCGTCGTGGCCGAACACCGCCGCGGTCATCGTCACCTCCACCTCGTGCCGGGGGACATCCTTGCGGGACTGCCGCGCCCATCGTCGCACCCGCTGTCCGGGGGCGTGAGGTCAACGCCGGTGAATGCCGAGGTGAGGACTGTTCACGCCCGTTGCAGAGTCGTTACGCTGTGGCCCGCTGACAGCTCCGGTTATGTAGCTTATTTTCACCCTCAGTGCTTTCCTGTAAGTTCTCTTCGTCGCTGAGGGAGGCGGTCGTGGACAGGCCGGAGTCGGCGCCGTCCGGGAAACCGGACCGCCCCAACGTGCCGGAGCAGCGCTCCGGCCAGGACCCCTACCTGCGGGTGAGCGACCTGCGGGTCCGGTTCGACACCGAGGACGGCGTGGTACGCGCCGTCGACGGGGTGTCGTTCGAGGTGGCGCGGGGACGCACCCTCGGCATCGTCGGTGAGTCCGGCTCGGGCAAGAGCGTCACCTCGCTGGCCATCCTCGGGCTGCACGGCGCCAAGCGGACCAGCATCACCGGGGAGATCTCCGTCGGCGGCCGCCAGCTCGTCGGCCTGCCGGACGAGGAGGTACGCCGGCTGCGCGGCCGGGACATGGCGATGATCTTCCAGGATCCGCTGTCCGCGCTGCACCCGTACTACACGGTGGGCCGGCAGATCGCCGAGGCGTACCGGGTGCACCACCCGAAGTCCGGCAGGCGCGAGGCCCGCCAGCGCGCGGTGGACATGCTGGGCCGGGTCGGCATCCCGCAGCCGGCCCGCCGCTTCGACCAGTACCCGCACGAGTTCTCCGGGGGCATGCGGCAGCGGGCGATGATCGCCATGGCGCTGGTCAACGACCCGGACCTGCTGATCGCCGACGAGCCGACCACCGCCCTGGACGTGACGGTGCAGGCGCAGATCCTCGACCTGCTGGCCGACCTCCAGGCCGAGTTCCACTCCGCGATCATCCTGATCACCCACGACCTGGGCGTGGTCAGCCAGGTCGCGGACGAGGTGCTGGTCATGTACGGCGGGCGGGCCGTCGAGCACGGCAGCGTCGAGCAGGTGCTCCGCCGGCCGCAGCACCCGTACACCTGGGGTCTGCTCTCCAGCGTGCCCTCGCTGCGCGGCGACGCGGACGCGGACCTGGTGCCGATCAAGGGCAACCCGCCGAGCCTGATCAACCTGCCGTCCGGCTGCGCCTTCCACCCGCGCTGCCGCTACGCCGACCGCAACGGCGACCGGTCCCGCACCGAGGTCCCGGAGCTGCGCCCGGCGGGCGCGCCCGGCCACCTGGTGGCGTGCCACCTCTCCGCCGACGACCGGACCCGGCTGTACGCGGAGGACATCGCCCAGGTGGGAGTGGCCCGATGACCAGTGCCCAGGCAGACACGGCGCCGGTGCGACCGGCCGGGACCGGTGAGCCGCTGCTGCGGGTGCGCGGGCTGGCCAAGCACTTCCCGGTGCGCAACGGGCTGCGGCGCACCGGCCTGGTCCGGGCCGTGGACGGGCTGGACTTCGACGTGCGCCCGGGCGAGACGCTCGGCCTGGTGGGCGAGTCCGGCTGCGGCAAGACGACCACCGGGCGGATGCTGGTGCGCCTGCTGGAGCCCACGGCGGGCAGCATCGAGTTCGCGGGGCGGGACATCACCCACGCGGGCCGCCGCGAGCTGCGGGCGCTGCGGCAGGACCTCCAGATCATCTTCCAGGACCCGTACGCGTCGCTGAACCCCCGGCACACCGTGGGTCGGATCGTGGCGATGCCGTTGCAGGTCAACGGGATCACTCCGCCGGGCGGGGTGAAGAAGCGGGTCCAGGAGCTGCTGGAACTGGTCGGGTTGAACCCGGAGCACTACAACCGCTACCCGCACGAGTTCTCGGGCGGCCAGCGGCAGCGCATCGGCATCGCCCGCGCGCTCGCCCTGCAACCCAAGCTGATCGTCGCCGACGAGCCGGTCTCCGCCCTGGACGTGTCGATCCAGGCGCAGGTGGTCAACCTGCTGCGCGACCTGCAACGCGACCTCGGTCTGGCGTTCGTCTTCATCGCCCACGACCTGGCCGTGGTGCGGCACTTCTGTCAGCGGGTCGCCGTCATGTACCTCGGCAAGGTCGTCGAGATCGGCGACCGGGACGACATCTACGAACGCCCGCAGCATCCGTACACCCGGGCCCTGCTCTCGGCCATCCCCGACGTCACCCAGCTCGGCGCGGCGGGCCGGATCCGGCTCTCCGGGGACGTCCCGACGCCGCTGGACCCGCCGTCGGGTTGCCGCTTCCGCACCCGGTGCTGGAAGGCGCAGGAGCGGTGCGCCACCGAGGAGCCGGCGCTGGTGCCGCGCGACGGCGGCGACCAGTCCACCGCCTGCCACTTTCCGGAGACGGGGCCGGTCGGCGCCACCACGGGACCGGCCGGCGACGACGCGCGGTCGGCGGACCCCGGGACGGCCGGGGTCGGCACGACCGCCGAGGAGGTGGCGAAGTGAGCTTGTCCCCGGTCGAGGGCACGGCGCTGGCCGAGATCGAATCCGGCGGCGACGCCGGCGAGGGGAAGACGCTGGTCGGCCGCTCGCCGGGCCAGCTCGTCCGCAGCCGGCTGCGCAGCGACCGTACGGCCCTGGTGAGCGGCGTGGTGCTGGTCTTCTTCGTGCTGCTGGCGGTGGGTGCGCCCCTGGTCCAGCGGCTCTACGGGGTGACGCCGAACGAGCAGTTCGGCGAGCTGCTGGACAGCACCGGGATGCCGCTGGGATACGTCGGCGGGATCAGCGGCGACCACTGGTTCGGTCTGGAGCCCGGCCTGGGCCGGGACATCTTCATGCGGATGATCTACGGCATCCGCACCTCGCTGCTGATCGCGCTCGGCGCGGCCCTGATCACCACGACGATCGGCGTGGTCCTCGGGATCCTCGCCGGCTACCTCGGCGGGGTGGTGGACGCGGTGATCAGCTGGATCACCGACGTGGCGCTGGCGATGCCGTTCCTGATCTTCGCGCTGGCCGTGGTGCCGACGTTCTCGCTGCGCTTCTACGGTCCGCGCGACGAGGTGCCGACCTGGTTCGCGGTCACCACGCTGATCGTGGTCTTCACCGCGTTCGGCTGGACCAGCACCGCGCGGCTGGTGCGCGGTCAGGTGGTGTCGCTGCGCGAACGCGAGTTCGTGGAGGCGGCCAAGGCCAGCGGCGCGGGGCTGGGGCACATGCTCTTCCGGCAGCTGCTGCCGAACATCTGGGCCCCGATCCTGGTGTCGTTCTCGCTGCTGGTGCCGTCGTACGTGACCAGCGAGGCGGCGCTGTCCTTCCTCGGCGTCGGGCTGCCCGAGTCGGTGCCCAGCTTCGGCCGGATGATCTACCGGAGCATCGACTACCTGCAGACCGACCCGGCCTACGTCTTCTTCCCCGGCATCACGATCTTCGCGCTCGTGCTGGCGTTCAACCTCTTCGGCGACGCGTTGCGTGACGCGCTCGACCCGAAGTCGTCACGGTAAGGGGTACTGCGCATGGTGCGCTTCCTGGTGAAGCGGGTGCTGCTGGCGATCTCGGTGCTGTTCGCGGTGAGTGTGGTCAGCTTCCTGCTGTTCTTCGCGCTGCCCGCCGACCCCGTGACCGGCATGTGCCCGAAGAACTGCAACGCCGAGCGTCTGGAGCGGGTGCGGACGGAGTTGGGGCTCAACGAGCCCAAGGTGCAGCAGTACGCCGACTACATGAAGGGCATCTTCGTCGGCCGCGACCTGGGCAGCGCGCAGGGCGGCGAGTGCGCGGCGCCCTGCCTCGGCTACTCGTACGTCAACAGCGAGGCGGTCACCGACACCTTCGCCCGGGTGCTGCCGGTGACGTTGAGCATCGTCCTGCCCGCGGCGGTGCTGTGGCTCGCCATCGGGGTCGGGCTCGGCATGCTCTCGGCCCTGCGGCGCGGCTCGCTGCTGGACCGGATCTCGATCGGCCTCACCCTGACCTTCGCCTCGCTCCAGCTCTACTTCGTCGGCGCGGTCCTGTTGCTGATCTTCGTCTACACCCTGCGGATCCTGCCCACACCGCGGTACACGTCGCTGTTCGAGAATCCCGTGGAGTGGGCGCGGGGGCTGGTGCTGGCCTGGGTCACCCTGGCGCTGCTCTTCTCCGCGATCTACGCCCGGCTGTCCCGCGCCCAGATGCTGGAGACGCTCTCCGAGGACTACGTCCGTACCGCCCGGGCCAAGGGCATGCCGAAGCGGCAGGTGTACGGCAAGCACGCGCTGCGGGCGGCGATCACGCCGATCGTCACCATCGCCGGTCTCGACGTGGGCACGGCGCTCGGCGGCACGGTGATCACCGAGACCACCTTCGGCATCCAGGGGCTGGGGCGTACGGCGGTGGAGGCGGTCAGCCAGGGGGACCTGCCGACCATCATGGGGACGGTGCTGATCGCCGCCCTGTTCGTGGTCGTCGCCAACATGCTCGTCGACCTGCTCTACGCGTTCATCGACCCCCGGGTGCGCCTCGGCTGACCCGAGGCGTGCCGGGTGCCGATCGTTGTAGCCCCGTTATCTGCTCGAAATTTACCGTCATTGAAGGCTAGGCGAAGCTTTCCTTCATCGGCGATCCGGAGGAGTGAGTATGCGAGCAAGACGCGTCACCGCCCTGGGCGGTGCGATCGCACTGATGGTTTCCCTCGGTGCGTGCAGCGAGAACACCGGTGACGACACCGGCGGGGTGGACACCACCAAGCCGCGCACCGGTGCCATCGCGACCGACCCCAAGGACTCTCTCGGCCCGGCGCCGGAGGTGCCCGGCGCGGCCAAGGGCGGCACGTTCTACATCCTGCGGGAGAACAAGATCTCCCACATGGACCCCCAGCGGATCTACTCGTTCGCCGGCCTGATGGGAAGCCAGCTCTACGCCCGCTTCCTCACCACGTTCAAGGACGACGGCAAGGGCAACGTCACCCTGGTCGGCGACCTGGCCGAGACCCCCGGCACCAACGTCAACAACGACTGCAAGGTCTGGGAGTTCAAGGTCAAGCAGGGGGTGAAGTTCGAGGACGGCCGGCCGATCACCAGCAAGGAGATCGCGTACGGCATCGCCCGGTCCTTCGACCCGGACCTCACCGGTGGCCCGACCTACCTCCAGGAGTGGCTGGTCGACAGCCCGCAGTACGACACCAAGTGGGACTTCAAGGCCAACAAGACCTCGCTGCCGCCGGGGCTGACCACGCCCGACGAGAAGACCCTGCGCTTCGAGTTCAACAAGCCCCGCTGTGACCTGCCGTTCGCCGTCTCGCTGCCGGCCACCGCGCCGCTGCCGGCCGACAAGGACACCGGCGTCAACCTGGACAACCAGCCGTTCTCCTCGGGCCCGTACAAGTTCACCAAGCACACCCCGGGCGTCGAGATCGTGCTCGAGCGCAACGAGCACTGGGACCCGGCCACCGACGCCGTGCGCCACCAGTACCCGGACAAGTTCGTCTGGTCGCTGGGCGCGGACCAGGCCGCCCAGACCAACCGGGTGCTCGCCGGCACCGGCAACGACGCCGCGGCGGTCGCCACCGGCGGTGTCCCGTCGGAGCTGCTCGCCAAGGTCACCGGCGACCCCAAGCTCAAGGAGCGGATGATCGTCGCGGCCACGCCGAACGCGTACCGCCTGAGCATCAACACCGCCCGGGTCACCGACCTGTCGGTGCGGCAGGCGATCAACCACGCGATCGACCGCACCAGCATCACCAAGAACCTCGGCGGCCCCTACGGCGCCGTGCCGATGACCACGCTGCTGCCGCCCACCACGCTCGGCTACAAGCAGTTCGACGCGTACCCGGCCGGCGACGGCGGCAACCCGGAGAAGGCCAAGGAACTGCTCGCCGGCAAGACGCAGAACCTGGTGCTGCTCACCTCCGACGTGACCAGCTCCCAGGAGCGGGCCACCCAGATCAAGAACGCGCTGGAGAAGGCCGGCTTCACCGTCACGATCAAGACGATCCCCGAGGACGGCTACCTCGACACGGTGAAGAAGAAGGACAACCCGTACGACCTCTGGGTCGACTCGTGGGCGGCCGACTGGCCCAGCGGCGCGTCGATCCTGCCGGTGCTCTTCGACGGCCGTGGCATCAAGGCCGAGGGCAACAGCAACACCTCGCAGCTCAACAACGAGGCGCTCAACGCGGAGTTCGACCGCATCCTCGCGCTCGACCCGGCCAAGCAGGCCGACGAGTGGAGCAAGATCGACGAGCGGCTGATGAAGGAGACGGCGCCGGCGGTGCCGCTCTACGTCGAGGTGGTCTCCATCGCGCACGGCGAGAAGGCCGGCGGCATCTTCATCGGCAGCATCTTCGGCTGGCCGAGCTTCGTGGACGCGTACGTCAAGCAGTGACAACGCCCGTGACGCGCTGACACCTCCGCGGTGACACGCACGGACCGACCCCCGGTCGACAACGACGTCGGCCGGGGGTCGCCGTGTCGGTGGGCCGCCCGCGACTGCTCGGCGGCGCCACCGCCCGGCCGACCCGCGACTGCCCGGCGGGCCCGCCACCCGGGCGGCCCACGGCGGCGGGGACGGCCGCGCCGGGGCGCGGCTAGAGGTGCCGGCGGACGAAGTCGAGTTCCAGCCTGAGCAGGCGTTCGGCGATGCCGCCGGCGGCCATGTGGGTGGCCCCGGTCAGCGGGAGCACGGAGTGCGGCCGGCCGGTCGCCAGCAGCGCCGCCGACAGCCGCAGCGTGTGCGCGGCCACCACGTTGTCGTCGACCAGGCCGTGCACCAGCAGCAGCGGCCGGGCCGCCTCCCCGGCCGGCACGGGCTCGCCGGCCAGCTCCACCAGCGAGTGGTGCGCGTAGATGTCCGTGCCGTCGTCCGGCAGGCCCAGGTAGCGCTCCGTGTAGGCCGTGTCGTACAGCGCCCAGTCGGTGACCGGCGCCCCGACGATGCCGCACCGGAACAGCTCCGGGTGCCGCAGCACCGCCAGCCCGGCCAGCCAGCCGCCGAACGACCAGCCGCGCACCGCCACCCGCTCCAGGTCCAGGTCCGGGTGCTTGCCGGCCAGCGCGGTGAGCGCGTCCACCTGGTCGAGCAGGACGACGTCGGCCACCCGCCGGTGGATCGCCTTCTCGAAGGAGGGGGCCACCCCCGGCGTACCCCGGTTGTCGATGGTGACGACCGCGAAGCCGGCGTCGGCCCACCACTGCCGCTCCAGCCACGCCGCGCGGGCCGCGAGCACCTCCTGGTGCCCCGGCCCGCCGTAGACGTCCAGCAGCACCGGCAGCCGCCGGCCGGTGACGTGGTTGTCCGGGTAGAGCACGGCCGTCGGCAGCCGCCGGTCGGTGACCCGCTCCAGCAGCGGCAGCGGCGCGTACGGCGGGGTGGCGGCGAGCGAGCGCAGCACGGCCACCTCCTGCTCGCCCCGCCGCACCGTCCACCGGACGCCCGCGTGGTCGAGCGAGGCGCACCCCACCACCAGCACGTCCCCGCCCACGGCGGCGGTGTGCCAGCCCGGGTCGGTGGTGATCCGGCGGGCGTCCACGCCGCCGCCGATGGTGGTGCGCACCCGGAACAGGTGCCGTTCGCTCGGCTCGCCGTCGCTCGCCTCCACCAGCAGGTCGGCCGGGCCGCTGCCGCCGGGCAGCCGCCCCACCACCCGCCGCACGTAGAGCGAGGGCGGGGTGAGCAGGGTGCCGTCGGCGAAGAGGCAGCGGGCGTCGTACCCGTCGTGGGCGAGTTCGCCGCCGACGAGCACCCGGCCGTCCGGCAGGTGCGCCGGGGTGCCCGGGATCGGCTCCACCCAGCGCGGGTCGGCCAGCTCGGCGTGCACCTGGGTCTCGCCGGTGCGCGGGTCCACGGCGAGCACCAGGCCGTGCTGCTGGGACCGGCGCAGCACGGTGATCAGCGGGCCCCCGTCGGCCCAGTGCACGGCCGTCAGGTACGGGTAGGTCTCCCGGTCCCAGTGCACGTCGACCCAGCCGTCGTCGAGATCCAGCAGGTGCAGGCTGACCTCGGCGTTCGCGGTGCCCGCCCGGGGGTACGCGACGGTGGTCGGCGGGCTCGCCGGGTCGGCCGGGTCGTGCAGGTGCCAGCGCTCCACGCGGGACTCGTCCACCCGGGCGGCCAGCACCGCACGACCGTCCGGCGCCCACCAGTAGCCGCGGTAGCGGTGGAACTCCTCGGCCGCGATGTGCTCGGCCAGCCCCCAGGTCACCCCGGAGTCCTCGCCGGCCAGCAGGGTGTCCGTGCCGTCGTGCTCGACCACCCGCAGCTGCCCCCGCCGGACCCCCTCGGCGGCGTCGGTGACGTACGCCAGGCGCTGCCCCGTGGGATCGGGCCGGGGGTCGAGCACCGGGCCGACGGTGGCCACCTCGACCACGTCGCCATGCACCAGGTCGGCCCGGAACAGCCGCCCGGCCAGCGCGAAGACCGCCACCCGGCCGGCGCCGTCCAGCGTGTAGGAGCCGATGCCGGAGGCGCTCAGCCGCAGCCGCTCGCGCAGGGCGCGCTCGCCCGGGCTCAGCGCGTCGGCGTCCGCGTCGGCCCCGAGCAGCGCCGCCGGGTCGGCGACGAGCCGCTCCTCGCCGGTCGCCACGTCGAGCTGCCAGAGCGCGTCGGCCGGGTCCTCCGGGCCGGCCGAGCGCAGGAAGACCACCCGGGAGCCGTCGTCGGCCACGGTGACCGCCCGCGGCGATCCGCGGCTGAACCGGCGGGTGCGGGCGGCCAGCTCCGGAAAGTCCACAGTCCAGATCGTAGAGCGGGGACCGGGGGTGATGTGGCCGACCTGCGCGGACGCGTCGGGGCCGGCGGAGGAGAACCGCCGGATAGAGTGACCGGCGTGACGACGCTGCCTGACCGCCGCCTCCTGCTGGTCCACGCGCACCCCGACGACGAGTCCATCGGCACCGGCTCGACGATGGCGCACTACGCCGCCGCCGGAGCTCACGTCACCCTGGTGACCTGCACCCTCGGCGAGGAGGGCGAGATCCACGTGCCGGCGCTCGCCCAGCTCGCCGCGGCCGAGGCCGACCAGCTCGGCGGCTGGCGGATCGCCGAGCTGAACGCCGCCTGCGCCGCGCTCGGCGTCACCGACCACCGTTTCCTCGGCGGCGCCGGCCGTTACCGTGACTCCGGCATGATGGGCCTCGCCACCAACGAGCACCCCCGCGCCTTCTGGCAGGCCGACCTCGACGAGGCCGCCGGGCACCTGGTGGAGATCATGCGGGAGGTACGCCCGCAGGTCATGGTCACGTACGACGACAACGGCTTCTACGGGCACCCGGACCACATCCAGGCGCACCGGGTGGCGATGCGCGCGTACGAGCTGGCCGACGCGGAGGGCTTCGCCCCGGCGAAGGTCTACTGGACGGCGATGCCGCTCAGCGTGCTGGAGGCCGGCCTGACGCACTTCGCCGAGTCGGCGGACAACCCCTTCGCAGGCATCCAGGACATCTCGGAGCTGCCCTTCGGCACCCCGGACGCGCAGATCGCCGCCCGGATCGACGCCACGGACCAGCACGCCGCCAAGGAGGCGGCGATGCGCGCGCACGCCACCCAGATCCCCGACGCCTCCTGGCTCTACTCGATCGCCGGCAACTTCGGCAGCGAGTTCATGGGCGTGGAGTACTACACCCTCGCGGTGGGCGGGCGGGGGCCGGGCAGCGGCCCGTACGGCTGGGAGGACGACCTCTTCGCCGGGCTGGACGTCGCCGACGGTCCGGACCGGTCCCCGGTCACGGCGGCCGGTAACCGGTGACCCTGCCCGTCGCGTCGATGTCGACCGCCCCGCAGGAGACCGCCCCGCCACCGTCCGGGCGGTCCCGGTGGCTGCTCGACCTCGCCCTGCGGGTGGCCGGCGGGCTGGTCGCCGTCCTCGCCGGGACGCTCACCGCGGTGCTGGAGCTGCTGCTGGCCACGGTCCGGGTCGGCGGGCACCTGATTGGCGTCTCGGTGCTCGTCGCCATCGGCGCGAACATCGCGCTCAGCTGGTTCGCGCACGAGGCCGTCGGTCGCCGGTGGGCGGTGGCGCTGCCCGCGACGCCCTGGTTCGTCCTGATGTCGGTGGCGGCGGTCCGCACCGCGGAGGGGGACCTGCTCGTCACCGGCGACAACTGGGTCGGCCTGGCGATGATCGTGGCCGGCGCGATGACCTTCGCGGTGATGGGTTTCCGGCAGATCCTGGCACCGCCACCGGTCCGGTCGGGGGACTGACGGCGCACAGGTTCCGGTGGTAGACATTCCTGCCAGGAGGCCCGCCGCTCCGGCGGGCGGTACGGCGGGAGGCGTGCGATGAGTGAGCGGTGGCGCGCGATCGGGGTTCTCGCGGTCGCGTTGTTCGCGGTCAACGTGGTCGCCCGGCTGGTCACCCGGTTCGGCTTCGACGGCGACGACACGGCCGCCGCCGACCGGGTGTCGCTGGGGATGTTCGTGGTGATCGGGCTGGTCCTGGCGGCGGTCGCCTTCGTGTGGGGCAGGCGTCGGCCCGTCTCGGCCTGGGGCGCGGACCTGGCCGCCGCGGTCGGGATCGCGCTGCTGCTGACGGTGCTGGTCGGGCCGCTGCTGGTCGGCGACAACCCGTTCGGCGGGGGCGCGGGCACCTTCTTCGCCCAGATCTGGCTCTACCTCGCGGCGGCCGGCGTGGGTGTCCTGCTCGGCTACCTGCTCCTCACGGCGCTGGGCCTGGACCACCGCTCGCAGTCCCTGAAGCGCTACGCGGAACTGAGGGCCACCAAGCCCCGCCGAGTAGTCCGCCGCTGACCAACCCCCACCAACCCCCACCCACCCCACCC